>RECN01000064.1 GCA_007694005.1 Spirochaetaceae bacterium
AAGAGGCCACGATCTCTCGTGACCTCGTAACACACTCCGCTCTGCCTTACGCAGGGGGACGGAGCTCGACTTTCGGACAACTGAGGGGCGATTACGCCTCCTGGAAGCCCTGCTCTTCGCTGAGCCTGGTCGACACTATGTTGAGCATGACACCGTAGATCACCTTCGAGGCAACGTCAGCGATCGTGTATGTCATCTGCTGTGCGACGATAGCAAACTCGTACTCTGCGATACCGGCCGAAAGAAGCCAGGGGATGAGATATGCGCCGGGATAGAGAAACCAGGAAACGAAAAACAACGGCAGAATAGCGCCAAACAGTTTCTGGGCGCCTGAACCGCGCATGTTGCGCTTACCTTCGCCTATGACCTGAGTAATAAGAATCAGTACCCACACAAAAAAGACGGTTGAGATGAATCCCCACACGAGCCATGCGGTCATGTTCTCATTCAAACGACCGGGCTCATAGAACTGCCCGATATATCCTGTGACGATCATAAGCACGCCTGCCGTGCTGAACTTGAACACGTAGCTTCCGCGTGCCTTTCCGACGATGCCTGCAACGAAAAGGATCTGTATAAGAAGCATTGGAACGTCGATAAGCCAGTTCAGATAACGGTATCCGTTTGTAAAAAGGTCAGCTCCGTCCCTCAATACGTACCTGTTGCCGTCAAAGGCGTAGGCGTTCGTCCAGCTGACCTGCTGGCTGAAAAGCAGGATTGCCGCAGATACCATGACAACAACCGATAAAACAGATGACATGCGGTATTTCGGCATGTTTCCGTTCTTGGTCAGGATGAAATAGAGAAGCGAGGCTGCCATCGCGGCGTACCCGAGCGTAAGAACGTGGTTTACGACTTCGTAAGCCTCAACCGATAACGAGAATGCCTGTGCATCCATGTGATATCCCCCCTGTGGCAATGCCACGAGTATGTATTACATAATACTTATGCATCAAAAAAATATGTTTTATGAAAGTGTATGTCAAACAGAATTGAAAAATAACTGTACAAAAGATGTACGAAAGTATGAGCTGAATCTCCAGTTGTTTACGTGAGTGTGACGCGATATAGTAGCGACATACGCTATGTACCCGATTCGAGTAGTTTCCAGACGGACAGGTATTTCACAAGCAACACTCCGAGCGTGGGAACGCAGGTATCGTACGGTACGCCCTGTGCGGGATGATCATGGTCGGCGTCAGTACTCCGATGACCTTCTCCAGCGTTTACTTATGTGTTCGTTTCTGATGACTCACGGATTTCGAGTTGGAGACATTGTCGATTTAGAATCTGGTGAGCTGGAGAAGCTGTATGACGGTTTTCGAGGTAAAGGTTCGCCTCCCTCCGATGAGCACTCGACCGCGGACGAACCGGATAATAGGACACTGATATCAGGGCTTCTTCGAGATGACGTGATTGAGGCAACTCGGCAGTTCGACGAAAGTTATCTTCATCAGCTCATCCACGACGCTGTTATGACGTTTGGTCGACTGGGTCTTGTCGACGGGTTTGTGTTTCCTTTCGAAGACTTCGTAGGCAGAACAGTGCAGCGGGGCGGGCTTCAGCAGATACACGAATCATGGCTTCACCTGCACCTTCTTCGGGCGCTGGCATCATTCGTGCCCTCTGCAGATCGGGTAAAAGACCGACCAAAGCTTCTAATCGGTGTTCCCGGAACTGAGGCTCACGATCTGGGTCTTATCGGGGCTGCAATTCATGCGGATGCGGCCGGATGGGCGCCTGTACTCGTCGGGACAGCACCGTCGGAACAGATTGCTGGCGCCCTGCTGACGACAGGTGCGGAGGCCGTTGTCCTGGTCGTTGTGACGTCTACATACGACGTAGCTCTGCGCGATGAGATAACGCGTATCGCTGAGCTCGTGAACGTCGCGAATCCCATTATGTTTGGAGGGCGTATGCCCAACCGTTTCCGCGATGATCTGATACATGAAGGATTGGCGTACGTACCGCATATGCGTGCCTTGCAGGAGACCCTGGATGCACGATCGTGTAATAAATGGTAGACTTGTCGAATAATTTCATGAAAGGAGACACGTATGAGTCTAAAAACAATGAATTTGGAGAAGATTGGGGCAAACACGCTCTTCGTATTAGGGGTTTTGACCGTACTGTCGGGGGTCGGGACGTTCTTCGGTACGCTTGATCCACTGCTGACAGAGTGGGGGATCAGTCAATACACGGTGCTCTTTGGTGTACTTAAACTCGTGATTGCTGTACTTCTGATCTGGCGAAGAACCCGCATCATTGGCGCACTGTTCGCAGCTTCGTACTTCGGCGGTGGAATTGCCGTGCATATAGCATTCGAGTCAATTAATCCTCAGTTCTGGTTGTTGATTGTACTCTCGATCGTCCTATATATTGGCGTTCTCGCTCGCGTTTATCAGGACGCGTAGTTTTTTTGCGGTTAATCCGGTGGCTCCGTCCCCGCCGGTACCGCCAATAACGGAGGATGCATGGATCTCTGGCAGTCCATTGCCCTGGGTATTTTGCAGGGCATTAGTGAATTTATTCCAATCAGCAGCTCGGGCCATCTTGTCGTAGGACGCGCCATTATGGGTATCGGGGAGATACCACTCCTCTACGACGTGATCCTCCACATAGCGACTTTGATCGTGGTCATCGTGTTCTTTCGTGCGCGCATACACAGAATGCTCCGAGCAGTTTTTCGTTGGTTGAGTAGGCAAAGCACCGTCGAGGACGGCCAGGATCTACGGTTATCCTTGCTGGTAATAATCGCAACGGCCATAACCGTCGTAATTGGACTCGCCATACGTCAACTGGATCTCCATTTGTATCCCCGACTCGTGGCCGGGGCGTTTCTTTTCACAGCAGCGCTACTAATTGCTTCTCATTTTCTTGGCGGAAAGGTGGATTACTCGACGATCGGTTCGAAACACGCGCTCATCGTTGGCACGATGCAGGGGATATCGGTTATTCCGGGTGTGTCCAGGTCGGGAAGTACGATTTTCGCCGCACTTGCCAGTGGTATCTCTCGAGAAAAAGCAGGTGAGTTTTCATTTCTTCTATCAATTCCCGCGATACTCGGAGCTCTCGTTCTTGAGATGCGACATTTTGGTGATCTCGGAATGGTTGTATCTCCGGCTTCATTGGCGTTGGGGTTTCTGGCATCGCTGGTTTTTGGCTTCTTGTCGCTCTCGCTGCTCGTTCGCCTCATTCGAGGCGGAAAGCTGTGGCTTTTCAGCTTGTATCTGATCCCACTTGGAATCTGGGGACTCTTTACGTTCTGAGTCACAGGCCATCGAATCTCAAGTGTCTCGGGCGGGTGACGGTGGGGACGGGGTGGGGACGGAGCATATCAGGGCGCTCGTCAGGGCGCCAAAAGCAATCTTTTCGTCAGAAATCGACAATCAAATCGTGCGATCCGTGGGTAATAAGGTGTATGCGAAAACCCAGGAAAACACAGAAAGGTGCGACGTATCATGTCGTGGCACGGGCTAATCGAAAAGAGTTCATCTTTCGGCGCGACTTCATTAAGGACCTGTTCCTCGAAACGATCCACGATGCTCATGATAGGTACTCGTTCAGAGTCATGAACATCTGTATCATGAGCAATCACGTTCATTTGATGATAAAGCCGGACAACGGTGAGAACATTTCTCGTGTCATGCAGTGGATACTTGGAGTGTTCGCTATGCGATTCAACCGAGAATTAGGCCTGCAGGGCCACGTATGGTATGATCGATTCAAGAGTAAAGTCATTGAATCTTTCAGGCAGTTTCTCGCGACGTTCCTGTATATCAGCGAGAATCCATTGCGAGCGGGGTTGGTTGAGAGCGTTGATGAGTACAAGTATGTGGGAAACAGAATCATCCGTGACGGGCCAACGGATGTCATGAACGACGTGCCAGGTGTGTTGCGGCTCCTCGTTCCTTGCTTCGGTCCACTGTCGCTATCGCCTCCGAAGGCCGAGTAGGACGCCTGAGGTTAGCCTCGTTTAACACGGAACGACCCCAACGGACTCGAATGGCAATCTGCCGACGTTAGTCGTTCTACCAAAGCGATTGGTCTACCGGAGCTACGACGTCGAATGCCCGGCTGGTTCGTGGGGCAGCCATATATTCGGATACCGCATCATTCCAACGAGCATAATGCGCGGTCTGCTTGTGAGCTGCGACTGCTTCATCATTCTGATATACCTCGTAGAGTACGTATGATCCCGGTGTCGAAGGATCCTTGAGGACGTCGAACCTCAATACACGTGGCTCTGATATTGACCCGGCATGATTACGCTTCGTTTCCTCTTCGAACTGAGAAATCGCCTCGGGTTTTACCTGTATATCGATGATGCGTACTATCATTTGCTCCTCCGTCCCCCTTGCCGTCCTATTATCCTCTATCGGCTTCTGCGATCGGTCAATGGGGCATATCCCATAAACTTGTCTGCCAGTTTCGCGACCTCGTCTTCCGCAAGAACCGTCGGTTGCCCAACCGCACGGCTGCGCCAGTAGACCTCTGCGGTAAACTCTATCTCTTCGGCTATGTAGAACGCTTCTTCCATTGATCCGCCGCAGGCTAGCATCCCGTGGTTCTGGAGGAAAACGGCCTTTCGATCAATCGCATAATCGAATGCGGCTTTGGCGAGTTCCTCAGTGGCAAACGTTGCGTATGGTGCACATCGGACGTTCGGCCCAGCCAGCGCGACAAGATAGTGATGAGCCGGCATCTCCCAGTTCAGGCACGCGAGCGTCGTTGCAAAAGGTGAGTGCGTGTGAATAACCGCGCGGACATCATCCCTTTGTTTATAGAATATGGTGTGCATCGACACTTCGCTCGACGGCCTGCCGTCACCTTCTATCTGGGTGCCTTCAAGGTCGATCAGTACTACGTTGTGCGCCTGAATCTCGGTATAGTCGATACCCGATGGAGAAATAACGCAAACTCCGCTGTCTGCATCGTACAGGCTGAGGTTACCGCCGGTGCCTTTGGTAAGGCCTGAGCTCAGAAGTTTCTTGCCGTATTCTACGATGAGTTCGCGCTCATACCTCAGTTTCACAAATGCTCCTTCACTAGTGCAGTAGTCAGTATCATATCTGAGTGCATGAACCTGCAAGCGCTTCAGGACGATTTTCCTGACGCTCATTTGTGATATACTTTGCGAGGACATGATCTACGCGGGTGAACAGGCAAAACACAGAAAGATATATACAGATATCCTCGATCGGATACGGAGTGGCGAGCTCAGACCCGGGCAACGCTTACCGACGGAGCGCGAGTTAGTTGACCTGTACGGCGTTTCCCGCCCGACCGTTGCGAAGGCATTGAGCCGTCTTCAACAGGAAGGGATCATCGATCGTCGGCCCGGATCAGGGAGTTATGTTGCAGAGATTCACGACACCGTGCCGCCTGTAGATAGCCGGTATTTTGGGTTGCTTATCCCGAAGCTTGGTGTAACGGAAATATTCGAGCCTATCTGCGCCCGCATTGCACAGCTGTCGCGACATCACAACTTTCACCTGATTTGGAGCGACTCGACCGCCCATAAAACGTCAAGCACCGCTGAGCATTTTGAAGAGGCCTGCGATCGATATCTTGAACAGAAAATCGACGGGTTGTTTTTCGTACCGCTGGAACTTGTTCCGGATTGCCGCAAAACGAATGAACGCATAGTTCGGCGACTCACCGAGGCTGGCATTCCCGTGGTGCTGCTCGACAGTGACTATCTTCCCTATCCCGAGAGAAGTCCATTCGATCTGGTTGGTGTCGATAACATCAGGGCTGGGTATCGGGCGGCCGAGCACTTTCTTAAGCAGGGTGCAATCCGTGTTGACTTTGTGTACAGACCGTTTTCCGCCTATACCGTCGAAAGCAGACTCAATGGATGCAGACTCGCGCTTGCCGAGAGGGGTATCAGCATGCCCACAGGCTGTGTTCACATCGGTGAACCCGATGATCCTGAGTTTGTCGACAAAATCATGGAGACCGGTGCTGAGAACCTCATCTGTGCGAATGACGCTACTGCTATTTCGCTCATGCATACTCTACAGAAACGCCCCGAAAACGTGCCGGACGATGTGAGGGTGATCGGTTTTGACAATGTGAAGTTCGCCGAGTTTGCCAGGATACCGTTAACTACATTCAGGCAGCCGTGTTCGGAACTCGGAGAGCTGGCTGTAGAAGTTATGATGGCCCGGCTTCGACATCCGGATCGCCCCGCGGTTACCCTCGGAGCAAATGCGCAGTTCCTGATTCGTGACTCATCTATCATTAAGTCTCATGTAAGGTGATGACTCAAGTCTTTCCATCTGTTTCGTCGTTCCATAAGATCCGTGTGTCGATGGCTGTTGGGTTCGATTATGCGATCCGCTTCTATGGCCATGGATTCCACCGCGGCTTTGAGATCAGGGAAAATGCCTGCTGCAACACCACCAAGAATTGCTGCTCCCAGCGCGGTTGTATTGCTTTCGGACAACACATGGACTGTTTGATCCGTTGTGTCGCTGAGAAGCGACAGGTATCCGGTTGACCGCGTACCGCCTCCACCTATCCTGATTTCAGATACCGCGGTTCCGACTGCTGTCAATACCGCTTCTAAGGCATCCGCGATACCAAAGACTACACCTTCGATCCCCGCATACAGTAGATCCTTACGCTCGTGCGACTGTCTTATGTCCAACCATGCGCCTGTTGCCGATGCGCTCATGATCGGAGTGCGCTCACCGGTCAGGTACGGCAAAAAAAACGGAAAAAACGGGGACGGAGCTCGTTTTGGCGAAGCAATTGCATCGTCAAAGTCGTGCCACTCTGAGTCAAGCATTCGCCGTATCCAGTTTAGAGCCGAGCCGGCATTCTGTATGCTTCCCTGGAGAAGCCAGCCCGAATGATGACAGAAAACATTGAGCGATCTGTTAACTGCGCGTGGGCACTCTGGTACGGGTGTCGCGATCTGGCCTCCCGTGCCAAGCATGATTTGAACCACGCCAGGTGTGAGCACACCGTTGGCCAGCGCTGCAGCCTGTTGGTCTGCACACCCGGTAGCAGCCGGAACTCCTTCCATCCGTTTCAGGCTTTTCGGCATGCCCCTGGTTGTACCGGAATGAGCCCACGGTTCGCGGATTTCAGGCAGGATCCCCATGTTCAGGCTAAACACCTCGGACAGCTCTTGCATCCACGTGCGTCCTGACATATCCATGAGTAGTGTCCCCGAAGCGTCAGTAGTATCTGTTGCCAGGTCACCTGTCATGCGATACCGCAGATAATCTTTGGCAAGGAGCAAGGTGTGCGTGCGTTCCAGCACCTCCGGCTCATGCCGGGCGAGCCAGAGAAGTGGAAGGAGAGTCAGTCCCGGTGCCGGCATGTTCTGCAGTCTCGTGAGCAGACCGAGTTCTTCAAGCGCGCCCGTTGTCTCGCTAATCAGATCACGCGCTCGACTGTCCATCCAGGTAATAGCGGGCCGAATCACATCACCCTGTTCATCAAGCAGAACAAAGGAATGCATTTGCCCGGTAAAACCGACAGAGCGAATCTGAAGGCCCCGGTCAAGCTCAACTGCCTTGAGCAGAACCTCAGATGCAGCCTCCTGTGCACAGTAATACCACTCTACAGGATTCTGCTCAGCCCATCCCGCCTTGGGGCTGTACGTTTCGTACGAACGCGATGCCTGCGCAACAACTGCACCGTCAGTTCTGGTCAGCAGAACCTTGACACTCGACGTTCCTATGTCGATTCCTACCAGACCGTCTGACATGATTGCTATCCTTTTATGGTACCCTGGGTCGAACCGCTCACAAGATAGCGATTTACTACCAGCGTAAATATGATTATTCGCAGGATGATGAGGCTGCCATAGGCGGCGACATTGGATTTCTCGCGAAGGCGATTATCTCATCGGGCCGGAGCAGTTCGTTGGTCATATGAGAGTTAATGACGGGTTCGGGATAGTGTCCATACGGATCGACGTCGTAGCGATCCATGTGTGGCCTCAGATCGGCCACGCACTCGAAAAAATAGCCGATCCATCCCAAGGTATTACACCCGATATCCCAGCCGCCATCCGGAGCATCCAGTTGAAAGCGTTGCCATACCTGATCGGGAGGCAGGACTTCCATTTCAATGTTAATGCCGGTCATTTCTTCATACATGGGTATGAAGAAAACTTCCATCGGCTCGACATGTGCACCAGGATGATCACCGATGCGTATCGTTATCTGCTCGTCGGGGGCTTCCCGTCCGGCGCCGGCAAATACTCCCGGCATGAGAAGTAAAAAAAGCGCAAGCGTGATCGCCACAGCTCGCATCGGACAAAGATTATGTGTCATATGCAACACGGCTCCGTTACGGTTTCCCGTGGTTTGTTCCTTTACGGTAGCATGGCTTTGCCAGGTGTCAATAAATATATTATCAAATACTTATCATTTAAGTTATTGGTATATACCAATAAGTGTTGTTTGGCTCCTACTCGCTCACGACCAGATCGCCCAGATGCGCTGTCGCGTTGCTGAAGTGCACTATCCGGTATGATTCGGTGAACTCTATACGGGTCACACCGCAGTTCAACTGGCGCATGCGACGCCTGGATAGCATGCTGGACGGTATATCGAGCATCGTTCCGAGCAGAAAACCTCCGAAGTGGGCGTGAGTGACGAGCGCAATCGGTGGACTTCCGGGTCGAAAGCCCTCGCCGTAGCGTTCGATGACCCGTAGTGCTCGTTCAACAAAGTCGCTCTTTGTCTCGCCGGCCAGATCGCGCGCCCATCCATGTGATTGCGTAAAATCAGCCGGCAAACGGTAGCCTGAACGCTGCTCCGTCCCCCGCGTTTCCAAATCCCGCCCGAAACGCGTCTCTATTTCCGCGCCGCTGAGACCGTCGTCTCCGTACAGAAGTCCGTGCTCGCAGAGATCCGGGTCTACGGTTGCGTCAACCGGCAGGGATTCTCGTATGAGATCTGCGGTTTCCAGGGTGCGGAGCGCCGGGCTCACGAACAGACTCCGGGGACGGAGCTCAAGGTTTGACAGCCAGTGCCCGGTTCGCCTGGCCTGTTCGCGACCGCGCGGGGTCAGAGCAGCGTCGTTGGACGCGGATGTCCCGGCGTTTTCTTCTGATTCAGCGTGTCTGATAATGTAGATGTTCACGAGTAGCGTTTTCTACTGTAAAGCCGTTTCCCGTCAAGTCTACCCTGTACGGGCCGTACCAACTCGCTGTAGCATGGGCGTCTCACCTATGAATCGAAACCACCGCCGAATTCCCGTAACTAAACTCCTGCTTCGCCTGTCGCTCGCCGCGGCCCTTGCACTCACGATACTTGCTGCAGTGACGCTTGACCTGTTTGACCCGATAGCAATCCGAACCTACATTCTCGGATTTGGCCGTCAGGCGCCGCTTATCTGGATCCTGCTGTACATCCCGGCGACCTTCATTCCCTACGCGACATCGGTTATGACCGTCGCCGCCGGGCTCGCCTTCGGCTCCGTCCCCGGGGCGCTCCTGACCTATAGCGTGACCAATTTTGCCAGCATGATTCCCTTTGCTGTTTCCAGATGGATGGGGCGCCCCTGGGTCGAGTACGCAATAGGCCGTTCGCGGGTAGGTCCCCACGTCGCGAGGCTCAATCGCCATTCCTTTGTCGTATTCTTCTATTTACGGCTGCTACCAACGATTCCCTACGAAGTACAGAACCACATTGCCGGTGTCTCACGGATCAGGAAACGGGACTTCTTTATGGCTTCTGTCCTGGGTAACGGGCCGGCAACCTTTGTTATGGCGTTCTTTGGCGATGGTCTGGCTCAGGCAGGGTCAGCACAGTTCTGGATTGCGACTGCCTTGTATGCGGCCATGCTGGTGCTTCCGGTCCTGTTCGTGCGCAGACGCGTCAGGCAGCACCGGAACTCCTGACGGTGTGTATCGGTATCTCGTAACTGATTCTCGTTTCTTCGGCTGTTGCGTCATCGATAGCCTGCATCGAAAGGCGCGTACTCAGCTGATCACACAAACCGTAGATAATCTGAAGCTCGGTTTTTAATGACTTTTCCGGGTCAAGCGGCGGTGCGAGTTGCTTCAGGGTGTGTTCTTCCATACGGAATACGAGAGTCTCAGCTCTCAGTTCCAGCAGTATCCGAAGCGGCCGCGGACGGAATCCAGTCCTCGCCGCATCGTTTGCCCGTTGTGTGGTCTCCACGATGAGATCGTGCACAACAAGACCAAACGGAACCGCTGTATCAAGATCGATGAGATAGTCCTCAGCGAGGTTTACCTGTAATTCCGGCCGGGTGTAGCCGGGTAGATCAATAAGAACGACAATGTCTGCGAGATACGGTTTGAGCGCGACACGGCTGAGTCTTCCGGCTTTATAGATGCGATGATGTACAAGGCCCATGACGTCGACCCGCCCACGGATACGGGTAAGCACGTGTAGCGCGTGTGGATCGAGTGCATCGTTCATGGTGAGCCGGAGTAGGCTCGAGGTCAGCTGCATGTTGTTCTTGACCCGGTGATGAATTTCCTTGATCAGTTCAGTCCGCTCCTGCAGCAGCGTTTCGAGCTCATTCGTTCGCTCCGACACCAGATCAATCAATGAATCGGTGTGTGACCGATACCGGTTTACACGCTGTTTCCACAGGTACAGAAGCAGGAATCCGATGCCCGCACCGAACATAATGTGTCCGGTCATCACGATGCCGAGTGCTGTCAGGGGAACCTTTATGGCAAATGATGTTGCACTCGTTACAAGATACACGATACCAAGTACACCGGCGATGGACAGGCGCGAAAACCGAGGCAGGTCGTATTCTATGGAAAGTCCCAGGCCTGCGGCCAGAAACAGAAAGCTACTGATATTTCCCGGTGAGGACTCAAATGAAACGAAAACACCCGTCAGCCACAGAAGAACAACCTGCATTTTCCGGGTGTACGGGTGTGACCGCAACGCGGTAAACAGAAAAATTAGCCCGGAGATAATGCTAAACGTCAGATAAAACGTCGGGGGAAGTCGACTGTTACGCGTTTGGAAATAGAACGGATAGAGAAAGACCAATAGTCCTGTTGTGAACGAGGCGAAAGATGAAACCAGACCGACGGTTCTTTGCCTCGATTCTATCTGCCTCTGGTTTTGCACGCAAACTCCTTCCGACAATTTTTGGTGCAGAGCTTCAGAATATAGCGCGGGCAATTTATACGAACAATATTATTCTTTAGAATTTTTTGCCGTCTCCAGCCCCCACATCAGAAACACGATTCCGACCATCTGCACGAGGTGAAATACCCCGTTGTTGTCGAACTCCCAGATCAGGGTGAATCCGACGCTGTCTATTGCCTGAAACACTGCGGCGGCAATGCTGAGAACGACACCAGTCGTCATAAGATAAAAGGTCGGGCGGCGGTCTCGCAGGCTGAGATACGCGTATACCCCGAGGGCGAAGAGCATAGCCACCGCCTCGTAGGCGATAAACACCAGGAAGCTCCCCGGGACCACCGTAGTGATGCCGTAAAACCCAACGCCAACCGCCGCGAACACGAGGATTAACCAGAGCGGGGCTTCCTTTCCACGCAGATCCACCAGCACGGCAGCGGCGAAAAAGGCGACGGTCAGGCCAAGCCCGAGGTAGAGCGGGTGCCAGAGCATCGCCTTGAAGCCCTCCGACATTTC
>RECN01000085.1 GCA_007694005.1 Spirochaetaceae bacterium
TCGACAGCACATCGGTAGCGTCGGCTCTGTCCGACGCGCAGCGCGCTATCGACGATGTGGAGAAGCTAAAAGCGCAGCTCGCGGAGAAAAAGAAGAAGCGAAACCTCGCGGTTCACGTGCTCGAGGAGACCTACAAGGCAGCGAAGCACGCCCGCCGAGCTCAACAGGCACGCGACAAGGCGGATGCCCCTCCGAAGGCGCCAAAGACGCCGAAAGCATCGAAAGTAAAGCCGCCGAACGTGGCAGCGCCCGACAAGCCAGCCACCGCGGCGAAGAAATCAAAGAAGCGCTGACGGACGGCTCGTGTTCACGGAGAGTTCATATTGATGATATAGCTTACGTGACATGTTCAGCATTCTGGTTGTAGAGGATGATAAAAACCTGCAGCGACTCATGGCCGCGGTGCTTCGGCAGAACGGCTACGAGGTTCTGACCGCCGACGATGGACAGCACGCGCTTGAGGTCCACGCGGAGGCGCACGTCGACCTGCTCGTCTGCGATGTCATGATGCCGCGCATGTCGGGCTATCAGCTGACCCGGGAACTGCGGCAGGCGAACTACGATCTGCCGGTACTCATGGTCACCGCCCGCGAGTCAATCGAGGACAAGCGCCGCGGCTTCGTCGTCGGTACCGACGACTACATGGTCAAACCCATCGATCTCGACGAACTTTTGTTGCGGGTTTCTGCCCTGCTCCGACGTGCCCGCATCAGCGCTGAGCGAAAGCTTTCGGTCGGAGCCATCAATCTTGACTACGACAGCTTTACCGCGACCCGGAACGGCAACGAAATTCCTCTGACGAACAAGGAGTTTCTGCTCCTGTTCAAGCTTCTGAGCTACCCGAAGCAGATTTTCACCCGACGCCAGCTCATGGACGAGATCTGGGGAATGGATACTGAGAGTGATGAACGTACCGTAGACGTTCACGTGAAGCGTCTGCGCGAGAAGCTCTCGGATGCCCGCGAAGTCGACATTCAGACCGTCCGGGGCCTCGGCTACCGGGTAGAGAAACTCATATGAACCGCATTGCCGTAAAGCTCGCGCTGTTCTTCTTTGCCATCATCGTTGTCTCGACATTTATTTCTTTTCTCGCCGTGACCTTTCTGTCGCGTCAGGTGGCCGATGAGGTCGCCGGTGACCAGCTCGAGATCGCCGAGTCGATTCAGGCGCTCCGCAACCGCACGGATCTGCCGCTCCAGGAGATTCTCGAGATCGTCTCCAGCCGCAACTACCAGGTACAGGAGGTCGCCTCGATTTCCCTCGATCAGGTCGGCGAAGCTGAACGGCTCATGCTCGAAGGAGATGAAATCGTGAGTGTCGGATACGGCACACTCGAAGGAACGACCACGATCGTACGCTTCGGAGAATCCTTCGTGATGATACGGCTCGATGCCCAGCGCAACATCCTGCAGATCTGGATCTCGCGTCTGTGGAACACCATCGCACTGTTCGTGCTGATTTCCGCGGCGCTCATCATTGTCCTCACCAACAAGCTCGTCCACCCCATACTCGCGCTCACCGAGGCGACACAGCGGGTCGCGCGGGGCGACTTCGAGGTGCAGATAGACGGTGAACGGCACGACGAGATCGGACGGCTGACGCGCAACTTCAACCGCATGGTCCAGGAACTCAAGACCATAGAGTATCTGCGCCGCGACTTTATCAGCAACGTCTCGCATGAGCTGAAAACACCGCTCGCGTCTATCCGTGGCTACGCGACGCTGCTTCGCGACGATGGTCTCGATCCGGTGGACCGTCAGGACTACGCAGCGGTTATCGTTCAGGAGGCGACGAGACTCGCCAACATGTCCTCGACCATGCTCATGCTCTCCAAACTGGAGCGGCAAAGCGGACAGGAGTCCCCGAGCCGCTTCCGGCTCGATGAACAGATCCGAATGGCGATTGTCATTCTGGAGCCTCAGTGGAGTGCGAAGCGCATTGAGCTTGCCATCGAGCTCGAGGCAGTCGAGGTGCTCGGATCCGAGGATCTTCTGCAGCAGGTCTGGATGAACATCCTCGCGAACGCGATCAAGTTCTCTCACGAGGCGGGACAGATCGAGGTCGGTTTGAAACGCGTGGGACGAGATGCGCGGGTCACGATTACCGACCGCGGAATCGGCATCGCAGCCGATGACCTCGATCGCGTCTTCGAGAAGTTTTTCCAGGTCGACCGCACCCGGTCGGGCGAAGGAAGCGGGCTCGGGCTCTCACTTGTACGCCGCATCGTAACACTCTTTGACGGCAGCATCGATGTCGAGAGCATCCCCGGAGCGGGAACCACCTTCACCGTGACTATACCGGAGCAGACCAATGAGTGATGAAGCACAGCTTCCTGTCGCGGTCGAACGCATGAACACAGACCGGCAGAGCGTACGCAGGTTTCTGATCCGCTACGAGTTTGCGCTGAAGACCATACAGACCCGTATCGAAATTCTGAAAAGCGAGTTCGAGGCGGTGCACGAGTACAACCCCATTGAGCACATTAACCATCGCCTGAAAACGCCCGAAAGCATACAGCGTAAGGCGCACCGCCGCGGGTGTGACATGACCTTCGAGGCGATTGAGAAACACATCCGCGATATCGCCGGGCTTCGAGTGACCTGTTCGTTTGTCGCCGACATTTACCGGGTGGCAAGCATGCTCGTGCAGCAGCCCGACATCGAGGTCGAGCTGTACAAGGACTACATCGAGGAACCGAAGCCGAGCGGGTATCGCAGCCTGCACCTGATTCTGCTGGTCCCGGTGTATCTCTCGAACTGCGTCGTACGCATGCCCGTGGAGGTGCAGCTTCGAACCATCGCGATGGACTTCTGGGCGAGTCTCGAACACAAGATCTACTACAAATACCGCCGCGACGTACCACAACGCCTGCGCGACGGTCTTCTCGACGCGGCACGGGACATCGAGCGACTCGATCAGAAGATGGAAGCGATACACCGGGAAATGCGGGATCTGAAGATCGCCGACGAGACCGCGGACCCGCTTTGACACGAGGTGAGCTTCGGGTTATTCTGAACCATTATAATGGTTCACCCGAACCGTCTGGAGATAACCATGAGCTCCCTTACCATACACTCTATCGACCCGACCCTGAAGGCTGCACTGGATCGCGAAGCGAGCCGGCGCGGAACGAGTAAAAATCAGCTGGTGAAGGATCTGCTCGCCCGTGACCTTGGCGTCTCAACGGCCGCAGAAGCTCACAGCGAGTATCGGGAGTTCTGCGGACTGTGGACAGAGGAAGATGCACGCGACTTCACGCGAATACAGGAGTCAAACGAGCACGTCGACCTGAGCGAGTGGCAGGACTGAATGCGGGTACTGCTTGACACGAACGCGTACACGGCACTTCTGTCGGGTGACACACGGGTAGCAGACATTCTGGACCGAAGCGACGCGGTTCTCATGTCGGCAGTGGTTCTTGGGGAGCTGTACGATGGTTTCCGCGGCGGAAGCAGGACCGATCGCAATCGCGAGATTCTCGCGTCATTCATGGGTAAAACCCGCTCTATTACCGTACCGGTCACCGACACAACGGCTGAGTGGTTTGCACAGCTCAAGCAGACACTCAGAAAACAGGGAACACCAATCCCCATGAACGATGTCTGGATTGCCGCGACCTGTCTGGAACACGCTGCGGCTCTCGTCAGCTACGATGCTCACTTTCAAACGATACACGGGCTGCTGGTTCTGCCGGAATCACAAGGCTGAGATACAGAACCAGGACGGGAAAACCTCATTGCAACACGTCCCACTTTTTGGGAGAATAGGCGACTCCGCGCCGACGCGGGAGTACCACCGGGGGGCGGGCCCAGCTGCATGGAAAAGTGCTGTACAATCGGAGTCAACGAAGCGCGCATTCTGCGAGCCTTGTGGATACACAGATCAATGAGCCGCATCGAGCTCGCGCGCTACCTCGGCATAGACAAGTCTACGGTCACCAAGCTTACAGCCACGCTGCTTGAGACCGGCATAATTCACCTGACCGAGGAAGGCATCTCAAGCCCGCAAGGCGGGAGACGACCGGTGTACCTCGCGATCAATCCCGGGTTCGGAGCGGTACTCGGGATCGAGCTTCAGACCGACTTCTATGTCGCAGTCGCGGTCGATTTCTCGGGAACCATAGTCTTTCAGACCCGAGAACCTCTGGATGTAGGGACAGAGTCCGTCCCGCAGTTGTGCCTTCGAATCTACAAAGGGATACAGGCGAGACTCGAAGCGCGTGGCGCGAGGCTCGTCGGTGCGGTCCTTGGTGTCAGCGGACTCGTAAACCCGTCTGAGGGGATCATTTACCAGTCCAACCCGCTTGGCATTCACGAAGAGCAGCATCTTTATGACGAGTTTGATGCGCTGTTCGATGTTCCTGTTATTCTGGATAACGACGCAAACTGCGGCGCGTGGGGAGAGATCGCCTACAAGAAAGAACTCATCAACTCTGATGATCTGGTGTTCATACTCGGCGAAACGCGTGCGAACAAGGCTCAGGCAGCCGGCTACACCGGTATCGCTATCGGAACGAGCATCGTCCTCGGACAGCAGGTTCACTACGGCACCCGCTATGCCGCGGGAGAGTTTCAGAGTCTCTTCCGCTCCGGCGAGTACATGAACCAGTTCTCGATTACCGATGCCGAGGCGGCGGTGTACGAGCATGACCGCGAAGTATTCTCGCGGGTTGCCCACGAGCTCGCACGGAACATCTCATTACTCGTCAACATGCTGAACCTGAATCAGGTCGTGCTCGGCGGACGCATGGAGTTCCATCCGGAGATCCTGAGCGTCATGAAAGAAGCGATACAGGAGAACTGGTCCTACGACACCGAGGTGGATGTGACAGTACGTTTCAGCAAGCTGCAGGAACTGACCATCGCCTACGGCGCAACCGGCATGTTCCTCGAGACTTTCTTCGGGCTGCCGGATGTACAGTTCTCCCACAGCCCGGTAGACAGGCAGGCGCTTCGCAGGCGCGTCTCACGCGAGACGCCCTTTTTGCTCGATTACGTGTAGGGCTCTTTACTGCCGCTCGTATATGCGTATGTAGTCAACGACCATCTCCTGCGGGAACTCGGTCGTTTCATCCGGATAGCCGGGCCAGTAGCCACCGACTGCCAGATTCAACAGCAGATAAAAGGGCTGGTTGAACACCCAGCGGGCGTTATACAGGTTCTCTACCTGCTCGGCGGTCACGGCGTGATAGACCTGATCGTTGATCAACCAGATAATGAGGTCCTCGTCCCAGACGATGCTGTACACGTGGAAGTCGTCGGCGAGACTGTCCTCAAGCGTGGTAGACGCCCCGATGCCTCCGCCTCCGGAGTATCCGGGGCCGTGTATGGTCCCGTGCACGGTGTAGGGCTCGTGGCCGAGGTACTCCATAATGTCGATCTCACCGCTTTCAGGCCATCCGACTTCGCGCAGATTGCTGCCGAGCATCCAGATCGCGGGCCATATACCCTGCCCTATGGGCATCTTTGCGCGTACATCGATACGGCCGTACTGCACTTCCATGGTGCCTTCGGTAATCATGCGCGCTGATGTATACGGGTACCGGCCGAACTGGTCTGTGCGCTCTTCTTCGAGTGCACGGATTACGAGTGCTCCGTCGCGAATGAACGCGTTCTGTTCTTCATCGGTGTAGTATTGCCGCTCGGCATTACCCCAGCCGGGGATTCCCCGCGTGTGTCCGTTTCCGATTTCGAAGAGCCAGACATCACGGTCGATTTCGTTAAACTCTTCCTCCCAGCTGAGCTCCCAGTCCGCATCCACATACGACGCAATGTCAGCGTCGCTGAGCGCGATCTCGCGTTCACCGGTCGCGACGAGCGCGACATCGCTAATGTAGACAGTCCCGGGGGTTTTCCCGAGTTCGAACTCGAAACGCGCGTTCGGGTCAGTCTCCCGGGTCATGACGAAGGTAAAGCTGTGTCGTTCCGGTGTATCGGTCAAACTGACCATGGTGCCTCCGGCGTCGCCGCCTTCGCCGGGGTTGTACGGGGCCCATGCTCTGCCAGCTGATCCTCCGACTTTCACTTCGATCTCTCGTCGGCGATCCGCCCAGGCAAGAAAGCGCACTTCGTACTCTACTCCGTGTCTCACTTCTACCGGTGCCTGCAGGAGCTGCACCGACCAGGTGTTCGGCCCGCCGAGTATCACATCGACCTGCAGGGTTGATCCATCGTGGCTCGTTTGACTGCGCGCGCCGTCGAAGTTCAGGAGATACCAGCCGCCCTCGGTATCAAAGGCACCGTCATCCGGAAGTCCTTCAAGGTCTGTCTGCACCACGGTCAACCTCGGGTCGGAAATGACGCTTCCGGCCAGAGGTGCTTCCGGCTGTGGCGTTCGCTCGGCGGTAGTACACGCGGCAGATAGCAGCAATACAGCGATGATCGTCGGTAAAACGGTATATGCGTGTTTCATGTCAATAAGTCTCCCTTACAAGCAGGTCTATGGTTGCAGTATGCAGGTCGTAATCGAGTGTCCAGGCACCTCGGCAGTGAGGATCGCGTGACCACCGTCGGTATCGAGGTTCACGGAAATTGCCTCGTCGCCGGCGTTGCAGAGCACAGTCACACGCGTGCCGTCGAGGTTCTCAAAGGCGGTCGCCGAAAGGCTCTCCCGAGTGGCCACCGAAACACCTCCGGCAGCGTCGTTCCAGTCAAGCTGCAGGCACCGGGCTCCGGCGTGTATATAACGGCTGAAGTGTCCGATCGCATCGTATGAGGGTTGGTAGTGGACTTCGCCAGTTTCCGGATTTGCGATGAGTGGTGCATCGCAGTAATTGCCAACATGGTTCGGTCCACCCTGGGTATCGAGCATCAGGTTCCAGTCGAGCCAGAGTGTGACCCCGGCATTCAGATCGCCGATGATGTTTTTCGCGTAGCGTTCCGCACGATCCCATTGGCCCAGCTTGACCCCACCTTCTATACAGCCTTCGGTGAACACGATCTCAAGGTCGGGATAGGCCGACTTTACCGCCTCGACCTGATCGAAGTGGCCGTCCGCATACCAGTGTATGGCGGCTCCCGTGATGTATCGTGCCGCGTCGGTGTATTTCATGATCGCGTCGACCCGCTCCCACAGCAGGTCGCGATTATGGTCCCAGCAGTACAGGGCTACATCGGAAAGTCCCTGCCGGTGGAGTTCTGGCCCGAGATAGTCGCGGATAAATGCGGCTTCTTCGGATGCACTGTATCGGCAGCTGTCCCAGGTCTGTGTCGCCTCGGGTTCGTTCTGTACGGTTATACCGAAAACGCTGAAGCCCCGCTCCTGCAACTCCAGGATGTAGCGGCAGAAATACCGTGCCCACGCATCGCGGTACTCGGGCCGGAGCGATCCTCCGTTATTCATGGAGTTGTTCGTCTTCATCCACGCGGGCGGACTCCAGGGTGAGAGCAGCATTGGAACTGCTTCGCCCCGGTATGCATTGGCAGCGTCCATAAACGGCCAGAGGTACTTCGGCTCCTGTTCGCAGAAGAAGGACCAGAGTTTGGTGTCTCCGGGTGTTTCCACAGCCGAGTAATTACCAAGCGAAAAGTCACAGCTGTTCATGTGCGTCCGCGCGTAGGTGTATCCAAGTCCATCCTGCGGGGAGAAGCAGGCGCTCAAGACCTCCTGCTGCACCTCGTCGCCGAGGCCGCTGAATACCCAGGCGGCAGACTCGGTAAACGCCCCTCCGAATCCACGGAAGGCATCGGCACGCCGGGGAGCACCGACACGAAGGTGTACTGCGACGTGTTCCGGATCCGGATGCCCGGCAGTCACCGATTGCCAGCGCGCACCCGGTTTGTCTCCCCGTGTCTGCAGTATTGACTGTCTCATGTTCCACCCCCGATGGTAATTTCTATTGCAGATATACCGCCGTCCCGAAGCATGCCGGCGTAGGGTGGAGGCAGTGTATTTCCGATTATTTCCACGCGCTGATTGTCGTCTTTCAGCGTCAGCGACAGGCCCGCGGGCTGCACCGGACCACCTGGAATCACGGTTATTCGCGCTGGATTTACGTAGGTAAGGGACGTGCGGTGCATGAAGTGGCACCGTACCCGGCCGGACTCGTCAAAGAGCTCTCCCGGTATGAAGGGTTCGAACACCGCCTGGAGCGCATCCCCATCGAGCCGGAAGAAGCGCAGACCGAAGAACATGCCCGCCCAGATGCTGACAAACTCGGCGGTCGACCCGGAAAGCCGCGCCACAAACCCCCGGCCATGCAGCGACGCGTCGGGGTGCAGACTCGAAGCGATGAAGCTCGAGTTTTCGTGTATGCTGCGGCCGTAGACGTCCGGGTCCATGAAGGGCACGAGCGCGGTCTTTGCGATTGTCCAGAACTCGCTGTACATGCCCGCGTGCAGCAGAGCCAGGAGATACTTGTACTCCATGTGCAGCCAGATAGAACCGTTTTCGAGCCACCCCGGTGTGAAGGCCCTCGCCCGACCGATCTCGTGCGGCTCGTTTTCAAGTGGTGCGTTGACACGAAGCATTTTGAGTTTCCGGTCGTACAAATCGCTTTCCATGACCGTTTCGTGTATACGCGCGCGCTCCGCGGGGTCAGTCTCAACCGACAGCGCCTTGACCATGCCCTCAAGGAAGAGCGGAAGCGGTCTTAGGTCGAAGCTCAGCTTCGAGCCACCGTCGCCTTCGGCGAGGAAGTGATGAAGCTCAGGCGTATCATTCGGGGCAACGACAAGGTAGGTCGGATACGCAAGACCGGTGCGATCGCGCCCGCGTCTGAGACCTGCCTGTACATCATCCTGCATGCCTTGAAGAAGCACAGCGAGTTCATCCCGCTGAAGCGCCTGCCGACCGCCAGAGAAGCCGTTCCTCGTCTCCTCGCGGTAGGTTTCCCGCGCGCCTGCCATGCGATCCCAGCGAGCGTGCAGGTCTGTGTCGGTTTCGGCAGGCATACCAAGAACCGAGCGTATGGTTTCGAAGAGCCTGGCGACCTCGTCGGCGAGGCTGAACTCGGCGCGTCTGGCAGAAGCGACGGCGGCCGAAAGGGTTCGCAGCAGACGCAACAGTTCCCAGGACTCGGGGAGCGAGGACCCGAGCAGGCCGGGCAGCCCGTTCAGCGCGTCGTACCAGCCGGGTTTTCCCGCCTCCATTTCGACCCCGACGCCGAAAGCATCCCGGGTGAGAAACTTGACAGCCACGAGGCCGAGGAGTTTCTCGCCAAGTGACGCTTTAAAGACCGTGCCGCTCGCGTCGTGCATCCAGCAGTCCGTTTCGGCATCCGCTTCGGCAGGCTCGTCCACCGCTTTGTACTGTCGTACCGTACCGTCGACGACCGCCCACTTACGACAACGGGGCAAAACAAAGTGACCGCTGCGATAGTAGGGGTACACGGGCTCATCCCAGAGAAGCCTCTCGGCCTGGTCGGCGAACACCGAAAGGCAGTTTTCAAGGAGATCGTTTATGTAGTCCCAGTGATCGATCCAGAAGCCCTCTCCGTGCTCGGCGTTCACGATCGCTTCACACGCACCGAGGACAGTTGCGAAGAGCGTACGCGCCTCATTCCGCGCTGTTCCGTCGCGCTCGATACTGCGCAGAAGCGTCCCCGGGGAGAACTCACCGGAGGACACGAGCGCCCGCGTGGCGGTCATGGATTCCGGGATCATTCCGTGCGAGGCCTCAGGCAGGCTGAAACTACGCCCCTGTACCGAGAGAGGATTATAGCCATCAGTCTGTATCAGGCTCACAAACTCCCACAGGTTCTCCATGCCCACGCGGGGGACGAAGAACACGTCGGAGCGACGATTCTGAAGGACGTCGCGGTAGTTACCCCAGCCCTGCGAGTAATACTCCGGCGGAATCACGAACCAGTTGTAATCGCGCTCCAGATCACCGTGCTTGCGCGAATACACTGGCAGGTAGACGTCGCCAGCAGGGGTATGCTCCACGTAGGGCAGGCCACCACGCAGGACATTATCTATAAAGCTCTGCCTGCAGTAGGCGTCAAAGTCAGGGAGCGCTGTTTCGGTTGCACACAGAGACGCGATATCCTCGACGATTTCACGGTTTGCAACAGCCGTTTCGGATGCAAAGTCCTCGCGCGCGAGATCGGTGTGAATAGCGCGAAACGCATCTTCAGTCTCGGCAGCACCGTAAACTTCCACAAGCCGCACTGCCGCTCCGGGAGCTATGTCGACACGACCGGCGAAGAGCGCCGACGGGGTCTTGCCGCGGTCGGACTGCGGTCGCAACAGGAGTTCCTCGACCCTCGCGCAGGCGAAATGACTGGAAAGACGAAACGCCCCCTGCGGCTGGAAGACGATGTCGGGATCGTAGACGACCTGCATCTGGCCGCCGGTCGAGCCGCCACCGTGCAGGAAGCCCGCGGCAAAGTGCACGCGTTCGACCCGCTTGACGTCGGCAGTGTCGCCGAGCGTCGCCGAAACGCGGTAGACCGCGGCGTTTCGTTCCACCGGCTTTGACCTGATCCACGCCTGCGCGGTGGTCGCTATGTTTTTGAGCGCGCTGTGATCAATTCCCGCGGGAATCAGCGCCGGCAACCCGTCGATATACTCGATGGTGCGCCGTGTGTTTGATAGATTCGTTAACGTCACTTCCCGCACAAGCGCTGCGGTTGCCCGATGCGGCATGGTGCGGTAGGACACCTCCACCTGAAGCTTTCGTGCCTCGTTACGTTCGCACAGCGAGACGGTATCCGCGTTCACGATGAACTCGGACTGTGCCCCCGGGACCTGACCGGAGAATGGTTCGTAGACCTGTGTCTCGGCCGCGCCAGTCGCTGCCGAGTCCTTGAGGAAGGTACGAAACCCCCGCTCCGACACGACCCGGTAGGCGTTTGCTGCCGAGAAGAACTCGGCGATGCTTCCGTCCTTGCTGTCGACGCCGAAGCTCACGACACCCTGTCCGCGGTTCACGTAGAACACCCACATCGGTATGCCGTGCAGACCGGCGATTCCCGGGAGAAAGCCCGAGAAGGCCGGTCGACTGTGGTAATCAATTTGATGAAAAGCCTGCATGGTAGTCCTCGCCTTATGCCCGCAGGCGATTCGTGATGATCCTGTTGATGAAGGTAAAAACAATGATGACCAGGAAGAGCACCCATGCCACTGCAGAACCGCGTCCGAGACGGCCAGTTCCAAATCCGAGCCACATAATATAGTAGGCCGCAGTCAGCCCACCCTGTCCGGGACCTCCGAAGGCGCCGTAGGTTCCACCAAGCAGTACGAAGGGTTCTTCAAACAGCTGGAAGCCACCGATGATGCTCAGACTTACGGCAAAGAAGATTACCGGAAGAAGCAGCGGAAGCGTGACATAGCGATGTTGCTGTACGGTCGTCGCACCGTCGATGGAGGCTGCTTCGTACAGATCCACCGGGATGGACTGCAGTCCGGCAAGATACAGAACCATATTGAATCCGACAAAACGCCAGTTCAGCATGATGG
>RECN01000136.1 GCA_007694005.1 Spirochaetaceae bacterium
CGCTGCGTTTCCGTTCTGTGCCGTCGCCACGGCGTAACCGTTTGCCTCAAGAGTGCTTTTCTCAGCGAGCGCGATCAGAGGTTCATCTTCAACGAGGAGAATCGTGTGCATAGGTATACTTGAATGCCTTTTCCTGATTCTATCACAGAACGTCCAATAGCTGTTAAAGAACTGATTCAGTTCCGGCCGAATCCCGTGCTATACTCTGTCGGAAGGAAAACGCTCTTGTACCGGCTCATTATCGCAGACGACGAAGAAACGATCCGAAACGGGCTCACGCAGTATTTCCCCTGGAATCAGGTAGGATTTGAGGTGGTTGCAACCTGCGCAAACGGAGCCGAGGTGCTTCAGTTCCTGAATACTCACGAAGCAGATGTTCTGTTCTGCGATATACGCATGAAGAATACCAGTGGCATTGAACTCGCCGAGCAGCTCCGTCGCAACGGTAACCGCATGGTGATCGTGTTCCTGAGTGCATATCGGGATTTCGAGTACGCGCAAGAGGCTGTTCGGCTGGGCGTACGGCAATACCTGGTCAAACCAACCCGGCACAGCGAACTGTTCCAGGTCTTTGGCAATCTGAAAGATGAACTTGACGCCGCAGGGCCGGATGCAATCATCGCGCGGAGCACTCCGGAGGAAATCGTTGATTCGGTGCGTCACTATGCGCAGAAACATCTGGCAGTGGCGACGCTCGAGGAAGCGTCCCGCATGGTCGGAATGAACCCGCACTACTTCAGCAGGTTGTTTAAGGAACAGTCCGGGGAAAACTACTCCACGTTCATTGGGCGGCTCCGGATGGAGCGTGCGGCCGAACTTCTCGCGACGACCGGACTTCCCGGATATGAGATCGGTGGGATGGTAGGGTACACCAACCCCAAGGCATTCACGCGCCGGTTCCGGGAGTACTTCGGACAGACTCCCGGGACATATCGCAAGTCCGCGTGTCGGAATCTCATTTCAGGCGGACATAGTGTACGCAGTTTAGAAGAATAGAATCGGCAACACGATGCGAACGGTTGTAGACTCTCCCTGCATGCTGTCTATGTGCAGACCCCAGGGCCCGCTACCGTACGCGAGTTCCACACGCTTGTTTGTGTTATACAGACCGATATGTTCATGAAAGGCTTTCTCACTCGAAATGTCGTCCCGAATTGACACCAGCCGTTCAGTGTCAATTCCCTCGCCGTTGTCAATTACGCGCAACTCGAATCGATCAGGTCCGGTTTCAACGGCTTCGATCCGAATCTGGTCGTCTGAACCCGAGTGGTGAAATCCGTGTTGTATTGAGTTCTCAACAAGCGGAAGAATAAGCATGGGAATAACACACACATCCTCAAGAACCGGGTCGATGTTCCATGTGACACTGAACTCCCGGCCTTTGCGCCTGGCCTGGAGTTCCAGGTAGCGTTTGGCATTCTGAACCTCGTCTGCGAGAGCCCTAAACTCTCCATCCATGGATAAGGCGTAATCGAGTATCTCAGCGAGGTCCTCGACTATTGTCGTTATCTCGTTTGGTCCTCCGGTAAACTCATATGATTTCCAGGTCAGCATCTCGAGGGTGTTATACAGAAAGTGCGGGCTGACTTGCGACTGCATCGCAAGGAGCTCAAGTGTCCGTCTGCGATACCTGCGTTCCGAAGCCTTTATCGGGACAAAACGGGCGTGGACGAAGTCTTTCATGACGCTGTACGAAAGATGCTCAGAGAGCCGATCACGTTGATCGTCGGTCCCTTTCGGCAGAGAGCCTCCCTGCCGCTCGATCTCGTCAAGCACGTCGACAAGCTGTCCCATCTGGAGAAAGCTACGACGGGATAACCAGATAGTGAGACCGGTTGCACTCGTGAGTGCAACCAGAAAAAGAAGGATCGATATGGTCCGCAGTTCGTGGGGTATGCGATACACGACAGATTGTGGGACTACCGACACGTATCGCCACCCACCGGTTTCGGACACCATATGCGACAGGAGGTAGATTGTGCCTTCTATTTCGACGAAGCCGGAACTACGGTTCTCCATTTCGTTGCTGAGGCTGTTGAGCGTACGCGCATTCGGCCCGCTCAGTTCCACGTTATGGCCGGGCACGAAGAGAACTTCCTGTCCGTCGGTGGTGCTGACAAGAACATGCTGCCCTTCGTATACCCGTGTCGAACGAACAACCGAATACAGGTAATCGAGGTCTACATTCAGAGCTACTACACCGTCAGGTCGCAGAAATCCCAGTGCAAAGGTCGGTCGATACATGGTCAGCGCACGGTCGGGTATTCCGAGCAGCCGAACGCCTTCATAGGAACGAATTACGGAAAACGCTTGAGTAGAGCCGAGACCTCCACGCTCAAGGTAGGGATCGATCCACCCTGTGTCGTGTGCCGGCCGCAGCGGGCTGTACTGGCGTGCGGTGGAGATCATTCGGTCATTCGGATTATCGACGTAGACGTAGATGGAGTGGAGGTAGGCCCTCGACTGCACGGTTGTCATGAGGGCGGTAAAGATGAGCTGCAGTTGCCGGTAAGAGTCGTAGGTCAGCTGCGGTTCGCGCAGGATGTTCCTCGCCGCACTGAGAAGCTGGTGATCAGTGCTGAGTCCGAGGGCAACCGAATCGAGCTCACCGAGCACCATGTCTATCCTGGTGTGAAGCTGATCCAGCCCGCGCTCGATAACGTTCTCCGCGTTCAGACGGGAGTAGCGCTGATTCAGTGCGATAAAGGCTACTCCCATGAGCATCATGACGATGAGCGGGCCAAGAGAGTAACCTAGATACTTCAGGAACAGCTGTGTCCGAGCACCAATCAGTCGGTATTTCGCCACCGGAATCGCCCCTCTGTCCGGGGCCCTACTTGAGCCCTGTTGTACTTATACCCTCAACGATGTGTTTCTGGAACAACACAAATATCACAAGAACGGGAACAAGCGAAAGGAAGCTCATGGCGTAGATTGCTCCCCAGTCGGTCGCTCCGGCTGGATCGGAAAACGCGCGTAGAGCGACAGATACCGTATACAGCCGCGGTCGGTTCAGATAGATCAGGGGCGTCAGGAAGTCGGACCAGGTCCAGTAGAAACTGAAGATGCCCGCGGTAACCATGGCCGGTTTGACCAGCGGAAGCATCACTCTCAGAAAGAATGTCACTTTGTTTGCGCCGTCGATTTCAGCCGCTTCGTCCAGCTGAATCGGAATGCCCCGGATAAACTGGACAATCATGAATATAAAGAAAGCCTGTCCCGCCTGACCAAGAAATCTCGGAAGCAGAAGCGGCCAGAACGTGTTAATCATTCCGAGCTGGCTGAAGAAGATATATTGTGGAATAATCTGTATCTGAACCGGCATCATGAGAGTCATGAGCATGCAGGTGAACCAGAACCCGCGTAATGGAAACTTCAATCGGGCAAAACCATAGGCTACGACGACCGAACTCAAGACGGCAGCAAATGTTCCGATTCCTGCATACAAAAAACTGTTCTGATAGAACGTAGTAAAGGTAATACCGCCAAAACCCCGCCAGCCGTTCACGAAATTCATGAGGGTCGGTTCGGACGGTATTATCGCTCCAAGGTTCGTGAATATCTCGCCGGAGGGCTTGAAAGAACTTCCGGCCAGCCACAAAAGTGGGTATAGCATCAGAAATCCGAACAGGATCACGAAGCTATGGAATACAATCGAACCGCGAAGGTCCCGTCTACGTTTGGCGCGAAGCCTCGCCTGTACATCCTCACGCAGCAATATTGTCTGTGTACTGTTACTCATTCTCATTTACTCCGTTTCGTAGAAGACCCATCTCGCGGACGTTTTCAATACTATTGCGGTACACACACCGACAACCGCAAGCAGTACGACTGCCATTGCCGAGCCATATCCCATCTGAAACGTCTCGAACGCCCGACGGTACAGATACAGGGCGTAGAAGTTCGTTGTATCAAGCGGTCCTCCTCCGGTAATAATGAAAGCCTGCGTGAACACGGTGAGCCCGAAAATAATCTGCATGATCAGATTGAACAGGATGATCGGTGAAAGCATGGGAAGTGTAATGCGGAAAAAGCGCTGATGTGCTCGCGCCCCGTCGATGTCGGCTGCCTCATACATCTCGGCTGGTATCTGTTTCAGTCCCGCGAGAAAAATTAGCATGGGCGAGCCGAACTGCCAGACGACAAGTAGAACGATCGTCCAGATCGCCGTCGCCGGTTCACCGAGCCATGAGGTCGTGGACGGAAGCCCCAGAAACCCGAGTACCCAGTTCACCAGTCCGCGGCGCGCAAAAATCTGTCGCCACATAACCGCGACAGCAACACTCGTACCGACGATCGATGGGGCATAGTACAGAGCTCTATAGACACCAACGCCGCGTCGTTTCGCCGCGAGAACCATGGCAACCGCAAGCGCGAATGCCAGTTTCAACGGAACCGAGCTGAACGCAAAAACGAACGTTGACCGGACCGACGTCCAGAACCGTGGATCAGCCGTGAACATCCGCCGGTAGTTCGCAAGACCAGTCCATTGTGGCGCCGAAAAGATGTCGTACCGGGTGAATCCAAGATACACGACAGCGATGATAGGAAAGATCGTCAGCGTTATGAACCCGATCAGCCATGGCGAAATAAACAGATAGCCAGAAATAGCATTTCTTCGACTGCGTGTAGTGGCAAACGTAAGGCTTTGTACCATCGCTGTTTGTCCTCCCTGTCGTGTAGACCGAACGTAAAACCGCCGCACCTGTGTGCGGCGGGAAAAAACCCTGATCAGTTGCTTCCGAGAATTGAAGCGACTTCCTGTCGCAGTATCTCTGCACCCCGCTGAGGGGTTGTCTGTCCAAACAGGATTGCCTCTGCAACGCGGGGATTATACACGTTATTGATGATATCTCCGTGTCCGGCAGGTTCAGGCGGTGGTATCGGGCTGGCCCAGTTCGGTACTTCTGCGATGTACTCGAACACCGTAGCTTCGATTGCCGTGATTCGATCCGCGAGATCCGCGCGTATCGGTGCAGCAATCGGCACTCCGCGCTCGGCAAGCAGTATCCGGTTGATGCCCACGTCGTTCGTAAACGAACTCAGGAAGGCGGCAGCCGCTTCGGGGTTTCGCGCGGTTCGGGTAATCGAGAAGAACATGGACGGCTTGATATAGACCCCTGCTTCTCCACCCGCAACGCGTGGAATCGGACGGATTACCATGTCACGATCTGCTCCAGCGGCGTTCCACAGTGCAATGATCTGGTTACTCCAGAGGTACTCCATTGCCGCGTCGCCAGCAACGATCGGTGCGGCTTCAACACCCTGCTCGTGATAGCTGGCAAGGTGTTCGGAAATGTGCGGAATCGCATCCGCTTCCTGGAGTCGCAGCAACATCTCGAAATGACGAACGAGCGGGCCATCGTCGCTGTATCCGACTCCGGTGCCCTCTGCGTTATACGCATCTTCGCCGAGACTCAGATAGATTGACTGCCAGATCTGCTCGTTGTACAGGTTTCCACCAATGCCCCAGATACCGGTCGCTTCGCGAATCGCCAGCACCGTTTCTTCAAAGTCGTCCCAGGTCCAGTCCCACGCTGGTATTTCGACTCCTGCAGCCTCGAACACTGCACGGTCCATGACAATGGATTCCGCGTTGCTGCCAAGATTCAATCCGTACAGTTGCCCTCCAATGCGGCCACCCTGAAGCAGGCCGTCATCAACATTCGAGAGGTCCAGCACGCCTGAACTGATAAAACTGTCCAGCGGTAGAAGCTGGTTTCGCGCCTGCCACTCCGAAAGATATGCGTAGTCCTGTTGAATAATGTCTGGAAGATCACCGCCAGCGGCCATAGTCGTCAGGCGTGTCCAGTAGTCCTGCCAACCGGCGAACTCATAGTTCACGTTCAGTCCGGGATTCCCGGCTGTATACTCATCAATAGCACCGATCGTCAGCTCGTGCCGACGCTGCGATCCCCACCACATGATCCGAAGCTCGGATGCGGCAGTCGCTCCCTCTTCACTCCGTCCTCCGCTGAACAGCGGTACAATGCCTGCTATCAACAGCAGACACACGAGAATTGCGGTCGCTTTCCTCATTGTGGAAATACCTCCCCTTTTGTGTTCTGTCGGCATCCGCCAACGCGTTCTACCATAGGGGCAGAACCGTAACCCACGGTCGGTAGGAGTTATTGTGTTTTCCGCGAACACGGCACCGGTTAGGTGCCCCCGTTCACATTATGTGGTCTCCGATGCCCCTCGACGCATCCCCGCCTGAACGATCCACGCGATCCCGACGGCGATAAGCAGGTCACCGATGCTGAAGGCGGTGGCAAACGGTACCCAGCCGGGAGCAAAAAGCCAGTCGCCGAGGATGTTCAACAGCGTTTCGTCGGTCATAAGCCGGATGTTGGCCAGTGTTCCATCGGAGGATGCCAGGAGCGCTTCGGCGGTTGCCGGTTCGCCCGCGCGACGGAGGGCTTCCGGATCAGCCGGCATGAAGCCTCCGTTTGCCGCGATAACGAGAAGATTCAACAGCATGCCGGGAAGCACGGGCCAGAAGATCCTGAAGTTCAGGAGCAGAAAGACTGCGGCAAGACCGTAGGAGGCGAGGTGCAGGTACGCGGTTGCCTGTTCAATAATGACGGTGCCAAGCACCCAGGGAAAAATCAGTATCTGTATGAGCAACGTTAAAAACAGCAACCAGATAGCCGTAAAGCGCAGTTCGGCGAGACCGCGAAGGCTCCCGCGCCGGATGAAACCGGTGGCCAGACCCAGGGCAATACCGAAAAAGGGGATCATGGAAGCGATATTACCCGGCGAAAGAAAACCTCGACAAGGCGTGGGTCAAGGACGGCGCCTGACATGTCGGTCATGATCGCCTGGGCCTCGTCGGGTGTGTACTGCAACGGTTTGCCCTGCGGGGGGCGGTAGGGTCGCTTGGTCGTGAGTGCACTGTACACGTCGGCGACGGCGACGACCCGGGCTGCCAGCGGAATCACGTCTCCTGCCAGACCATGGGGGTATCCCCCGCCGTCCCAGTGCTCGTGCTCGTGGAGCACAATGGGAATAACGTTACGATAGATACTGAGATCCCGAATGATTTCCGCACCGATCGTGGTGTGTGTTTTCATGATCTCGTACTCTTCGTCGGTCAGACCACCGCGTTTGTGGAGTATTGCGTCGGGGATCGCGATTTTCCCGATGTCGTGTATCGCCGCCCCCGCTTTGACCGCTTCGAGTTCCTCGTCGCTCATACCCAGCGCTCGCCCGAGCCTGACTGAGAGTTCTTCGACTTCGTCAGAATGGTCGCCGGTGTACTGGTCGCGCTGTTCGAGCAGATCGGTGATTTTCTTGAACGCAAGATGCGACTCGCGGCCGAGTTTCAGGTAGCCCTGTACGGAATAGTGCACGAGCGACATAGGGACAAACATGAGCGCGAGGGTAAAAGGTGACTCCTGGTTGAGCGTGTACATGAGCATGGCAAGCACACCCATGGACAGAAACTGAAGCGGCAGGCGTTTCGACCCTATGCGCATGACCGTGCGAAAGCGCTCCTCGGAGGTCATGGCGATAATGATCGCTACCAGAAACAGGTTCGCGAAGGTATAGACGATAAAGGCCAGCGACATGGCCAGATACGAGTTCCCGGGGAGCCCCGAAAGCTCAGTCAGGCGGTTAAGGAACAGAGAGGCGACACCGAGACAGACGACGAGCTGGCCCACGTTGAACAGCACAACGTCGACGAAGCGAAGGACGCCGTCCTTGCGTCTGTTCCAGCGCAGCATGATTTCCGCAGGCAGCGTGGACGCGATCGCGACCCAGATCGCAAGCGGAAGACCGCCGATAAACAGGGATGCAACGGTAATGGCCATCTGTGTCGAAAGCGAATGGTGAGGCAGAACCTCGAGCTCGTAGATTTGTGCCAAAAAAGAGCCAAGGGCGAGGATAATGAATATTGCTGCGTAGGCTTCGAGGTCGAAGGGCAGCGCGTGTGTTGCAAACACATACGCGCTCAGTGCGACCACGAGGAATACGTACACACGAACCTTGGAGAACATCGGCAGAGGGTATCACAGACCCGGGCGCAGTACAATCTTATGTCAGCTGTGCACGATTCGGTACAAACAAAAACGGCGTTTCCTGCTCACAGAAAACGCCGCCTTCGGAGATTTTTACAGAAAAGAGTCAGTTATCAGCCGGTCCACTTGTTGTTAGCAACGAGAACCATGGCGATGGTCGCGATTGTGACAAGCGTATAAAGAATGCGAGGACCAAATACTTTTGTGATCGAGTTCGTTACGCGCTCGGCTGCCTTGTCGTTATATCCTTCCCACTTCATGAAAAACCTCCCGATTTCTCTTTTTTGTTGCATCTATTTTTTTGTAGCCATGCAACATCAAATAATGTACCTGAAAGGTATCACGAGGTACGAGGGCTGTCAAACATAAATTTACCATGCAGCCGCATTTTTTTGCGTTTTTTTTGAGATGCCCCTGCTAAGATGTATTTCGGATGATGTGGGGTTCGAGTTTAGGGTTCCGGCCCGAAGGCATCGGGAATGTGCCCGTTGGTGCCGATTATCTTCTTGATCCGTCTGTTGAGCTCGAGTCGCTCAAGCGTGCCTTCAAGCGCTTCGACGCAGCGCCGTAAGCGTTCACCCGTCGAGGTGATCTCAAGGAGACGCTGTTTTTCGTGCGCTTCAAAGGCATCGGTGCCAGCGATGAGAAACGAAAGCGCGGTGGCATCGAGCGATTCAAGCGTCTGCATGTCTATACTGCGTTCGCCAAGATCGACGAATGCCTGCAGACGCTGTATCGCGTCGTTGCGAAGATCCCCAATGGAAACGTCGTCACTGTCCTCGTCGGTAAAACGCTCGACCTGCGCCTGCATGTAAGGGCCGCTGTTATCCATTTCCTGTACACGGAACCGATCGGTTCCCACGGTCACGATGTCGAGTCTGCCGTCATCGTAGGTCTTGAGGATGCGCTCGATGCGTGCAAGGCAGCCGTGACTTCGAAGCTTCGCCCCGTCGTAAAGAAGCACACCGAACTCCACGTTTTCGTCGAGACAGCGGGCGACCATGTCCCGATAGCGTTCCTCGAAAATGTGAAGCGGCAAGGGAAGACCGGGCAGAAGAACGAGACCGAGCGGAAATATCGGAAGTGTTTCGTGACTCATGGTATACGGCAGTATCCCGAAAGATGTGGTTTCGGGTCAACCTTGAACTGCACGGGGAATCCTTATAGCTTGTACAGACAGGAGTGTCTGTATGGTAAAAGAAGGACGTCCACGGACGGTTATCGAAGATGTTCACCCCTGTGTCGACGGTGGTCGCTACGCAGCGAAGCACGTAGCCGGACGTCCCCTGTCGGTGCGGGCGAATGTGTTCTGCGACGGTCACGATCTGGTTGCAGCTGAGCTCTCATTCCGCCGTGTCGAACCTGAAAAAGACTCAAAGTATCACACGGTCGCCATGACGCCCGGCGCGAACGACCTGTGCACGGCATCATTTGTTCCGGAGGAAAACGGGCTCTGGGAGTTTACGATCAGCTCGTGGGTCGATCACCCCGCTACGCTGTGCCGGGCGATCAGCAAGAAGCACGCTGCGGCGGTCGACTATACCCTCGACGCACACGAGCTTGCGAAGCTGTGTGGAACGGCAGCTTCGAAGGTTCGCGGCAGGAAAGGAACCGCGGCAAGCACTGCGAAACGCGCGCTCACCGAAGCGCATAAGGTTTTCGCAGCCTGTGCTGTGAATCAGCCATCTGATGAGGCCGCACGACTCGCGGGCGACGGGAAACTGGCTGACGCTCTGTACACATACGCACCGCGACCGTGGCCGACACAGCTCGGGAAGCCCCTGAAGGTCAGGGTCGACCGGCCGAGAGCCGGTTTCAGCGCCTGGTACGAGCTCTTTCCCCGATCCACCGCAGCTGGCACCCGACACGGCACCTTCGGTACCGTGATAGATCGGCTCCCCTATATTCGTGATCTCGGATTCGACATAGTCTATTTTCCGCCTGTGCACCCGATAGGGACGGCTCACCGAAAAGGACGCAACAACTCCCTGCACCCCGGCCCGGACGATCCCGGCTCACCGTGGGCTATAGGCAGCAGTCTCGGGGGGCATACATCGGTTCATCCCGAGCTCGGCACCCTCGACGATTTCAGCGAACTCGTAGAAGCGGTTCAGGCTCACGGAATGGAAACGGCGCTCGACATAGCATTCCAGTGTGCACCCGACCACCCCTGGGTCACGGAACACCCCGAGTGGTTCAACATTCGACCCGACGGCTCCATCGCATACGCAGAAAACCCCCCGAAGAAGTACGAGGACATCTATCCGCTGAACTTCGAATCTGAAGACTGGCAGGGGCTCTGGCAGGCCTTGCGGGATGTGTTCGTGTTCTGGATAGAACGCGGAGTTCGCGTCTTCCGCGTCGACAACCCGCACACCAAGGCTTTTGCCTTCTGGGAATGGTGTATTGCCGACCTCAAGTCACAGTGGCCGGATCTGATTTTTCTGAGTGAGGCCTTTGCCCGGCCCAACGTGATGTATCAGCTGTCAAAGCTCGGCTTTACCCACGGATACACCTACTTTACCTGGCGCACCTCGCCCCAGGAGTTTCGCGATTACATGACCGAGCTTACCTCTCCACCGATCTCCGAATTCTTCCGGCCGAATTTCTGGCCAAACACACCGGATATCCTCCACGAGGTACTGCAGACCGGCGGCCGACCGGCATTTATCGCCCGGCTCGTTCTGGCTTCAACTCTGAGCTCTAACTACGGCATTTACGGACCGGCATACGAGCTCCTCGAACACGTGCCCCGCGAGCCCGGCAGCGAAGAGTACCTGCACTCCGAAAAGTATGAAATCCGGAACTGGGATCTGAACGCTCCGCACTCGATACGAGATATCGTCGCGCTCATCAACCGGCTTCGTCGACACCATCCGGCGCTGCAGCACAACGACGGACTTGTGTTCCATGCCTGCGATAACCCTCACCTCCTGTGTTACTCGAAGATCGACCGGGAACGCGGCGACCTTGTCTTCGTGGTGGTCAACTTCGACTTCGGAAACACACAGGGCGGCTGGGTCGAGTTCTCCCCTGCCGTGTTCGATCTCGGGCCGGTGGGACCGGTCGGACTGAAGGATGCCATGACGCGGGATGAGTATATCTGGCGCGAGCGCTGGAACTTCGTCATGCTCGATCCGAATAAAATGCCCGTACACGTATTCACCACGAATATACCAGGCTTCACACGCATAAGGACTACACAATGAATCGACCCGCAGACTGGTACAAGGATGCAGTCATATATGAGCTGCACGTACGATCCTTCGCCGACTCGACCGGAGACGGCATGGGAGACTTCAAGGGGCTGACCGGGAAACTGGATTACCTCGCCGACCTTGGGGTAACCGCACTCTGGCT
>RECN01000049.1 GCA_007694005.1 Spirochaetaceae bacterium
GGAATGGGACTTCCCTGCGTTGTCGGGTGTAAAGATGCCAAAATTTCGGGTAAGACCGTTATGATCGGCAGCAAGAAGTTCAAGGAAGGCGATTTCATTACCCTCGACGGAACGACCGGTGACGTTTTCACTGGTGAGCTTAACCTCGTGCAGCCCAAAGTGAAAGGCGAGTTGAACACCTTCCTTTCCTGGTGCGACGAGATTCGTCTTACCGGCAAGCGTGCCAACGTAAGCCAGAAGGGTATGCTGGTCCGTGCAAACGCCGACAAACCTTCCGATGCAAAACGGGCCCGCGAGTTTGGCGCTGAAGGTATAGGTCTGTGTCGCACCGAGCATATGTTCTTCGAGGAACGGCTTCCCATGTTCCAGGAGATGATTGTTGCTGAAGATGAAGCGACGCGACGCAAGGCGCTCAAGAAACTTCTTCCCTACCAGAAACGCGACTTTAAAGGCATCTTCAAGGCCATGTCGGGATTGCCTGTGACCATTCGTCTGCTCGATCCCCCGTTGCACGAGTTCGTCCCGCATACGGCAAAGGACATCAAGCGTCTTTCCGAACAGACCGGAGTTCCGACAAAGGCCCTCAAGCAGAAGATCGAGTCCCTCCAGGAACTTAATCCGATGCTCGGACACCGCGGTTGCCGGCTTGCAATCACCTATCCGGAAATCTACGAAATGCAGGTCGAAGCGATTATCACAGCCGCCTGTGAAGCACAGAAGGCCGGTGTAAAGGTCTTTCCCGAGATAATGATTCCTCTCGTGGGAAGCGTCGGTGAACTGAAGCCACTTCGTGCGATGGTCGAACGCGTTGCCGCCGAAATCATTGCAGCGAAAAAGGTAAAGCTCAAATATACGATCGGAACCATGATAGAGGTACCACGAGCAGCACTGATCGCGGACAAGATTGCCGAAGACGCCGACTTCTTCAGCTTCGGTACGAACGACCTTACACAGATGGGCATGGGCTTCTCCCGGGACGATGTGGGAAGCTTCATTCCCCAGTATGTCGAAGAAGGCATTTACGAGAATGATCCCTTCCAGGTACTCGATCAGGAAGGTATTGGCCAGCTCGTTGAGATGGGTACGATCAAAGGCCGGACTACCAAGCCCGAGCTTAAGGTCGGTATTTGTGGTGAGCACGGCGGTGAGCCGGCGTCGGTTGATTTCTGCTATCGAACCGGCCTGAACTACGTGTCGTGTTCGCCCTTCAGGGTCCCGATTGCCCGCCTTGCTGCGGCCCACTCGGTTCTGAAGAACAGATAAGCCCCTGACGGTACGTATCGAACGTAGCGCCCGGAAATACGAAAGGCTGTCCCCATTGCGGGCGACAGCCTTTTTTATTGCCTCGCTGAGCAGTCAGTTGCGCAGCGGCAGCAGTCAGTTGCGCAGCGGTGCCGAAGGCGCCTCAATCGGCTCCGGAATCGAACACCACGTCTCCAACGTCGTGGTCTGTGAGCTTTCGCATTGACCGGAGCTGATCGACATCCTGCTGCTCTCGTGCGACCTCGGTGAATCGATAGACATAGGCCGGGGGAGCGTTTCCACTCGCGGCGCGCTTCTCCTCGACCTCGGCGCCGCGTTCTGCCGCGTAGTCACGGACCGCCTCGAGCAGGAGCGCGCGGGCGCGCGCATCGTCGACTCCCGGAGTGCCGCTGACATCGATCATTTCCGGATCTACGGCCTCCGGGTTACTCAGCACCGCGTTTATCACCCGTTTTCGCACGTTTTCACGCGCTCTCTGTTCATTGAGTCTCCGCTCTCTCATTCGACGCGTGACGGGTATGAGAAAGAAGAAAGCCGAGAAGAGAAGCGGAATGACCCCCATCACCCAGAACACCAGACCCACCGGATTCGTCGTGATCTGGGCAAAGAGAGTGGCGACCAGGAGAAAAAACGCTCCGATGCCTTCTTCAGAAACAGCAGGGAAGCTGAGCGCGAACGCAGTAAAATATGTACCGAATAGCAGATTGAATCCGTTGAAGAAACCGATCCACTTATTCAGTCCGGGCTTATTTGTGTTAAACGGGATAAGAGGTTTCAGCTCGCGATGAAACTCGGTTCCGCGGGCGGACTGTTCGAGACGGTCTGAACTGCGGAGCACCTGATCGAAGCGATAAATCAGTGTACCCGATTCCGTTACGTCGGGTTCTCCCTCGAACTCGAGGGCGAGTCTGTTCAGCAGCTGCTGGCTGTCATTATACGAGCGTCCGGTCAGCTGCATGAGATCCTCGACCGTAGATACGCCTTTCGCGGCCCTGAGGTAGGCAATGAACGCCCGGCGTTCACGTTCGTCCCATTCAGCGGCCGGGTCACCGTCTCCAAAAATAAATGCGAATACCGACTGGTGCAGGGGGCGCTCTTTTGGTTTTCTTCCGCGAGCGTCAGGCCTGCCACCGCTGTACAACCAGAGATACATCGACATCTGCATGAGTCGGGTCGTGAGGTAGAAACTTCCGAACCCACCCATGCGGCCCCGTCCACCACCACCACCACCGCTTCCGCCCTTCGCCTGAGCGGCCATGGAGGCCAGTAGAGCAAGAACGATCAGGAGCACGAACACGACGAAGTACCCGACAAGCATGACCATGGTCCAGACCTTGAACGCCGTCTTGAGCACTCGACCGCCGACTGAGGCCACTTTCCGGAAAAAGCGTTTCGCACGGGGGATGGCACCCGAAACCTGGTTCTTCATTCCACCTGGAAAGTGATAGAGGATCTCGCCCGATTCGGTTACCTTCAGATGTCCCTGATAGTCATTGACGATGCGCTTCAGCTGTTCTTCCACCTGAAAGGTAGGTAGACCTGTCTCGGCGACGAGATCGGCAACCGTCGCCTCCCTGTTGCGTCGTTTAAGGGTTTTGACCAGCCGTTGTTCAACAGCCTGTACGTTGTACTGATACACTGGAGTGCTCATGCCCTCAATGTACTCGTCTAGCAGGGCTCCGATCAACAGAGCACGCGAGGTCTGTTGCCTACACCGAAACAGCGTGGCGCTTGATCTTTTTTGTCGTTGTCATTTCCATGGGCTCGTCAAGTACGTGAACCTGTTCGATGCGCTTGTACGGCAGCATGGACCTGTTGACGTCCGAGACTATTCCTTCGATGTGAGACTGTACCTGGTCAGCGCTCATGATGGTGCCGCGTTTTTCCCCTATGGACTTGATCGCGTCAGGATTCGGATAGATAAACGCCTCAATACCTTCAATCTTCTGCACCGCGTCTTTCTGATATCCCCGTACCATGACCTGCTCGACTTCGTCGTAGAGCTGGAAGTGGTCTTCGATTTCTTCGGGGAACACGTTCTTTCCTCCTTCGGTCACAATCAGCGACTTCTTTCGCCCGGTCAGATACAGGTAGCGATCGCTGTCCAGGTAGCCGACGTCTCCGGTAATCAGCCAGCCGTCGTCGGTGAAGGTTTCACGAGTCGCTTCATCATTCCGGTAGTAGCCCTGCATAACCATGGGGCCACGAACGACGATATCCCCGTTCCCGCGTTCATCCGGGTCCACGATCTTCATCTCCACCCCGTGGATTACCTGTCCGACGGATTCTTCTTTGTATTGCTCTATGGGATTCAGCGTCAGGATCGGGCTCGTTTCGGTAAGCCCGTAGCCCTGAACAAAATCGATACCGAGTTCGTTGAACATCCTGAAGGTCGAGCCTGGGAGCGGTCCTCCGCCGCAGATGCAGATTCTGTTGGTGTCCAGGGCGAGCTTTGCGAGCAGCCCCTTGAATACCCGAGCGCCGGGATTAAACCCGAACACGCGCTTGCAGAAGCCGCTTACGGACATGAGAACACGAATACCTCCGTACACCAGGATTCCTTTCTCGCGAACTCCACGCATGAGTCCCTTGATCATCTTGTTAAAGAGCATTGGTATTGCGAGAAACATCGTCACCTGTCCCTGTTTCAGATCCTTCATGATCTGGGCTACCGCCAGGCGTTTTCCGAATACGATTTCCGCTCCGACGGAAATAGACTCAATGAACACCGCGAGCATGCAGTAGGCGTGATGAATGGGAAGCAGGGCGTAGAACACGTCCGTGTGATAGATGTTCATGTGCCCCTGAGCGAGAAAACAGTCCGACACGAGATTCTTGTGGGTCAGCATGACGCCTTTCGGCGTACCCGTGGTGCCCGAGGTAAAGAGGATCGCCGCGAGATCGTCTTCGCCGACCCCGGGCTTTTCCCGGTCTGCCTTTGCTTCGAGATTCAGGACATAGGTTCCAATTTCGGGCGAAAGCGAGACAGTATCCTTCAGTTTCACGCTCTTCTGGCGCGGCAGGCTGTCGTGTTTCTCCCTGTCTACGAACAGGAACTTCACCTCCGCAAACGCCATGAGGCGTGCAAGTTCTTCGTCGGTGAGCTGGTAGTCCAGCGGTACAACGGTGCCACCGGCGGCAAGTATGGCGAGGTAGGTCATGGCCCATTCAGGAGAGTTTTTCCCGGTCAGGGCGACCCGGTCACCCTTCCTGAGCCCCCTCTCGAGCAGCCACACAGCGATGGTTTCTACGTGTTGTGCAGCCTGTCTGTAGCTGAAGACCTGCGTAACCGGGTCAAAACAGGTAAAAGCGCGCCGGTCGGCGTATCGTTCGCACGTGATCGCGAACAGTTCCGGGAGAGTCGGCCATTCGCCCGAAAAATGTGTCCCCCGATAGGTGTCGAGTATCTTCCACGGTTGTGTATCACGTGCTCGCATATGGCATGCCATCCTTCCCGGAAATACGATCCGGATAACTGGTTCTCTGCTGTTTCACGAATAAGGGTACTGTGAAGCCATGGATGCTTCAATCGGCCGGTGGACCGGCCGAGAGGAATTTTTACCGTGAACATACACGAGGCGGGGTTTCAGACGTAAGATCAGACATAAAAAAAGCTGCCTGAAACGGTGGTTTCAGACAGCTTTCTACTGCTATGCCGCCAATCGGAATCGAACCGATGACACAGGGATTTTCAGTCCCTTGCTCTACCAACTGAGCTACAGCGGCAGGGTAAAGATTGGAAAACGAATACTAAAAGAGCCCGCGTTTCGTGTCAAGCGTATCGCATGGAATTTCTTGACCTTGGCGCATTCCTGAAGCTACACTTCAGGTGTTGACAGCGTTCATCGCAAGGGAGGGAGCATGAACGAGTATAAAGCACGTGTACGTGCATATCAGAAGGCTGTCGGACAGAAATCGACAGGTCCGAAGGACAGCGACGAAGCAACCGCATCCCGAAAACAGAACAGTGAAGTGCCCGGCGTGACTGCGAACGGTGAGAGTCAGCCGTCGGCAGAAAACCGAGCGGGATTTTTCGAGACCGCACCGTGGTGGCAGAAGGGTACTTCCGAGTCGACAGTTCCCGGGTCAGTCGCGTCGTCTCATTCATCCGCCGAAAGCGCATCAGAGACGGTATCTGAGGGGCAGACGTCCCTCGACCGGGAACAGGCGGTAGCAATCCTGCTGCAGTCCCTTGAGCCGGACGAGAGCGCGCGCATACTCCGGGCATTACCGTCCGATGTATCGGAACGGGTTGCAGCCCGTGCACTGACCATGGAGCAGCCGGACGACGAACAGAAACGTGAGGCGTTCAGACTGCTGCAGGATATACCGGGACTTGCCGCAATTCGCACCAAAGCCGGGGAAGAAGGCGAGTTCACCGTGTCGGCGAAGTCGCGATCGCTACACGCGCAGGACGCCGCATCGGGACAGCGCACCGCGACGGCACCGGGGTGGGCGCGTGCGGAAGACGCGCTAACTCGGGCGTTCGGATCGGAGAAAGCCCGGGAGATCATGAGTCGTGCGATTCCGCAGATCGGCCGGGTCTGGCTGTCGTTTCTTGAAGAACTGCAACCGCGTCAGCTTTCGGTACTGATTGGTCGTGAATCGCTCGAGGTCAAGTCCCTGCTTGTAGCTCACGCCGCACCTCAGGTTGGTTCGCGAATTCTTGCGCAGGCAGGGCGTGACGAACAGAACGCTATGGTCCGGCGTGTGGCTCGAATGCGTGAAGTACCGTCTGATATCGTGCGCACCATCGCGGAGTCACTGAAGGCACGCATGCGTGAGATCGGCACTGACGCCGAACGCGAGGTTCAGGGTGTGTCGACGCTTGCGGAAATCATGAAACACCTCAACGATGAGCATCTGCTCAAGGAAATCTCGGATGAACTGCCCGAGCTCGGACAGGCTCTGACCGACGAGCTGTACTCGATAGAAATGGTACACCGTGTGCCGGACAGGGCCCTTGAGGATATACTGAACCGGCTCGATGATATTGAAATCGCCCGACTTCTGAAAGGAAAAGAAGAGGCGGTCCGCAGGCGGATCCTCGAGAACGTCAGCGAGCACAGAGCCCTGATCATCTCCGAAGAGTATCGCGATCTCGGTCCGCAGCTGCGCAAGGATGTCGACGTCCTTACGCACGAGTTTGTCCGCATGCTCCGCGAGGTCGAGCCGGACGCCCGGACCGTTTCCGCGCAGGCTTGAGTGCAGCCTCCGAAGCAGATATATTTACCCCAGTATCTCTGGTTATAGAGATGTTTCAGGAGCGTATGTATGCATTCGGTTCGTATGGCCTATCTATTGTGGCTGCCCTCTCTGTTCGGGTTTTCCGGCCTGCACAGGTTTTATCTCGGTAAGTTCGGGACAGGTCTGCTCTTTTTCTTCACCGGTGGCCTTTTCGGTCTGGGAACGCTGTACGACGCATTTACGCTGCCCGATCAGGTCAGGGAAGCACGACTGAAATCCCGTTACTCAGCGGCACTGGAAGCGTCCGACCGCGAGTTTCTCCGCAGACTGGGAATTAACACCTCCACAGGTAGTTCGGAAGGCCGTACCCGTGAAACGGTTGAGCACGTGATACTCCGCACAGCGAAGAAGAATCGTGGTGTCGCGACGCCTGCCGAAGTAGCTCTTGAAGGCGGAATTTCCACCGACGAGGCCAAGCAGCACCTCGAGTCGCTTGTAGATAAGGGCGTTGCCGAGTTACGCGTCCGACGGGCGGGAGGGACTCTGGTCTACGTATTGCCGGACTTCCTCGACGCAGGCGTCGAAGATAGTCTTGAGAGCTTCTAACACGCGATCACTACAACAGTATTTTATCCCACAATAGAGGACAGTAATGACGGCAAATGAACTGCGAAAGAAATACATAGACTTTTTCACCAGCAAAAACCACGCTCATATCTCGGGTAAGTCGCTGATTCCGGAGAACGATCCTACGGTTCTGTTTACCACTGCGGGTATGCATCCCCTTGTTCCCTATCTCCTTGGCGAGCAGCATCCCGCGGGCACACGACTGGTGAATCATCAACGCTGTGTCCGCACGGGTGACATAGACGAAGTCGGCGACTTCAGTCATCTGACGTTTTTTGAGATGCTCGGAAACTGGTCGCTGGGAGACTACTTCAAGGAAGAAGCCATACAGATGAGCTACGAGTTCATGACGGAGTGGCTGGAGATTCCCGTCGATCGCCTTTCAGTGACGGTGTTCGCCGGAGATGATTCCGTGCCCCGGGATGAAGAGTCTGCAGCGATCTGGCGGAGCCTGGGAATTCCCGAAAATCGCATCCATTACCTGCCGAGAAGCGACAACTGGTGGGGGCCCGCCGGCGCAACCGGTCCCTGTGGACCGGATACCGAAATGTTCATCGATACCGGAGCACAGGGCGTCGAAGGGAGCCGTCCGGGTATAAACGACGGTAAATACATGGAGATATGGAACGATGTCTTCATGCAGTACAACAGGAACGGGGATGGTGTGTACGAGAAACTCGACCGCCGCTGTGTCGATACCGGCATGGGCATAGAGCGGACCATCACCATACTACAGGGTAAAAAAACGGTTTACGATACCGAAGTATTTCAGCCCATACTCGAACGCATAGGAACGCTCTCCGGGAAACGCTACGGGGAGAACGAGGACGATGATCGGGCGTTCCGAATCGTGGCGGACCACGTACGAACGGCAGCATTCATACTCGCTGACGAACGCGGTGTTGCACCGACAAATGTCGGTGCGGGCTATGTCCTGCGTCGACTCATTCGCCGGGCGGTGAGGTTCGGCCGAAAACTCGGCTTCGACGGGCCGTTTCTGACTGATCCTGCCGAACTTGTGCTCGAAATGTACCGGGAACCCTATCCGATGCTGCAGAACCGCGCCGAAGAGGCCTTAAGCGAGCTGAAAGCCGAGGAGGAACGATTCCTTCTGACGCTTCGCAAAGGCGAGCACGAGTTCTCGAAAATGCTGCCGAATTTACAGAAAAGCGCGACTGCGACGATACCGGGTCGTGTCGCATTCAAACTGTACGATACCTACGGGTTTCCCATCGAAATCACCGAAGAACTCGCGCGAGAGGAAGGGCTGGCAGTCGATCGCGAAGGCTTCGAGGCGGCGTTCAGGAAGCACCAGGAGCAGTCGAAGCTTGAAGGTGAGAAGAACTTCAAGGGAGGCCTCGCCGATCACTCCGAGCAGACGACACGACTGCACACGGCGACTCATCTACTTCATCAGGCCCTGCGTGACGTGCTCGGTGACCACGTAGCACAGAAAGGAAGCAACATCACACCCGACAGGCTTCGTTTTGACTTTTCGCATCCTGATAAAATGACACCCGAACAGTTGTCTCAGGTCGAAACCATCGTCAACGAACAGATACAGCGGGATCTGCCGGTGAGTTTTGCTACCATGAAGCTGTCGGACGCCAGAAAAGACGGTGCTATTGCGCTGTTTGTCGACAAGTATGACGAGGATGTCAAAGTGTATTCCATCGGAGACTACTCGAAAGAGGTCTGCGGAGGACCCCACGTGGAGCACACCGCGGAGCTTGGAAGCTTTCGCATAAAGAAAGAACAGTCGAGTTCTCAGGGCGTCCGGCGTATCAAGGCTGTTCTCGAGTAAGGCGGCTGATCATGTCGCTGACGTAGCGGTTCCGTATTCCCTGTCGGCTGAAGCGCTCGAGCATCTCCACGGCCTCGTGTCGTCGTCCGAGCGAGAGCAGACACTCGGCTGCCTCAATATAGAGCCGGTGATTCTGAGGATCAGCGGGAAGCAGCCGTTCAAGACTCCGGAGCGCATCCTCGGATCGCCCGGTGTCTTTGGCGATCATCGCAAGCCCGAAGACTGCGTACAGGTCGAACTCGATATTCAGCGCACGCGTATAGTAGATCTCGGCTTCTTCGTTACGTCCAAGCGAGCGTAGCGCGTCACCGGCGCGGGTAAGAATTACCTTGTTTTTGGGGTCCTTCGCGAGGATCTGGTTCCATGCATCCAGCGACTGTTCTGCTTCGTTCATACCCCGGTAGCAGTCCGCAAGTCCAAAAAGTGCGTAGAAGTTGCCCGGCTCACGATCGAGGGCTTCCTGAAAGTATGCCACTCCCTGTTCGAAGTTTTTCAGTTTCCGGTAACAGTTTCCTATAGAGGTCAGGACTCTGATGTCGACACTCGCGCCGTGCAGCTCGTGCATGCGCTTCCAGTAGGCGAGGGCTTCTTTGTGCTTGCGGAAATCGTAGTGGAGATGCCCGAGGCCTATGAGCGCGTACGCATTGTCAGCTTCGATTTCGAGGACCGAAACGTAGAGCTCCTTTGAGCGCTCGAAATTCCGGGCTTTTCGATGTGCATCGGCAACGCGGGTCAGGACGGTAACATTCTCGTTGTCGTATTTCAGGTACTCTTCCCACGCAGCAATGGCCTTGTTGTAATGCCGCATTGTCCGGTAGCAGTCAGCCAGTCCGAACAGGGCGTAGTTATTGTCGGGATAGCGGTCAAGGCAGCGCTGGTAATAGCCCACTGCCTCGGAGAACTGCTTCTGTCTCCGCAGACAGTCTCCCATACCGACGAGTGCGTAATTATTGTCAGGCTCTTCGTTCAGTATTTCCTGGAAACAGGATAGCGCCTGATCAATGAGATTCTCTTTGAGAAACTGATATCCGGTCTTCGACAGTTCGGCCAGCCGTTGCTGCTGCTCATCGTAGACCTCCTGGTCTATGAAACCGTCGACCCCTGTTTCTTCGGGTGATTGATCAGCTGACTGTTTCTGTTGTTCGTTCATGTCGCTCATACCTGTCTGACTGTCATGCTGCTTCAGTCGTTCGTGCTGTCCTCAGCGATCCACTGGCGCAGGACATCCGCGAAGCGCCCTGCCATATTGTCGATTTCCCGTCGCGCACCGGCCTGCCAGTACATGCGAAAAGCCTCAATGTGCTCGCTTCGCTTGTAGTGGTGATTTCCGATACGGATCAGCCCGTCGGTGTATCCGATGGTCAGAAAAATCCGTTTTGCGTCCTCAACTTTACCGGCGTTCAGGAACTCATTACCACGTCGTACCAGCGCGGTTCGGGTTTCGGGAGGTAGACGGGGTCGCTTCTCTACCGTCAGCCTCTCGAACCCCGATAGTGTTTCGACCTTGCGGGATTTACTCATATTGCTCACATAGGGGCGCAGTGCCCTTTAGACTATAGTCCGTGATCCGGAGAACTTCAACGCTGAACTCTGAAATGTCGATACGATTTCACACGACACCTTTTGTCGACATTGCGTCGTCTCCCCGGGGGCTGAACGCCTTCCCGAGTGCAATCCCGAAGGCTTTGAACATTGCTTCGACCATGTGATGGCCGTTCTCGCCGTAGCGGGCATGCAGATGTACGTTGCAGCGTGCTCGGACCGCAAAGGCATAGAAGAACTCGCGGACGAGACTCAGATCGAAGGTGCCGGCGTGTGTCTGTGGAAAATCCGCAACATATACCAGATACGGTCGCCCTCCGGCGTCTATGACCGCTTCGGCGAGGGCATCGTCCATAGGTACCATCGCATCGGCGAAGCGGGTCAGACCACCCCCACACAGGATCTCTGCGAATGCGTCACCGAGGACCAGTCCGGTATCTTCGACGAGGTGATGGGGGTCCACGTCTATGTCACCACGAGCAGTAACGTTCAGGAGGAAACCTCCATGAAACGCCATGGACGTCAGCATATGATTAAAGAAGGGTAGCTCTGTGTCTATCGTGCTGCCGACGCGCTGGCTGAGATCGATGGACAGCTGAATGTCGGTTTCTGCAGTCTTTCGGCTTTGTGATGCTGTTCGTTCCATGTGTGCTCCCGTCAGTTTCCGGAATCAATCTTCAGTGATTCCGACAATTGTGACACGAATCTGTCGATACGTGCGTGATTCAACTTATAGTAGGCTGGATTTGCGATGATAGATACCTCAATCTGCTTGAGTTCACAGATTACGCTGAGCTTGTTCGCGCGCAGTGTCGATCCTGTCTCGACGAGATCGACGATATACGGTGTGAGTCCGAGAACCGGCGCGAGCTCGACCGAACCGTTGAGACGAATAACGTCAACGGGAATTCCTGCGCGGTGAAAATAGTCGCGAGTAAACTCTACGAACTTCGTCGAGACGGAAAAGCGGCCGTCGGATGAGTCAAGAAGGCTGTCGATTCCGAGTTCGTCGACGCTTTTCGGAAGATCGTTTCTGCCCGAAAGCAGCGTCTCGGCGCGCTGATTGACCGTAGCCATACACATCCGTGTTCTGCCGAAGGGCAGGCGGAGCAACCTGACGAAATCGTACCCGCTCTCGTACAGGACATCCTCTCCACATACGCCAAGACCCGCGATCCCGTGGTGAACGTAGGTTGGCAGATCACTGTTTTTTACGAGGAAGCCCCGGATTCCCGCGTTCGTGTCGGTGGCAATGAGTTTCCGGTCTTCAAAGCTGAGGTGTATGCCGGTCTCGCGCAGATATGAGTCGAGTTGATCGAGTAGACGTCCTTTGGGAAGCGCGATAGTCAGGAGATCTGTCATACCGGTTCCTCCCCGGGGGCAAAACTGAATGCCACGCGATCGCCATCGCGCCTTCGCGCCTCTGCTACGGCGAGCTGTTTCAGGAAATCAGTGCTGTCAGCCGGAATTATCTGCACGTCGGGAAGCGGCTCCATGGGCGAGAGCCGTTCGAGTCTGCGGAGCATGATGGAGAAGCCGACCGCCGGTGAGCGTATACCGAAATGGCCGTACAGTGAGTCGTATCTCCCGCCTGATGCGACAGACGCTTCGGCTCCTTCCACATAGGCCCTGAACGCAAGGCCGGTGTGGTACGACTGTGACCCGAACTCTGAAAGGTCAATCCGAATAGAGTCGCTTTTAAGCTGTGTTTCCAGTACGGGAAGTGCCTGTTCGAGAAGATTACACAGCAGAAGGATGTGATCGACGTCGGATCTGACGGCATCGACCATACCTGCAGGAAGGTGTTCGAGCTCTCCATGCGCGAGGTCTCTGAACGACGTTTGTCCGTGTATTGTTGTGAGAAGGCGGGTCAGTGCAGCCGCTTCGTCACGGGTATGCGTTTCAGCGAGTCCGCGCCGAAGTGACTGCCGGTCATGGCTTTTCAGCGCGTCGAGGCAGTACTGACGATTCTGCGATTCGAGCGTATCGATGACGATGTCGACGATGTGTCGATGGCCTATGTGTATGACACAGCGTCCGGGAACTACGGAGTCGAGTGTCTTCAGTACAAGTGACAGAGTCTCAAGTTCCCCGGCCAGGCCGGTTGAACCAACGAGTTCCGCTCCGATCTGGAAATACTCGTTGCGGGATATATCCTCCCGACGGGCGTGGCGAAGAATCGCTTCTGAATAGTAAACCCGCAGGGGAAGCATATCCGGACGGAGGAATCGAGCCATGTGCTTCGCGAGAAACAGGGTTGCGTCAGACCGTATCGCAATGAGTTCACCCTCACGGTCTATGAGTCGATAGATCTCGCGTGCGAGTTCGCTGCTCACCAGTCCTGCAAAAGCATCGTGGTAGTCAATCATCGGACTGTTTACCGGCAGGTACCCCCAGCTTTCGAGCAGGGCACCGAGGCGGGCGGCCGTGTTGCGATGTCTCCATGCATCTTCAAGGTACAGGCCCTCTGTACCGGTGGGCTGGTCAAGAATGGCCCGTGTGTGCGTGGTCACCTTCAATATCCTCCGGGTAATGCTTCGCCGACTATATCAGAGTTATCAGGCTCCGGAAACCGCGGGTTCACCCCGGTGCAATCGAAAAGAAATCAAGCTGTGAGCCGCCGTACATCCGTGTTTCCGCATGCGCGAGTCCGTCGGGCACGCCGAGCTCGGTTCTTGGATGGTGTATGAGCAGGAGCGTTTCCGGGTGTACGAGGCGGGAGTGCGCAATCCTTCGCAGAAGGTCCGCGCTGTGACCGTAGTTAAACGGCGGGTCAAGATAGATGATGTCAAACTGTCGGTTGCGGGTGGCCTGCACGTAGCGCTCGGCCGGTACGAAATGGGTTTCGATCGCGGTCGGAGAGATCGCGATGTTTTCGAGCACCACGCGGCTCTTTCGTCGATCCTTCTCGACGGTGACCACCGGAGCGGCTCCCCGGCTTGACGCTTCGAGCGCGACGATACCGGAGCCGCCAAAGAGATCGAGAAATGACAGTCCGTGGAGCGGGCCAAGAATACTGAACATGCTCTCCCGCATGCGGTCCATAGTCGGTCGGATCACGCCAGGGGGGACCTTGATCACACGACCCCGCAGGGAGCCACCGGTAATTCTCATTCCTGATATCCTCCGTTATTCCGACAGCCTTGTCCGGGTGTAGGCTGTAAGCGCGTCCCGTATGCGGCCATGCTCCGGTGACAGAAGGCCGGGGTCATCGTCGACGACGTTCTGTGCGATCAGAGCACAGCGTTGCAGTAGTTCTATGTCGTGGGACAGATCGGCAATTGCAAGCTTCAGATAACCCGACTGTTCCATTCCAGTCACGTTTCCGGGGCCTCGTATCCGCAGGTCTTCCTCTGCAATCTCAAAGCCGTCGCTGGTCCGGTGCATTACCTGTATTCGCTGCTTTCCGGCTTCGGTCAGTTCGTCGGAGTATACCAGAAAACAGTAACTCTGCATCGAGCTGCGCCCGACGCGGCCGCGCAGCTGGTGCAGGGCCGAGAGGCCATAGCGTTCGGCGTGCTCGATGACCATACACGTCGCATTCGGTACATCAACCCCGACTTCGACAACGCTCGTCGCAACCAGAATATCAAGTTCGCCCCGCGTGAAGGACGCCATGGTCGCGGCTTTTTGAGCTTCGGGAACGCGTGAGTGCACCAGACCGACGCCGCGTCCGGGAAAGATCTCTCGTTCGAGCCGTTCTTTCATAGCTGTCGCGTCTTTCAGACTCAGGCTGCCGGACCCGTCAACGAGCGGGTACACGAAGTATGCCTGTCGCCCTGCAGCGAGTTCGGTTTCTACGGCACGGTACACTTTCTGCTCGTTTTCCAGGCGCGCGAGATGCGTGATAACCGGCTTTCGTCCTGCGGGCATCGTTCGTATCGTCGTGACCGAAAGATGTCCGAAAAGGCTCAGGGCGAGCGTGCGGGGAATAGGGGTCGCTGTCATGAAGAGCGTGTCGGGGACCAGACCCTTCTGCCTCAGCGTCGTTCGCTCGGCCACACCGAAGCGCTGCTGTTCGTCGATAATGACCAGCCGTAGCCTGCGGAAGGCGACGGTAGCGGTGAACACCGCATGAGTTCCAATCAGAAAATCGATTTCACCGCCCGCGAGAGCCTGCAACAGGGCCTCGCGGACTTTGCCTTTGAGACCTCCGTGGAGCAGGGCAGTGCGGACGCCGAATGGTTCAAGCAGCCTCGCCGCGTTGTCGGCGTGCTGTCGTGCGAGCAGTTCAGTCGGAGCCATGAGAACGCTCTGGAATCCTGCCTCTTTCTGGAATGCGACCGACACAAACGCGACCAGCGTCTTACCCGATCCGACGTCGCCCTGTAGGAGGCGGTTCATTGGGGTGTCCGATGAGCAGTCACGCCAGATGTCCTCGATCGCATCTGTCTGATCGGCGGTCAGTCGAAAGGGAAGCGCCGCGATGAGCTTTGAAGCGAGCCCGCGCGGAAGGTCACCTGCTTCACGAGCTCCTGCTACCTTCGTCGATGCCCGATCCACGTGTGTTCGCAGCTGCAGGAGCAGCAGTTCTTCTGTTGCGAGCAGCTCCCGGGCGGCGCGCGCCTCGGAAAGCCTGCGTGGATTGTGCAGTTCGCTGATCGCTCCCGCCGTCGAGACCGGGGTTGTCGTGATTCCGAGGGACTTCCGAAGCTCTGGAGACAAGGTATCCTCAAGATGATCCGCGTAGCCGTGTATGGCCTCTGCGATAACCTTTCGCAGAACACCCTGTGTGAGGCGTCCGGTAAGCGGATAAACCGCTACGATTCGTCCAAACCCCCGGCTGTCGGTGCCTTTCGGCTCAACATCAAAACTGCCAGCCTGTACCTCACCGTAGCGTACCGATACTTTGCCGAAGAAGCGGATCTGCGTTTGGGGCTGCAACACGTTCGCGAGAAAGTCACGACCGAAGCACAGCAGCGAAACGGAGGTCTGTTCGTCGTGCGCAAGAACCTTGAGCGTTCTTCGGCCACCGCGACCGCCTATGTACTCGTGGCGGAGTACGGTAAGGACGCAGTTTGCAGGGATATCCTGCTGCAGGGCCTCGAGCAGTGAGACCGGTGTGCTTCGGTCTTCGTAGGTTCGCGGTGCGTGCAGGAGAAGGTCTCGCACCGTGTGTATGCCGAGAGATCCGAGATCTGCGGTCAGCTGTGAGCCGATACCCCGGACACGGGAGCAGGGGTCAGATAACTCCCATAGGGTCATTGAGGATCACACCACTCAGACCGGGAGGGAAATCAGCGCGCGGATCAGTACATTCACGAGCAGGGTCAGCAATACCGCCGTGACGACTCCGCACGCGGTGACAATCATGAGTCCCTGTCGATACGTCAGTTCGCTTCGCGGCAGCACGCGGCGGCTGATCTTCCACGAGAGCGGTTGCAGCAGCTGATCCATGGTGACCCAAACTCGGTGTCCGGAAGAGGCGCCGAAGGCAATGGCGGCAGCACGAACTCCGGTCAGCACGGTCAGCAGAATGACCAGGAAACGAAGCGTATATCCCAGGCGTGAGACGATCAGGGCAAGGATGAACCCGAGGGTGACCGATCCCGCCAGCGCTATCTGGGTCAGGACACTCGCGGTGATGCTGAGGGTCGCCAATGCGACAATTGGTGAGAAGTCCACGTATCCAACCCGCATCCATCTCGCCCGGCGAAACATGTTCAGATACGGATCGGTCGCGCTGCGGAGAATCATTTCGCCGCGCCCGTAGTTCTGCCCGGGGAACCAGGTCAGCATGATGCGGAAAACGATTATCAGGGTGTACAGCGAAATAAGACTGCTTATCAGCGTCAGTATGCTACTCATGTATTGTGCTCCGGTTTTCCTGCCACACGTCGGCCACAAAGGGCAGGTTTCGTATACCCTCAAGGGTCGTAGCTTTTGCCGCGATCGTCAACTGATCACCGGCACGAATCACGTGTCCGTTGCTGCCGTCGGGCATGCTTACGTGCAGAAATACCGGGCAGGGGCCATTACTGTTGACCATGAGGCTGCGAAGTTCGCACAGGCGGTCTTCCGAGTCTGCTTCCGGCGTGAGTTGTATGTGAATGTTTGAAATTTCGCGTTCGTGAAGGTCTTCAGGCGCCCGTGCAAGGCTGAGCGCGAGCTGCCGATGTGTGCTCTTCGGATCGTTGCCCCGTCGACGGCGCTGCACCACACCTGTGAGACCGACGACACGGTTCACGTCGACGACCCCGGAAACCCTGGAAAGGGACTCCTCGAAGGCGACGAATTCGCAGCTTCCGGTGTAGTCCTCTATGACTCCGAAGGCCATGGGGCTGCCCCTTCGTGAGATTATGCTGCGGTATGCGGTAATAAGACCCACGACGACCTGTTCGGAGTCGACATCTGCATCCTGCACGTCGGCGATGTTCAGGGTGCGGCAGCGTTCCCAGGTTTCTCTGTGGTCATCGAGCGGGTGGCCCGACGAATAGAAGCCGATGAGATCCCGCTCATATCCGAGTCGTTCCGCCGCCGACCACTCTTCGGTCGTGACCATCTCGAAACTGTTCCCGGATGAATCATCAGCATCATCAAACAGCGATGTCTGACCGCTCTCCCGGGCCGCCCGGTCGGCAGCCGCGTAGTCGATCATGCGCGGGAGGTTTGCGATCAGCGTTGCCCGACGGGGGTCAAGCGAGTCGAAGGCTCCCGCGTACATGAGTGTTTCGATGACCTTGCGGTTTACGGTACGCATGTCGACCCTCGTGAGAAGATCGAGGATGTCGAGAAAGGGTCCGTGTTCGGCGCGTTCCTGCAGAATCGCGTCCACAGCGCCCCCCCCGACGTTCTTGATGCCAAGGAGTCCGAACCGGATGTGACCGTTCACTACGGTGAATACCTTGTCGCTCAGATTTATGTCCGGAGGGTCAACAGAGAGACCCATGGACCGCGCTTCCGCAAGGTATTCGGCGAACTTGTCCGGGCTGTTGATTTCATTGGTAAGGTTTGCGGCCATAAACTCGGCCGGATAGTTGGCCTTGAGATACGCCGTTTTGTACGCGAGAACCGAGTACGCGGCAGCATGGCTTTTGTTGAAGCCGTAGCCTGCGAAGGGCTCGAGCAGGTTGAACAGCTCAGCGGCTTTTTCTTCGGAGATTCCGCGTTCCCGCGCACCGTCAAGGAAGCTGACCTTCATCTGCTCCATTTCCTTGACTTTTTTCTTTCCCATGGCCCGACGGAGAATATCTGCCTGTCCGAGACTGAATCCGGCGATAATCCGGACAATCTCCATGACCTGTTCCTGATAGACGATTACTCCGTAGGTTTCGGTCAGAATTTCCCGTAGTTTCTCGTGGGGAAAACGGATCGGTTTACGCCCCGACTTGCTGTCGACGAACTGGGGTATGTTTTCCATGGGGCCGGGGCGGTACAGCGCATTGAGCGCGGTGAGGTCGGAAATGCTGCCGGGTTTCGCGCGGGTGAGGATGTCCTGCATACCCGGACTCTCAAACTGGAAGATACACGCGCTGCGGCCGGCGCCAAGCAGTTCGTAGGTCTTTTCGTCGTGGTCAGCCACACGCTCGATGTCGAAATTACTGTCGTGTCGTCTGATCAGGTTTTCGGTGTTCCGTATAAGGGTCAGAGTCTTCAATCCGAGGAAGTCCATCTTTACGAGCCCGCAGGGCTCGATCTGATCCATGGTGAACTGCGTGGAGATGCTTCCGGTGCGAGGATCGCGATAGAGTGGTACGTAGTCGGTCAGTGCGGTTTTCCCGATGACTATGCCGGCTGCGTGTGTTGATGCGTGACGATGCAACCCCTCAAGCTTCAGGCTGGTACGGAGGAGCTCAGCGTAGACGCCACCCTGGTCCCAGATCTTTTTCAAGTCCGCTTCCTGCTCTATTGCGCTCTGCAGGGTGACCTTCGGACCGTCCGGAATCAGCTTTGCGATACGGTCGGCCTCGGAAAGCGGTATATCAAGCGCGCGAGCGGTATCTCGAATAGCAGCCTTCGCCTTGAGTGTTCCGAAGGTTATGATCTGTCCAACCCGGTCAGAGCCGTATTTTTCGGTCACGTAGGAGATCACTTCGCCCCTGCGCTCATAGCAGAAGTCAATGTCGAAGTCAGGCATACTCACGCGGTCAGGGTTCAGAAAGCGCTCGAACAGCAGCCCGTACTCTATCGGATCCACGTCCGTTATTTCGAGAGCGTACGCGACGATGCTTCCGGCGCCGGAGCCCCGTCCTGGTCCAACCGGAATATCGTTATCCTTCGCGTAGCGGATAAAGTCCCAGACGATCAGAAAGTACCCGGTATAGTCCATTCCGATAATGGTATCGAGCTCGAAGTTGGCCCTGTTCGTGATGTCCTCGCCTGGATCACCGTAGCGTTTCGAGAGACCGGCGAAGGTCAGATGTCTGAGATAGTCGGCTGCCGTGGAAAAATCCGGCGGAATGCTATAAATGGGAAGCAGAGGCCCGGGCTGCGCGATTTCAACTGAGCAGTCTGCGGCGATGCGTCCGGTGTTTTCAAGAGCCTCGGTGCGGGCGTCATCGGGCAGATGCCGGAAGAGTTCGGACATTTCTGCTGAACTTTTGAGATAGAACTCCGCGTTGAACATGCGCGGACGGTTTGTATCCTGTCGCGTCTTGCCCGATCCTATGCAGAGCAGAATATCGTGCGCGTTCGCATCTTCCTGTCTGACGTAGTGGCAGTCGTTTGCCGCAACGAGCGGTATATCGAGTTCTCGTGAGAGCTCAACGAGCTGCTCGTTCACGATGCGTTCTTCCGGCGCTCCGTGGTCCTGCACTTCGAGGTAGAAGTTACCGGGACCGAAGGTGTCGCGGTACCAGACGGCACGATCACGCGCGGCCTCGCGCCTGTTCTGCAGAAGCATCGCAGGAATATCACCCTGGAGGCCGCCACTGAGTACCATTACGCCTTCGTGATACTCCGAGAGAAGCTCGTTGTCGACGCGGGGTTTATAATAAAAACCTTCGGTGTAGCTGCACGAAGAAATCTGCAGCAGATTCCGGTATCCCTGCGTATTCCGGGCGAGCAGAACGATACGGGGGTATCGCCCGCGACGATCGGTACTGCTGCGATCGTGCCGCGATCCATCCGCCAGATAGACTTCGGTACCGATGATGGGTTTGATGCCGTGTTTGCGGCATGCTTCGTAGAAGAGAAGCACTCCGAACATGTTGCCGTAGTCGCTGATCGCGAGCGAGGTCATACCAAGCTCGACCGCACGCGCAACGTAATCGTCTATTCGCCCGCCGGCCTGAAGAAGACTGTAATCTGTGTGAAGATGCAGGTGAGTAAACTCGGCCACGATTGAGGAACACTATATCGCCGAGGGCTTGCGTGCTTCAACCTGCCACCGATCATCGCCGCGTCAGCGAGCGAAGAAACCAGGACACAAGGCTCTCAATTCGATACAGGTCGAAATTACTGAAGCCCGGATCGTGTTCGCGGGCGGTGTTTCTCATGCGTTCTGCCGCGGCGGCGATATCCCGTTCGGGCAGGGGGAGCTTGCGGCCGGTCAGCTCCGCATCGAGTTCACGGTTGTGGATAACCTCCGGAAGCCGGGTTCCGATTACGATGCGGACCGCATCAACACCGCCTTTGGTTCTGCGGGCGATCGCAGCAAACCCTATTCTCCCGTCCTCGCTTGTCCGGTATACCTGTGCATCCCAGGGTGCGAGTGGAATGCGGAGTCGGGTTACTACTTCGCCCGGTTGCAGGAGCGCGTTCTCTCCGCTGCGAAAACGCTGAACTGTCATCCATTTGTTTCCACCGACCCGCCGTATTTCGAGACTGCTGCCGAGTGCGATCAGCGGGGCGATGGAGGTGGTCGATGTGCCCGGTACACAGACGTTTCCGACCAGGGTAGCCACGGTTCTGAGTCCCGGGGGCACAATGTGCGGCAGGCAGTCGTACAGGGTCCCGGGAATAACGTTGCTGCCAACCCGCGAAACCGCACGGATGGTGGCGTTCGCACCGATTTCTAGATAGCGGTCGGTTCGCGCGATACGCCTGAGGTCGTCGACGCCGTACAGCGCGACTATCGTCGACGGAAGGCGAAGCCGTCCGGTCTCTTCGAGGCTCGACAGAGCGGTGCCACCGGCGTAGATACGCGATTCGGGGTGGCGGCGTAGCAGTTGTAGAAGCTCGTTCTGACTATGCGGAATATAGACTTTTGGAGTCGAGCGCTTACGTGTCCCCGCTTCGTGAACGTCGTTGCTTTGCGGCATTCCGTATCGCCTCCAGAAAGTGTTGGTAGGATGTACATCGGCAGCGAACCGCCTGGGCCTGTACCTGAAGCTCTTCTTCGCGCGGGCTGGTGTTCTCGCTGATAATCGCGTGTGTCAGAAGGGTCTTCGGAGCGGCGCAGTACCGGCACGGCTCAAAACCGGAGCGCTGAAAACCGCGTTCGATGTCCCGCAGATCCTTGGAACCGAACAGTCCTTCAACGGTTGTCACTTCGGTTCCGAGGACCCGAAACATCGGTATCATGCAGGATGAAACGATCATGCCTTCAAAGATCACCAGGCAGGAGCCACAACGCCCTTCCGAACAGTCCTGCCGGAGAGAGGCAACCGCGAGCTCGTGCAACAGAATTTCCGAGAGCCGTGTTTCCGGTTCGGCGTCGACCTGAACCGTTTTCCCGTTCAGGGTGAAGCGAATTCTCATCCCGTTTCTCCTTCGGTACGAAGCAGGTCCTGTAGCGCCGTATACTGATTCCCGGCGGTTGACGGAAGCCTCTCCACGGGCAGACCGAGCGCCTGAGACAGCGCAATCGCGTAGGCCCCGGGAACACAGCTGAACGCAAGCTCACCGAGACCGAGTGGATGCGCTGCGCTGCTGTCTTTTACCAGAACCACCTTCACCGGTGGCTCGTTTCGGAAGGGAGCGGAGAACCAGACCGGTCCACCCGAACGTGGCAACGACGCGCGAGGGCCAACGAGCGCCGACTCCCGGCCCGCCCATGTAATCGCGTGCACCGCCGCGGTGGCAAGGGCGTTCCGGGCGCTTTTTTCGTCGATGATCGTACCTATGTACGCAACAATATGTGCCGATATGACGCGTGTCTCAAGATTTACGGGATCGGACTCCACTTCGACAACACAGGCGGCCCAGCTCCGTTCCGGGTACGGCATTCCGGTACGGTTCTCAGCGTCCCAGGTCTGTTTGCGAGGGCGTCGCCATGATCGGGTGACTTCGATCGGTAGCGGTTTCTGGAATCGCTTCTTTCTGACGGCCTGCAGGCACTGCTCCAGAAGGCGTGTATGTATCATGGACACCCGGGAAATCATACTCGGTCCGCTATCGACCGCTGCATCGGTATCGAAGCCGGCGATATGCACCGCGTCAGCATCGATGCCGAGGACTTCGGACACACGAGCCGTCCAGTAGCCGTGAATGACACTGGTCGATGCACGCGCCGAAGTAGCGACCCAGGCATGGCCATCCTGATCAAGCCGGAGCGTCACGAGGCTCGGGTACAGTTCCTCCCGGCGACCGCTGAATCCCGATCCCTGGGCGGAGAGTGAGATACCAATCCCTCGGGCTGGTTGCGAGTAGGAGACAATAGGTTTTCGCTGCTTACGCTGAAGCTCATACGCTGCGTGTTTTCGACGGAAGTCCGAGCGGGCGGCGACATCTTCAAGCAGATGGACCGCATGGTCGTGGGCATCGGAAAAATCGTCGAACATCAGGTGAGTGTCGGACTTCGGCAGCAGGCGCACGCGCGATTCGACCGGCTCGGTGCCGTTTCGCGTCGTAACATCACTCATCCAGCGCTCGGCAGCGAGCCACGCCAGGGCATCCATCCCGGAGAACGGGCCGGTAGGAACGGTGTTCGTTGTGTGGCAACGGACCACGACGCGAAGGGCGGGGATCTGATAGGCGCCGAGAGCCGCAACCAGCAGTCTCTGAGCCGTTTCCCGCGAAAACACCGGGTAGGCTCCGCCGTCAAGATCCATCTGCACCTCGGCAGCCCGGACGGACCCATCCTCTGAAAACGCGGTGCGAATGCGAACCCAGCCGGGAGGTCGCTTCGGGCTTGTCATGAGATCTTCGCTGCGACTGTACGTAATGACACAGGGTGACCCGGTTACGGATGCGGCCAGGGCTGCGTGAGCGGCCACGAGTGAGGGAAACCAGACTTTGCCCTCGAGGGTCGGGCCGGCTTCTATACCGTGCACAAGAACTTTGCTCCGCGGACGTCCGATCGCACACGCGACGGTCTTCTGCACGTGGTGCAGCCATTGAGTAGCCGTCGTAACCTCTATGCGTCCGTCATTGGCTACGCGTGCGAAGGCGCTGTGCGGATCGGCATAGAAATGCTCCTGTAGTCCGGTTGCGATCTCGGTATTGAGAGTATCCGTGTCCTCGGCAAACAGCGGTGTAAGGTCTCCCGAACTGCGGACTACCTCGTGGTACAGGCTTTCCTCGTCGCCCCTGCTCGGTCCGAAGTGGGCGGGGTACTCCTCGTAGGTGCACCGGATGCACGAAAGCGCTTCCTTCAGGCTGTCGCGGTCCGGGCCCACGAGCAGGCCAATCGGTTCGCCGACGTATCGCACCGTATCTTCCGCCAGTATCGGCATGACATCGTCTTCGACGGCAAGCTCTGCACCGCTTGCCAGTGACTTTGCATCGATTAACACGATATCAGGCGGCAGATCGTGCGCTTCAAGGCGGATTATTCTCGCGTGAGCGCGTTCGCTGCGGACCGTCAGAACCTGCTTCAGACCCGCTGTCTGCATGGTTCGAGGATTTGACGTCTTGTCCCGAAGCAGGTTTCGAAGCGGGCGATTTACCGTCATGACCCCGTTCCCCGTGATTCTTCGCCCTCATCCGAATACACCTCAAGCGCCCGAACGAGCGTGGTGACCACCCGATTCTGTTCCTCCTCGGTCAGGCCGGGAAACAGTGGAAGCGAAACGGTACCCAGGAACCGCGCGGCAGCCCGGGGAAAGTCACGGTCGTGAAGCGCGTACCGGGAGCGATAATAGCTCATCATATGCAGGGGGCGATAGTGAACGCTGCAGTTGATCCCTTCGCGGGCCATGTAGTCTATGACACGATCTCGCGTCGCCTGCGCAACCTCAATCATGTACAGATGCCAGGCATCCGTCTGCAGGAGTGTCGGGTCGGTGTCAGGGTTATTGCGGACGGTAACTCCACTGACCGGGGAAAGGTGCTGTGAGTATCGGTGAGCCAGCCTCGCCCGGGTTGCGTGTGTTTCCCCGGCACGGGCAAGCTGCACCCGGCCTATGCTCGCCAGGATGTCGGGTAGATTATATTTGTAGCCCGCTTCAACGACGTCGTACGACCATCCGGCTCCAGGACGTCGGTATCGGTCCCAGACGGTTCGATCGATTCCATGGAGACGCATAAGTCGCACCCGGCGGGCAATCTCGTCATCATCGGTCGTTACCATGCCCCCTTCGCCGGAAGTCACCGGCTTGTTGGCATAGAACGAAAACACAGCGGTGCCCTGTGATCCAACCCGTGCGCCGGTGTCGTCGCTTGTCGGGATGGCGTGTGCGGCGTCTTCGAGCACCGGCAGGCCGAATCGGCGGGCAATGTCGCGAATCCGCCCCATAGCGCAGGCGTGACCGGCGATGTGTACGGGCATTATTGCTCGGACCCGTCTACCGTCTTTCCGGGTATCGGTCAGTACGGATTCCAGCGCGTCAGGACAGATATTGTAGCCTTCGGGTTCGATATCCACGAAAAGCGGGTGTGCTCCGAGATATCGGATCACCTCGGCGCTTGAAGCGAAGGTGTAGGGGCTCAGCGCAACATAGTCCCCGGCTTCGATTCCGAAGGCTTCGAGGGCGAGATGCAGACCGGCGGTCGCACTCGAAACTGCTATGGCGTGCCTCGACCCGGTGAACGCGGAGAACTCGGCTTCGAGCGCCGTCGCCTCTGCACCGGTGGTGAGCCAGCCGCTTTTCAACACCCGGGTCACCGCCTCAATTTCCTCGTTACCGATATCGGGGCGGGCAAATGGAATCTCGGCTGCTTCGCTCATGGCCGCGCTCCTAATACTCCGGCTCGTCTTCCGGCACAGGAAGCGACGGTAGATATTTTGCCAGTATCGATCGGAGTGCTTTCCTGTTCCGGTAGAGGTCGGGCCGGGAAGGGTCCGGAAAGCATACCGGGCGGAGTTCCCGCAACAGTTCCGGCAGGTCAAGACGGTGTTCATCATCCCTGCTAATCTGCAGAATTTTCTGATGCGATGTCGGCTTTGCCTGTTCTCCCCCGGCCAGCAGAGCTTCGTGTATCCGCTCGCCGCGTCTCATACCGATGTACTCGATATCGATTTCCTCGTAGGCCTTGAACCCGTGAATTGCGATCAGCTGTTCGGCGAGTTCGCGGATTTTGACAGGCTCACCCATGTCGAGAAGATACAGCCCGCCGGGCACGCCGACTCCTCCTGTTTTCAGCACAAGACTTGCGGCTTCCGGTATCGTCATGTAGAAGCGGGTTGTTTCCGGGTGGGTTACCGTGACTGGCCCCCCCTTGCGTATCTGTTTCTGGAACAGGGGGACAATGCTTCCGCGGGCTGAAAGCACATTCCCGAAGCGGACTGCCATGTAGGTGTGGCCGTTTTCGGTTGCCGAAAGGACGATCTCCTCGGCTATACGTTTGGATGCCCCGTATACACTGACCGGTTCGACGACTTTATCGGTGGAAATGAAAACCACACGTTCGACCCCGGCGGCGGATGCGGCGTCAATCAGATTTTTGGTCCCGAACACGTTGTTTCGTATCGTTTCCACCGGATTCGCCTCTCCGAGAGGCACATGCTTGTAGGCCGCCGTGTGAAGCACCACATCTGCCTGCAGTCGCTTCAGGATGAAGTGCATATAGTCTCGATCCTGAATCTCGCCTATGACAGGAACGATAGAGGCGCGTTCACCGACGCCTTCTTCCTGCAGCAGCCTCAGCTCGCGATCTATTTCGTAAATCGCGTTCTCTCCGTGGCCAAAGAGATACAGGCGTTGCGCTCCTCCGCTGAGAAGCTGTCGACACAGTTCGCTTCCTATGCTTCCGCCCGCACCGGTCACGACGACCCGCTTCCCGCGCAGGTACTGCATGCTCGCTCGCAGGTCTATATGGACGGGTGTACGTCCCAGCAGATCCTGAGGGTCGACTTCACGGGTCTGTATCATGTGTGCCTGGCCATCTACGATCTGTGACAGACTCGGCAGTATGCGTATGCGGGCAAAGTTCGCCTGCTCAAGCAGCGCGTAAATCTTCTGCACTCTGTCGGGGCCGGCGGAAGGCAGCGCGATCAGCGCCTCATCGGTCGGCTGTTTGTCGAGCAGGGTTACAACCGCTTCGATGGGACCGAGAACCGGGATGTCCTCTATGCGCGTGCCGATCTTGTCGGCATCGTCGTCGAGAAACGCGACGACTTCGCCGAGGACTTCCTTGTGTTTGAGCTCGAGGGCGAGGGAGACACCGGCAAACCCGGCACCGATAATATAGACACGTGGTGTGCGCTTCATGAACCTTCCGTCTTCGCAGCGTTTTTAACCGATTCCAGTACGTCGAATCCGAAGTCGACCGTGAAACTAGCATTGTACAGATCAAGCTGAACCTTTGCACGTCCTTTGCGACGATTCACCTTGATGATCCGACCTTCAAGACCTTCAAGCGGCCCTTCCACGACGACAATTCGCTGATTCGCATCAAACTTCACTTTTGATTTCCGGACGATCTCTCCGTACCCCATAAAGTGCCTGATCAGCGCCAGATCGTCACCAGACAGGGGGCGGGGGCTGGCCGTCGTGTCGAGAATGCGAATGAAGCCGTCCGCCCTTCGTACGGTGGCTCGTATTGCTTCGTTGAGATCGGCAGTCTGCAGAAACACGTAACCCGGGAATACCGGTGCCAGACTCTGTATCCGTTTACCGGCACGACGGATGGTGAGTTCCCGGCGGGGCCTGAACAGTGTAGCGCCGTGACTCGAAAGATCCTCCTGTATCAGTGCGGTGAACTTTGCTTCCGAACCGGTACGAAGCTGCAGCACGTATACATTCATAGGTCTGCGACGCTATCACGGAGCCCGGCTCCCATTCAATAAAGCCGGTGTTTCTGCCGACAAATGAATCCAGAGGAGTATGGGATGACTATATCCAGACGCGCATTCCGATTCGCGTTGAGTGTTCTACTTGCCGTGACTGCATCAGCCCCGCTTGTGGCCGATACAGTCCTTGTACACGTCCACGGGAATACCCGTGAACTCACCCGGCAGGCGTCCGTTTCGCAGATTACCCGTGCGTTTGAAGACGGTCTCATGATCCCTCTCTTTGAGCGGGGACATATTGTTTTTAATCTGATGGATGATGGTGAACCGCTCGACGTCGATACTGCTCGGTCCGTCGGTGCCGCCGAAGGTGTCGATTGGGTTGTTCTGGTCGAAATACATCTTGTTTCTGCCAACGGCTCAGCAGACGTCGACTCCGCCCGCTATTCCTTTGTCCGCGTAGCTGCCGGTGAGGATACCGTAAACGGGTCGTTCACCGCCGGTGAGTTCGACCGGCGTCGTGGGGAGAGCCTGGTGGCTGCCGTTGAACGAGTAGGGCGAAACCTCGCGGACAGCTTCCTCGATGAGATGTAAGGGAGGAGAAATGCCCATGCGACAGCGAAAACTGGTAAAAGAAACCCGATCGCGGTGCGTTTTTTTCATTGCTGCGCTCGTGCTCTTTTTACTATCGACGCCGGTATTCTCCGACTACGCATGGGAAGGCATTGCCGCTCGCGGTGCCGCTGCCCTGTTTCCGGATGAAGGTCTGTTTGTCGCCTCTAACGTCGTGCCCAGGAATAGCGTCGTTGAAGTGACGAGTCTCGATACCGGTCGAAGCGTACGCGTTATCGTGACGCGGCGTGCTTCCGAACCGGGTCTGCTGGCGCTCTTGAGCCCCGACGCATTTGATGTACTCGGTGTCTCGGCGGATGAAGACCTGACACGGGTGCTGCTCTCGCCGGTTTCTGTTCCCGGTCTCGCGAGCGCCGATCGGGATGAGAGCCTTCGCGTTCCCGACGGGGCAGATCGTGTGTCGACCCCCGGCCCGATCAGCAGGCCAGAGCGCATTGTGATACCGGCTCCCGAACCTGAGCCTGAGCCGGCCCCAACGGAAGAACCCGAACCCGAACCTGAAACGGCTCCCGAACCTGAGCCCGCAGTCGAAGTTGTCGACGCACTCCCCCGCAGCACTCCGCGCGAGGATCCTGCAGCACCCGACGACGTCGATCTTCCGGTCGAGTTACCGGAACCGGATCAGAGTCTGAGTCTGCCGGTGCCGCCGGCTGAGCCATCGTTTGTTCTTGCCGAGCTTCCCGAGCCGGACTTGCGACTCGTCGACCCGTCTCCCGATACTCCGGCACCCGAGGAGTTTGTGGCACCGGATGCCTTTGTGGATGAGATCGGCATAGACCAAGTGAACCGACTTGCCCGCGTGATCGAACGGGCGGAATCTCTCAGGAATCGTGATCCCGACAGACTGTCTGTCGCGCCGTTCGGAGAACGCGGCCCTGACGACGTCGCCAGACTGCTGCCCGACCGCGAATCCCCTCCGGTGTTTATCGCCGATGAACCGATTGTGCCGATAGACGAAGAACCCGTCATAACCGAGCCTGATGAGGCAGACGCATCATTTCCGCGCATTGCGGCTGCCGATGATCATACGACGGAGGCGACTGACACTCCTGAAACACCGGCCTTCGCGGAGGCGGGTGTCGAGCGGGTGCAACCCACAGAGATCCCCCCCGTGGTCATCGCTGACGAACCGGCTGAGCCACGCTTCGTGCTTGACGATCTGCTCGACGACCGACCCCTGCCACCCGAAGAACCTGAACCCGACACCGCGGTGGTGGCCGAACCACCCGAACCACAGCCACACGAGGAAAGCCCGGCTGAGATCGCTGTAGACGTAATCGTAGAAATGGAACCGGCAGAACCGAGACCCGCTGAACCGGGCCCGGCTGAGCGCGATGCGGCGGCGATTGCCGAAGCCGAAGCAGAAGCAGCTGAAGTCGAGGAAACGCCGCCGGCTGTAGTCGCGCCGGTTGAAGCTCCTGAAGTGGTCAGTGACCTTCCGCTCGTCGAAACGCTTGAGCCCGGTTCGTTCTATCTGCAGATCGGAGCCTGGTCCCGGATCGAATCGGTTGAGGCGGTAACACGCGACCTGAGTGACGTGTATCCTCTCGTCATAACAAGAGTTGAAACCGAGGAACGGACGCTGTATCGTGTCTTTGTCGGACCACTTGGCGCAGACGAACGGGGCCTGGCCCTGTTCAACATCAGAACCCTCGGGTTCCGGGATGCGTTTGTCCGACGTGGAGGCGAATCATAGATCCGAAACAGGAAGCTCGTGAACTCCGCGAGCAGATACGAAAACACGAATACCTTTACTTTGTAGCAGGCCGTCCAGAACTCAGTGATACCGAGTTCGACGGCCTGTTTCGCAGGCTCGAAGCGCTTGAGGCTGAACACCCGGAACTAAGGACGGCCGATTCGCCCAGTTTACGCGTCGGGTCTGATCTGTCCGGGGATTTCCCGGAGGCTGCACATACGGTGCCGGTACTGAGTCTGGACAAGGCGTACAGCCACGAAGAACTCTCGACCTGGGTGCGGCGCACGTCCGACAAGCTCGGGCATGCCCCCGTTTTCGTCGTGGAAGAGAAACTCGACGGGGTCAGCATCGTGCTGTACTACGAGCAGGGGGTTCTGGCGCGGGCCGTGACCCGGGGGAACGGCTCTATGGGTAACGATGTGACCGGCAACGTGAGGACCATACGGGATGTTCCTTTGCGTCTGCAGGATGATGTCGACATAGCGGTCCGGGGCGAGATACTGCTGCCACTGGTGGCATTTCGCCGTTTGAACGAAGACATGGAGACGCCCTACGCGAACCCGAGAAACCTGGCGGCGGGTACGCTGCGAAGAGTGAAGTCCCGGGAGACGGCCGGGGTCCCGCTACGGTTTTTCGCCTATGAGGGTTTTCTCACCGACGTGCCGGCCGGAAGGTCCGTGTCGACGCATCGCGATATGCTCCTGCGTCTTGCGCGCCTCGGGTTTCGGGTCAATCCGCACATGGGTCTGTTCTCCGAACAGGACGTGAGTAATCCTTTCCCGGACGACGCGGCGCAACTGCCGGCGTTCTCGCAGGTTCAGACAGGCACGCTTGCCGATCTTGAGGACGCGATTGCTCAGTGGACCGCAGACCGGGAGAGCCGGGAATACGAGATCGACGGCCTTGTCGTGAAGCTCGACGACCTTTCGCTGCGCGACGAGCTCGGCTATACGGGACACCACCCCCGGTGGGCAATCGCCTACAAGTTTGAGTCGCCGGTCTCGGTCACGAAGGTTCGCTCAATAGACGTGCAGGTGGGGCGCACCGGTCGTATTACCCCCGTCGCCCGGGTCGAGCCGGTCGGCATAGGCGGGACGACGGTCAGTAACGTGACGCTTCACAACCAGGCGTATATCGAAGCGCTTGAGCTTCACGTGGGCGATACGGTGGAAGTCAGCAGGCGGGGTGATGTGATTCCCGCGGTCGAGCGGGTAATTGAGCCGAATCCCGAGGCACATCCCTACGCATTCCCGACCCGGTGTCCGACCTGTGATTCCGTGCTCGAAGAACGGGGTGCGCATCATTTCTGTCCGAACTTCCGATGTCCCGATCGAATGCGCGGACAGCTCCACTTCTTCGTGGCGAGTGCGCAGATGGACATACAACACCTTGGATCGGAAACCCTGAATCTGCTTCTCGCCGAGGGTATCGTTGAGGAAATTCCCGACCTGTTCTGTCTCGACTATGAACGTATAGCCGGGTTACCGGGCTTTGGAGCGCGAAAGATCGAACTGCTGAAAGGGTCAATTGAGCACGCGACGAGCCGCCCCTACCGCACGGTTCTGGCGTCGCTCGGCATCCCCGATCTGGGTCCGAAATTCGTCGAACTCGTCTGCGACGCCGGGTATCGCAGCATCGATGACCTGCTGCAGCTCGTGGATGAGGGACGTGTCGAGAGTCTGATCGCTATCGACGGTATAGGCGAAAAGACCGCTGCCCGGGTTGCAGAAGAACTTGCACGCCCGTCGGTACGCTCCGTCATACAGCGCCTGCGGGAAGCGGGTCTTCAGTTTTCCGAGGAACACGCACCGGAAAAGGCCGAGTCGGTGGAAGCGCAGATATTCGCAGGCGAATCCTGGTGCATTACCGGCAGCTTCGAGAACTTTCAGCCACGAAGTCTCGCCGCGGAGGAAATCAAGTCACGCGGCGGCACGGTTGTGTCGGACGTTTCGGGAAAGACGACACATCTTCTTGCCGGTGCGAATGCGGGTAGCAAGCGTGACAAAGCCGAAAAACGTGGTGTAGAAATCGTCGATGAACAGGAGTTCCTCAGACGGATCGCCGCGACAGACGACGTTTAATCGGGTAAGGCCGAGGCGTCGGAGACGATACACATCCACTGTGCCTCGGCTGCAATCTCGTCACCCACATACACAATACCGGACTGTTTGAGCATGCGACTGCTGGCGCGCAGATTGCGAACCTCGATACGGACCGTATCGCCGGGGCGAACCTGACGCCTGAACTTCGCTTTTTCTATCGTTGCAAGAAAGAACAGCTTGTCATCGCCTATGATTCCGGTTTTCCTGACACCGGCTCCGCCGACCTGGGCCATCGTTTCTACGAGAACCACACCGGGAACGACGGGATAGCCGGGAAAATGGCCCTGAAAGAACTGCTCGGACTCGAAGGTTCGAACGCCAACGATCGTATCCTCATCTGCCTGGCTGATTTCATCCACGAACAGGAAGGGATCACGGTGAGGGAGAAGACTCTTTATTTCGCTCATGAGCCGGATTGTACACGAGCCTACAGGCCTTCGTACATAAACCACGCAACGATGGCTTCATGCAGGGAAAGAGCACCGGTGAGGTTGAGGCCTGCGATCAGAAGCAGGACAAGTGTAATTATGAGGCGAATCGGACCAAGGATACGCACCTCCCGGTTTCCCCGCATGCGGCGTATGACGGGTCGGGCAAACGGTATGAGTGCGATTAGCAGCGTAAGTCCACTCAGAACAGAACGTGCGGTAGCGGGTGACTGTTGTGACCACCGCTCGATTGCAAGCCCGGCGCGGAAAAGGGTCGCCTGTAACTGCTGAAACTGCCCGGAGGCAATGAGTACACCGATGAGAATGAGAACGCCGCCGGTGATGGACTTTATCGTACCCAGGTACGGTTTGATGAGTCTGAGTTTCTCAAGAAGCGGGGCGAAGGCCAGGCTTGCGACAAGAAACGGCAGGCCCAGGCCAAAGGAGTATGCGAGAAGGTAGATCATACCGGTGCTTACCGAGGCACTGCTTCCGGCGAGGAAGAGAATACCAGCGAGGACCGGTCCAATGCAGGGCGTCCACCCGGCTCCAAATGCCATGCCGACTGCGGCCGATCCGAGGTAACCTCCGGGAGCTGCCTTGACGTGAACCCGGCGCTCGCGGTTGAGCAGGCTCATGAAGTCAAACATGACGTTCAGTCCGAGGACGATAACGATGCCGCCAGCAATGAGGTTGATAACCCGGCCGGTTCCTCCGATCAGCGCGACCGATCCGCTGAAGAGAATTCCGAGAACCACGAACACAAGCGAGAAACCGAGGACGAACATAAGTGTTCGCAGAAAAAGTACCGTCCGGTCTGCGTGTGCGTCCTGTAACTCATCGAGACTGACGCCACCGACGTAGGAGATGTAGGAGGGAAGGAGCGGCAGCACGCAGGGACTCAGGAAACTCAGGAGTCCGGCGGCAAAGGCGATAAAGACGTTTATGTCGGTCATAGCGAGTCCATCTGCATGATCGTGCCGAACGCGTTCATCGTTTCTTCCTCGTCCCAGTCGTGATAGCCGAGTTTTACACCGATCACGTTTCCGCTCCGGTCAATGATTACCGTCGTTGGAAAACCGCGGACGTTGTAGAGATTCGTGACGGTGCCGTTACGGTCAAGAGCGACGGGATAGGTAACGCCGAGCCGGTCGATAAACTCCCGAACCACCGGTTCTTCTTCCCGAACGTTCACGGCCAGGACGACCAGCCCGTCGTCTCTGTACCGTTCGTACAGTGTCTGCATTGCGGGCATCTCGGCGACGCAGGGAGCGCACCAGGTCGCCCAGAAGTTCAGAAACACGACATTGCCCCGATACGCTTCGAGATTAACGTCAGGGTTGTCACCGAGTGACGCGAGCGTGAAGTCAGGAGCAGTCGCGTGTGCCGGGGTCAGGCGCATTACTTCGAACGCATCGCTCAGGTCTATCGGGGCTGTTTCCTGCCGGGAAGCAACGAAGACCACGGTGGAAAGCACGGCTACGATACCAAGCGTGATGATCATCGATGCAGCAAGAAGCTTTCTGTTCATATCAGTATATAAGCTTTCACATATAAAGCATTTTGGTCAATCGCGCTTTACAGCAGCAGGGTCGTTATCCTATACTTTGGGAAGTATAAAGATGTAACAAATTGTATTGAAGAAAGAGTTTGGCCCATGGGTGTTTTCCTCGTCATCACATCGCTCCTCCTGATCGTAGGTCTGATTTTTTTCAGTCGGGGAGGGGGTTTCCGTTTTCCCTGGGTTCAGTTCTACGTAAAGGGTAAGGAAAGCGGGTTCAGCATACACGAGTTGAATCTTCTGCGTCGTGTTGCCCTGGAGAATCAGCTCAAGAACCCGACTTCGCTGTTCTGGTCCGAGAAAACGCTCGACCGCTGTATTCGAGGTACAATTGTCCGTTTCAGGTCGCAGGATAAGGAAGATTCTGAGCAGTCGGTGCAGTTTCTGGGGAAACTGTTTGATTTTCGACGACGCGTCGAGCTGAATCTGCCGAAGTATCGGCTCGGACTTCGCTCTTCGCGAAACATCTCGCAGGGGCAGTTCCTCAAGCTGACCTTTCCCGGTGCTTCCGGCGCCTACACCTCGACGGTTGTCGAGAATATGAGAAAATACCTCGCGATCTCCTACCCGAAAGGGAAAAGCTCGCCAACCGGGTTTTCCTGGCAGGGTCAGCGGGTTAACGTGTATTTCTGGCGACAGGAAGACGCGGGGTACTATTTCGAGACCAAGGTCATCGGCGACTATCTTGACCGGAAATTTCCGATACTCCACATCAGCCACGCGGATCAGCTTGTACGAACGCAGAAACGGGGCAGCGTTCGCGCAGAACTGAAAGGGCCCGGCTATCTATACCCCTTGAAGACGATCGAACAGGCCAACGAAAACCTCGAAAAAAGCGGCGGCTACCGCTGTCGCATGGTTGATCTGTCTGAAGACGGCGCGGCGATTCTTGTCGGTGGTAAAGCGAAACCGGGAATGCCGGTAAAGATACAGACCGAAGTGAACGGGCATCCGGTTGTCATGTGCGGGGTGGTCAAGGGCGTCACGTTCAAGCAGAAGAATAACGCGAGTATTCTGCACATACAGGCGAAGCTCCCGAGTCGCAGCATGCGGAATATTATTCTTACCTACGTCTACAGCATTTTTCGGGATGGAAACACTAATTCGGGACAGATTTCGAGTCTGCGTACAAAGGATCCGACCCGACCCGCTCAGGACGAAGCGGTCGCAACCTGATACCGGCACCCGTTTAATTATAAACCAATCAACCCGCGTTTCCATCGCGTATCTTCCTGTGTGAAGCAATACAATCACGCTGTTCGCGAAGCGCTGTTTCGCATCGGCCGCCTCCTGTCCGGTCTCGGACCGATCGAGCGTATCGCAGCGACGCTCGCGCTGTGCATCTATGCGTCTCCCGGAGCCGCTGCAGTCGCCGTATCTACTGTGAGTGCCTGCGTGTTTCTGCCGCAAGCGGCGGGCCGGGAATATTCCGGCCGGGAGACGCGGTTTCTTCTCTTCCTGCAGTTCCTGCTGATAGGCGCTGCGCTCAGTCTGGGAATCTGGACCGCTGGCCGGGTGGCACGAAGCTCCGATATCGGGGCCACCGGGATACCCGAGCCGGAGATACAGGCTGTCGACGTCATCCTTGACGCTGATCCATGGCGTCGCAGTGACGGTGTGTGGGCCGCACGAGGGACGATCAGTCGACTGCACGCCGACTGGGCCCGTGTTGACGCGCAGCACACAAGCCTGCTCGTGGGGCCGGGTCTCGAGTATCTGGCATGGGGCAACCACGTTCACGTCCGTACTGCCCCCGTTCGCATCGGAGAAGGCAGTGACGCCAGGTTCTTTCTTCGAGTGGACCACGCGGAGCTCATCGACCACGGGCACGGTGTGCTCACGGTACGATCCCGCCTGCACGGTCTCATCCGTGATCGCAGCGGTTCCTGGCCTGTAGAGACCAGAGGCGTGTACATGGCGCTCTTTCTCGGAAACCGCGACGAACTCTCACCTTTTCTCTACGATTCCGTACGTCGGGCCGGTGCGGCCCACGTGCTCGCGCTGTCCGGTATGCATCTCGGACTCATTGCCGGCGCCTTTGTGCTGCTGATGTCCCCGCTTCGGTCGCGAGGGCTGACTGCGGCTGGTGTAAGCCTGCTGTCCGTCTCATACCTCGTCCTCGCCGGTTTCAGGCCGTCGCTCACGCGTGCAGTCATCATGCTTCATGCTGCTCTGTTTCTGCGTCTGCGGGAGGGAAGGGTTAGTGGCCTTAAGACACTCTGCCTTACGTTCATTGCGCACGCAGCTATCCTTCCGGGCGACACACAGTCTCTCGGCTTTACCTTAAGCTTCTCTGCATTGCTCGGTATTTTCGTCCTGACACCGGTTCTGCTACCGCTGCTCGGTGCAACCCGCCACACGAAAATCAGGGCCGGTATCGCCGCAGGTTTCGCTGCCCAGCTCGCGACGTCGACGATCGCGTGGCGGGTATTCGGGACCGTATATCCTGTAGGCGCGATCAGCTCACTCATGTTCACGCCGGTCGCCGCTATGGCGCTGGGTTTCGGCTCTCTTGCACTCCTTCCACTCGGTCACCTCGCTACGGTCAGTCTCGCCGGACTTCACGCCTGCGTGTGGGCTATTACACTGCTGGCTGACGTAATCTCCCGCGTTCCCGGGTTCAGTTCCCCTCAGGCGCTTGCCGGCTGGCTCCTGACGCCGGCCTTTCTTTTGCTTCGCGTTCATTTCCGGTATCATAGGGAAACGAGATCAGCCATACCATGTCATCATTCGAAACCGAAGGTCAGAATTTTTTTGCCCGCCTCGACAACTCACCTGCGGCAATACGTGCGTACCTTGAAGAACGAGGCCTTTCGGCCGGCAAACGATTCGGGCAGAACTTCATGGTCTGTCAGGAAGTCCGGGCGGAGCTCGTTGCCTCGCTCGGGGCCTCTGCAGGAAGCCGCGTCTGGGAGATCGGGCCCGGGCTCGGAGCGATGACGGCGATGTGCCTTGACGCAAAGCTGCATACGACTGCATTTGAAATCGATCGGGGCTTCGTCTCGCATCTGCAGGAGCGTTTCGCCTGTGAGTCGGAGTTCAGACTGGTCCCCGGGGACTGCCTGAAGACGATGCCGACAGAGATGCGTGAGTCCTCCGCTCCGGAGTTCGTGCTGGGCAACCTGCCGTATAACGCGGCAGCCCAGATTATCTGGTACCTGCTTGGGCGCGAGAACGGGGCACAGCGACTTGTCTTCACCATACAGAAAGAGGCTGCCGACCGCATGCTTGCGGCCGAATCGAGTCGAAGTTTCGGGCCTCTGGCGATACTCTGCAATCTTGAGTACGAGACTCGAAAGATCCGAACAATTCCGGGCGAATGCTTTTACCCACGACCGCAGGTGACATCGACGGCTATCGCGCTGACCCGCGTGCGAACGGTTCCACACGATACAAAAACCGCCATACTGGCGGCCGCGGACGCAGCCTTCTCCGCACGCCGAAAGACGCTGCTGAATAACTTCGGGAAAGCCCTGGGAGATCGCCCCGGCGCCGGGCGTCGGCTGACAGCGATCGGGATTGACCCCTCGCGCAGAGCAGAGAGTCTCCAGCAGGCGGATTTCCTCAAGCTCGCCGAGGCCTTTCCCGAGCTCGGTCAGGCTCGAATGTCGAGCTGATCCAGGACTCCTTCGATAACGCGCTTATTGTCGTCGGAAAGCTCACACATGGGCAGGCGGTACACCTCATCGATGTATCCGAGGTAGGAAAGCACGTATTTCACCGGAATGGGATTGGTGTCAATGAACATCGCCTTGAACAGCGGGAGGAGGTGGTAGTGCAGAAGTCTCGCTTCGTCGACATCGCCCGATCGAAGCAGATTCACCATTTTCTGCATCTCCGACGGAATGATGTTGCTTGCAACCGAAATCACCCCGTCACCACCGAGAAGCATGATCGGAAGCGCGAGATTGTCGTCACCCGCGAGAACATCGAATCCGTCGGGACGGGCGCGAATAACGTCCATGACCTGTCCTATGTTTCCGCTTGCTTCCTTGACCGCGACGATCATGTCGTGCGCGGACAGCCGGATCAGAGTTTCCGTTTCAATGTTCCTGCCTGTCCGTCCGGGAATGTTGTACACGATGACCGGCAGGCCGCCTTCATCGGCCACTTTCGAGAAATGGCGATACAGGCCTTCCTGACTGGGTTTGTTGTAGTAGGGTGAGACCTGCAGCGTGGCGTTTGCACCGACGTCCATGGCCTTTCGGGTCATATCCACGGCTTCGGCGGTGGAGTTCGATCCTGTTCCCGCGATAACCGGCACCCGCCCTGCCGCCTGATCAGCGGTGATCGCGATAATCCGGATGTTTTCCTCATGGCTGACGGTCGGACTCTCTCCGGTCGTACCGACCGGCACAAGCCCGCTGACGCCGGCCGCGATCTGCCGCTCTACGTGCTCGCGCAGTCGTTCTTCATCTATGGATGAGTCTGCCTTGAACGGTGTGACCAGTGCTGTGCTTATTCCTTCAAACATACCTTACGCTCCTGTCTGCATGGCAGCAAAAAAATCGTCGACAGAGAGAAAGCCCCTGTTCCCCGGCAGCCATTCTGCCGCAAGCACCGAGCCAAGCGCAAACCCGCTCCGTGTTCGGGCAGTATGCGTTACCGAGATACTGTCAAACGGCGAATCAAAGGATACGGTGTGAGTGCCCGGTACTGAACCTCCACGCAGTGAGGCGACATGCAGCTCGTCATCCTGCAAGGGACGTCCCGGGAGATCGTGTATGATGCTCCGCTTGCGCTCGAGTACCGCAAGGAGCCGTTTCGCAGCCTCGAGCGCCGTACCGCTCGGACTGTCCGCCTTCCCGCGGTGATGCGTTTCGCAGAGCATCGCATCGTAACTGTCGAACGCATTCATGATCCGACCTGCCTCTTGCACCATGGCGAAAAACAGATTTGCTCCGACGCTGAAGTTTGCACCCCAGAGATATGAGCCGTGACCGTCTGTGACGATCTTCCGAACCTGTTCGCGATCGGCTTCCCAACCGGTTGTCCCCACAACTGCGGGAATACCGTGCCCGGTATAGAACTGTGCGTTACCCGCCACCGCATCGGCAGTGGCGAACTCAATCACGGCGTCGGCGGTTCCGTCAAAACCTTCGAGGTCCGGGCTGTCCGATTCGGGTGCCCGTGGATCGATCCTGCCGGCAACCTCATGCCCGCGTTCGGCGAGTACGCGCTCGACTTCTCGCCCCATGCGGCCGTAGCCGACAATCAGTATCTTCATCGCACTTTACTCCGACTGGCACATGGTCGCGGCGGCCGTGTTCACGATATCTTCTACCGAGCAGCCACGGCTCAGATCGCTGACGGGACGGGCAAAACCCTGCAGAAACGGTCCGTATGCCTCGGCCTTTGCCAGACGCTGTACCAGCTTATACCCGATATTACCCGACGTCAGGTCGGGGAATACGAGGACATTGGCCCTGCCTGCGACCTTCGACCCCGGAGCCTTCTTTTCTCCGACACCAGGTACCAGCGCCGCGTCTGCCTGCAGCTCTCCGTCAATCAGGAGGTCAGGTGAACGATCAAGAACGATCTTCAGTGCCTCGCGGACGGTTTCTATGCGTTCGTGATCTGCCGAGCCCTTTGTAGAAAAGCTCAGCATAGCCACAACCGGTTCGACGCCGATAAAACTCCGGCAGCTGTCGGCTGCAGCGAGCGCAATCTCGGCGAGCTGTTCAGCGGTCGGGACCGGTATTGTGGCGCAGTCGGCGAAGATCATTGCACCACCGCTGCCAAAGGACTCATCGGGCACCTGCATTACAAAACAGGAGCTCGCCGACTTAACGCCTTCGCGGGTACCGATAATGGTGAACGCAGCCCGCAGTACGTCTGCGGTGCTGCTTTCAGCGCCTGCGACCATGGCGTCAGCGTCATTCATGCGGACCATCATGCAGCCGAAGCGCAGACGATCGAGGATCTGCTCGCCGGCCTCGGATTCACTGATTCCTTTGTGCTTACGCAACTCGTACAGTTCTGTTCCATACCCGGCGGTGCGGTTCGAGGATACAGGGTCTTCTACAACTATGCCCTGAAGCGGGATCCCCGCCGTTCCCGCAGCAGCCGCCACCTCGGCGGCGGGTCCAACGAGTGTCACGGTTCCGGCAAGACCGGTGTCTATGAGTATTCGCGCTGCCTGTATGGTCCGGGACTCGCTTCCCTCCGCGAGCACGACGTGTCCCCGAAGCGAGCGGGCCTGTGTATGAATGCTTTCTACGAAATTCATGGGTACCTCTGTTTGTGTTATTCACAATAACAGGGCCTGACCGATCGCTCAAGCTGCAGGCGCTTGTTTCGCGGCCCTTGTCGCTATATCATCGCGTGCATATGACAGTCGGCGTATACGGATTGGGCAGATTTGGTGCCCTGTGGGCTTCAATTCTCAGCGAGCGACACGATGTGCGGGCATGGAACCGGTCAACGCGGCCGGTTCCGGACGGTGTACGCCTGGTGAGCGAGGAAGACCTCGCCGAGTCCGATGCGGTATTTCTCTGTGTGTCCATTCGTGCGATACCCGAGGTCTGCCGACGCCTTGCTCCACACATGAAACCCGGCAGCACCCTGATCGATACCTGCTCGGTAAAAGTGCACCCTATCAGGGAGATGATGACTATACTGCCCGAAACGGTTCATGTGCTCGGTACTCACCCCATGTTCGGTCCGGATTCGGTTGGAGGACTGCGGAGCGAGCTTCCCGTCGTCGTATCGGAGGGGAGGGGGCCTCAGGATCTCGTGAACATCTGGTGCGATGAGTTCACAGAACTCGGGTTCTCCATACGGCGTATGACTGCCGATGAGCACGATCATGAAGCGGCCCGCACACAGGGGATTACCCATCTCGTCGGTCGCATTCTCAACGAGCTGGACCTCCATGACAGCGAAATATCGACGGTCGGATACCGGAGAATACGACAGGTCATGGAGCAGACCTGTAACGACGAGCTGGATCTCTTTCTTGACCTCTGGCGCTTCAATCCCTACGCTGACGCTGTGCTCACGCGCTTTGAGCGGGCCGTCGATGCGGTGAGCAGCCAACTTGACAGGGCTATCCGGCGCGGGTAGCATCCGTTGTATATGTCCGACTTGCGTATCCGCTCAGTTGATGAGTCTGAGCTTTCGACCGTACTTGCATCTGACGTCGAGTTTGAAGGCGAAATGAGTTTTGATGAGCCGGTTCTCATCAAAGGTTCCTTTCGCGGGCGGATCAGTTCCGGCACCAGCCTGTACATAGGCGAGACGGCGAATGTCATGGCCGACGTGCACGCTGAGCTCGTCAGCGTGCAGGGCAAGCTGAAAGGGGACATTTCCGCTGCTCGGAGACTCGAACTGTTTTCAGGATCACAGCTTCGCGGAAGCGTCGTATCACCCGACATAATCATGCAAAGTGGTGCGGAACTCAACGGCACCGTCAAAATGGAGTCGCCCTCCGTGCGGAGGAAGCATTGACCATGAGGCGTCTGCCGGCTTTCGTCTGTCTCGTCGGCGTCCTCGTGCTCAATCTTGGTGCCCAGGAACGCGACGCCCTCGGCATGTTCCGGCAGGGCAGATACGTTGACGCGATCGAAATCACAAGCGATGAACTCCGCGAGGATCCTTCGAACAGGGACGCGATGACGGTGCAGGGATGGAGCCTCGTAGCACTCGGTAGATACCGGGAAGCAGCGCAGGTAGCCGACTCGGGGCTCGCGTTCGCTCCGCGCGA
>RECN01000007.1 GCA_007694005.1 Spirochaetaceae bacterium
CTTCAGAGTGTGTTAGCGTACTGATTGCATATAGTTCACATATAAGTACAATCGGACGCATAAACATTCCATTCTGGGGGATCTCATGTCCGAATTTGTCGCTGACCTTCTGACCGCGCTCGCGGTTGTCGTAAACGGCGTGCCGCAGGGGCTGCTCGCACTCACCTTCGGCTTTGCCGCTTTTCCGACCGCCGTAGGCTTCATTATCGGAGCACTCGGTTCACTCGCCTATGGATCAGTTGCGACCATCAGCTTCCAGGCGGAAACCATTACGCTGGCAGGCCGCATGGGGAGCACTATCAAGGAGCGTCTGAGCATCGTCTTCTGGGGCGGTGTCTTTCTGGTGGTGCCTGCGCTTCTCGGGCTGAACCAGGTCATAATTGACTTCGTCGGTCCGGTCATTATCCTGTCGATGATGGCGGGCGTCGGTGCCATGCTCGCCTTTGTGTCGTTCGACCTGTTTAAGAGCGAACCGTGGACCGGGACTGCGTCCATGGTGAGCGCGCTCGTCACCTGGTTTATTACGCGAGATCTGGCCCCGACCATAATCGTGTCGGTCGCGATCGCCACGGCTGTCTACTGCATAATCCGATTTGTTCCCGGCGTCGCAGGCAAGCTAGGGGTGACTGTCACTGACCCGGAGATTCACAAGGAACGCGAGCGCTTTCGCACCGGTGTCGTGCAGCTCGACTTCTGGAAAAGCAGGCCTATTATTATTGGCGCACTTTCGCTTGCCTGTCTGAACGTTGGTGCCAACATATCGTTCGGACTCATTACCGGTGACATTGCCGGGGCTGCCGTGAACGTCGACCATCTGACCGTGTACTCGGGACTCGCTAACATGGGTTCGGCCTTCTTCGGAGGCGCACCCGTCGAGTCGATCATTTCCGGTACCGCCTCGGCACCGAATCCGCTTCTTTCATCGGTGTTGATGATGGGTATCATGGCCGCCATTCTGCTCGCGCGACTGCTGCCGCTGATCGGCCGGGTCGTGCACCAGGCGTCCATCGCAGGATTCCTCTTTGTCCTCGGCGCGTTCGTGACCTTCTCGACCAATATTGCCGACGCCATCGCGACCGCAGGACCGTTTGCGGGCCCCTACGGCTTCGGCGGCGGCGGTATGGTCATAGGTGCAACCCTGCTCGTGACCGCAAAGTACAATCCCTTTTTCGGCCTCCTTGCAGGCCTCGCCGTACAGCTCGTTCTTCCGTTATTCTGACAGCATGAAAACTGAAGGATCGTTTACCGGCGAAACCTATACGCTGCGCATTGCCGGGCTGACCCGGCAGCTGCCGCGGGTGCGCATAAAGCCCAATCTCGAGATCGCAAGCTTCGTGATGCTCGGTGACACCGAACTCGTGGAGAACATCGCGATGGCGCTCTACGAACACCCCCGCTATCCGCGCTACAAGATCGACGTGCTTGTATGCCCCGAGGCGAAGGCCATTCCCCTGACCCACGTGCTCGCCGCGCTGACCGAGGTAAACTACGTGGTCGTACGCAAGTCCGTGAAGTCATACATGCACAACCCGGTCGTCGAGGCGGTACAGACCATTACCACCGAAGGCGAGCAGACGCTTGTCATCGACGGACCCGATGCAGAGATCCTGCGGGGTCGTAATGTCTGCATCGTCGACGATGTGGTGTCCACGGGTGGTTCGGTCAAGGCGCTCGCGTCGCTGCTCGAACAGGTCGGTTGCCGGGTCATCTCCACGGTGACCGCGCTGCTTGAAGACGGCGGTTACGAAGACGAAGAACTCGTGTATCTCGAGCGGCTTCCCGTGTTTCCGGTGAGCGAGTAAGAGAGATTTGCGGTGAGCTGTCGCCTCACCGAAAGCCCCTACTCATACTCAACGTACAGAACCGGCCGGGCGGAGCTGTTTGAAGATGCGCGCGATGCGATCAGAATAGCGCTGCGCTGAACCGATTCATCGTTTCGCAGGAGAATCCCGTAGTTGTCTGCTTCGCCCGTGTGCCACGCTGCAACGAGTTCGGTGAGTCCGTTTCCGGTAAAAACCAGAGATCCAGTCGTTTCGAAGGTCGCGGTGGCGAGTCTTTCGTCGGAATAATCGCCGCCAGGATTGGACCACCGGGTATCATCGTAGGAACGGTGCAGCCAGGTCGCGTCCCCTGACGTCGACGGTGCCCCCTGTCCGCCGGGACTACCGGAATCGGAACTGCCCTCGCCCCAGTCAGCGGTGACCTGGTGAACTGAAAACTCAACGCCCGCAGCCTCCGGGCCGTTGTACTGAGTGGTCAACCGCACCTCAGCACGGGTAATCGTTGCGTCGGCCGGGAGCGAACTCAGGTCAAATACAAAGAGGGACCGTCGGAGTGAACCGGAATCCTGTCCGGTACGCCCCGCGAAGGTGTACTGACCAGCGCCGCTCGCGAGAGCACCCTCAGCGTCCTCAAAAAGCGTGGCGTCGGCGCGTGCCGGCAGCTCGGTCGACTGTGCCGCGGCTGCGCCAGCTATTCCGAGCAGGATCGGAATCAATACAACTGCGCGCACGCAAGATATTCGCATTCGTGGTATCATAACAAATACCCTCCTGTAAGAGACTATATGGCTTTACACGGGGTTTTGTCAGGATTGATCCAAGGAATGGTATCCCATGAGGAACTTTGCGATTCCGGTTTTCCTGCTTCTACTGATCTCTGGTCTCTATCCCGGCGATGTACGGGGAGACGAAGCAGCTGAGTATCCGCATTTAGTGTCTGTAGACGCTGGAGGAGTTGTCCGATGGCTCGGTGATCCGTCGCTTCTTGTGCTTGAGGTCAATTACCGGTATATGCCGGGTATGGCTGGTCTCGACCTTGCCTTTGCATACCGGACATCGGCGGCCACATTCGAGGATCTTCCGCTCATCAACGCGTATGTTCTGTATGTCGGCCCCGTTCTCGGTATAGGCGAGTGGCAGGACCGCTCGGGGCCATGGCTGCGAGCGCGTGCCGCAGCCGCGTACGGACGAATCAGCGGTGTTTACGAACTCGAAGACGGCACATCCGGGCCGTTTTTCGACGATAATCTCTGGTTTGGAGGCACTGGCCACGCGGGATACTCGTTACGGCGGGCAAATGGTCGATTTGCCATCGAGCCGTACATCGGGTTTCAGTATCTGTTCGGCTACTTTTTTCCCGGTTTCGGCGCCTACCTGGGATACGCGTTCTAGATTGTGCACATAGACCGCGTAGTTTGCCTTAAGGAGTCTCGTCCCGATGCAGGTGTATCGAGCGCTCGGCGGCGAGAAGCGTGCGAACGTCGACAAGCGCCTGTTCGAGGGTGTATATGTCCGCCAAAGCAGTGTCGTCCGCCGAAGCCGCGTCACCGGTCCGGTCCGCAGCAATTGCATTCCACATGCGGTCATGACTCTTTCCGGCCGGGAACGGGAGCTCTTCGGCAGCTCCGTCGGCACCGATCATTGTCAGCGTATCGCCTTCGACTTTGATGGTCGCCTCGGTTCCCCGGATCGTGAAGTGGTTATCGCCTCCGGCACAGGCGGCACCGTGGCTGAAGAACCCGTCTACGCCACCCGCATAAGACATACGCATGCGTACGAGGTCGAACTCTCCGAAACCGGGGCGAAGTACTGCTCCCGTGGCCGATACCCGTTTTGGCGAACCGAAGAGGGTCTGAAACCCTGCGAGCTCGTGTATCCCACCGTCGAAGATAATGCCCAGCGGAAATTCCGGGTTCATTCGCCAGGTCGTTTCTGCATACGCACCGGTCTGGTTTCGTTCTCCACCGAAAAAGAAATGGTTCACGGCTTCGAACCCGACGACCGTTCCGACTCGTCCGTCTTTGATTGCTCCGGACACCGCTGCGATCTTCCCGTCGTAGGCCTGGTTTTCGAGGACATACACCGCCTGTGCCGATTCGGCTGCAGCCGTTTCGAGCATGGCGCACTGTGAGAGGCTCATTGCCGCCGGTTTCTCGAGGTAGACATCCTTGCCTGCGCGGAGCGCGGCAGATGCAATCGGGGCGTTCATCGCGATGGGAGTCAGAACAAGGACACCATCAATTTCGGGGTCACCGAGCGCCTCCTCGAGGCTTCCGTAGGCTTTCGAGCCGGAAAACTCGCGTGCAGCCTCGGTTCGACTCTTTTCGCTACGAGAAACGAAACCCCGCACCTCAAAGACGTCGGCCAGACGCTTGAGGTTGGGCTTGTGAACCGAATGCCAGATAAGCCCTGGACCAACTACGCATAGTTTTTCTGTTTTCATGAGGATGATATTCTCGCACGGATTCGGGTGCGCGTCAGTTCAGGATTCTCACGCTCCCGTCCGCAACCAGTCGTGCACAAAGGCGAGCTTACGGCGTGAGGTATCCGACAGCACGAAGGGGTAGACGTCAGACAGGCCCATAGCACGGTTCACGTGGTTCACCCCCACCGTGAGCGACGCTGCAGCATGAATCAGGCGTTCAGAATCCGCTTCCAGGTACGGATCCCAGCCCGGGTCGGGGACTTCGGGCGAGGAAAGGCCCGAGGCGACGAAGCTGTCGGAAATATCGGTCAGATGCAGCAGGTGCGCGACGGTCTCAGCCCAGTCTTCGTGCGGATGGGCAGACGCGTACGCGGTCAGGAAACGCTCTTTCCAGTCTGACGGTGGCCCATCTGCATAGTACCGCTCGAGTGCGGCACCATAATCGGATCGCTCGTCACCGAATTCCGCGCGGAATGCGTCCAGAAAGTCTGACTGCAGGCCCAGGCGCCACCAGATCATGTGTGCGATTTCGTGGCGCATGTGGCCAATCATGGTACGATACGGCTCTTCAAGCGCCGTGCGGCGAACGGCAACGATGACCGGATCGGCTTCTGCAACGCTGATGGTCACCACACCTGCGGCGTGCCCCATGATTACGGGCGTCGGTCCTTCGGCGAGCAGGTGGAATACCGGTCGCACACCCGTATCTTCAGGTCCGAACCACCCCCAGCGGCTCAGGTTGTTGAGTACCCAGCGCTTGGCAGCCTCGGTCCGTGCCCAGTTGGTCACCGCGTTGGGAATCGCAGGGTCCGGAACCAGCACGGTCATCGCGCAGGCGTGACACAGGGCCCCCTGGGCGGTCGCGCTCCAGTTGCAGTCAATCACCTCCCGGTTCGCACAGAAGTGCGCATGCGACGAGAAAGCACCCGTCTGGGGATCAAACGCTACGGACGTGCCGCCGGCAGTAACCAGATTGTCAAACCAGAGCCATCCGGAGCCAGCAGGGTCTGTAAAAATGCGCATGTGAAGACTCCTTCCAAAGCGGGACGGGCAGGTCGTTTGAGAACGAAAACACACTCGTTATTAACTGCGCACTAGACGGTATATCTCCTGGTCCGGCTGTCTCCAGACGAACGTCCATTTCCTTAGCCGTCACGGGCCTCGACCCCAAAGCTTTCACAGCGAAATGACGATCTTTCCCTTCGCCAGGCCGTCGCCAAGATACTGCAGCGCTTCTGGGACCTGATCAAGCGAATAATGTATATCAATGTATGGAACAATGCGCCCCGTTACACAGAGGTCGGCAATACGATCCAGATCCGTCCGGTTCCGATGGACGGCCAGTATGTTCACGTTCCGGCCGGTGGTCAGCCTTATAAGGCGGCGCAGGAAGAGGATCTGAAGAAGGACGCGTACGGGTCCGCCGACCGCAAAGTAGCTGCCACCCTTCCGCAGCGCCCGGGCGCAGGCGAAGGCAGACCTCTGCGCGATCAGGTCGAGGATGAGGTCGTAGGATTCTCCGCTTTTTGTGAAGTCTTCCTTCGCATAATCGATTACTTGATCAGCGCCGAGTGAGCGCATGAACTCCAACTTTCCGGCGTTGTCCACCCCGGTTACCTCGGCTCCGTAGGACTTCGCGAGCTGTATCGCGAAGGACCCGGCCCCGCCACCGGCGCCGTTAATGAGAACCCGCTGTCCCGGCCTCAGCTCTCCGTTTCTGTTCAGACCCTGCAGGGCGATCACGCCAGCCTGCGGAATGGCAGAAGCCTGTTCGAAGGTCAGCTCTGCCGGTTTGAGCGTCCAGGCATCCGGCCGCGTGCAGATGTATTCGGCGAAACCGCCGTGGTAGTCTTCCATCTCGCCAAAGACTTCATCTCCCGGCTTGAACTGTGTCTGGTTTTGCCCGACCGCCTCAACGCGTCCGGCGACGTCCGACCCGAGTATCGGTTTTCGGGGCTTTCGAAGCCCGCTCATACGCGAGTACAGGGGTTTTCCGATCAGCCCCTCCCAGTCGGAGCGGTTTACAGAGACCGCACACACCCGGACGAGGATTTCGTCATCACCCGGAACAGGCTTCTCTACTTCCCCGAGCCTGAGCACCTCCGGCAGACCGTATCGGTCATAGACGATCGCGTTCATGAACGAATTTCCTGAAGCAGACCATCAAGGTCCAGATGCCGGGTGAACATTTCGAGGTCGCCATCCGCACTGCGCGGCCACGCTTCCTGGGGACGGTCCCAGTAGAGCTCGACTCCGTTCTGATCGGGGTCGCGCAAGTACAGTGCTTCGCTTACCCCGTGGTCACTCGCGCCGTCGAGCGGGATGCCTGAGTTCAACAGCCGCTGCAGGGCATCGGCGAGTGCGGCGCGTGTCGGGTAGAGTATCGCCACGTGAAACAACCCGGTAGTCCCGGGCGGTGGCGGCGACCCGCCCGGACTTTCCCAGGTATTCAGACCGATATGATGATGATAGCCGCCCGCCGCGACAAACGCCGCCTGCGAGCCGTAGCGCTGTGTCAGCTCGAACCCGAGCACGTCGCAGTAAAAGCGAAGCGCGCGGTCGAGGTCGGCAACCTTCAGATGCACGTGACCGATGCGGGTCCCGGGATCTACCGGATTCACGACGGCGTACTCATGACGACGTCTCAGCTCCCCCGCTGCGCACCACGCGTTGCACGCGGCGCCGTTCGGGGGCCCTTTCCTCCCGCTTTCGGCGCACCACCCGAGGACGGGTTGCGCTTGAAACGGGAGTCGTTGTCTTTGCGCCGGGCAGCGGCATCGCCTCGCTCGGTGCCGGCCGTGTCAGGATCGTCCTGCGCGGCCTGCTCGGCTTCCTTTGCTGCCGCCTCGGCTGCTTCCTTGAAGGCCTGCACTTCGGCGGCGGCGTCCGCATTGTAGTGACAGTGCTTGTACTTGCGCCCGCTTCCGCAGTGGCAGGGATCGTTACGACCAAGTTTCATGTAGTGACTCCTTATGATCTATATGTACGAAGATACCCCAGGAATGCTCCGGGAGAAACGACGAATTTCATTTCCGGGAAATGTCGTGCATTACCGGTAACCAGATAATCGGCAGCTCCGGAAACTGCGACTTCATAGAACGGCAGGTCACCTGGATCTGGTATGGTCTCCCGTGCAGGTCGGGCAGTGACATAATCTGTTTCGTGCTCCAGAAAGTCCAGAACCGACCGAACGTAGTCCGCTGGAAAACCGAATTTCGGGCGAAACAGTACGTCGCGACACTCAAACAGAATGCGGTCATCGACAAGGACCGTTACCATCCCGTCAAGAACCGCGTTCAGAACCGATCCGGGAGCCTCTCGGGGGTTCAGGATTCCGGATATCAGTACATTTGTGTCGAGGACTATCCTCACGTCGCCCGCTCACGACGAGCCTCATCGATCGGAGCCTGAACATCTTCGTCGGTCAGCTGATCGAGTCCCTGCTCCATGGCGATCCGGCGCATCTGCCGTATCGCGTTCGAAGCGCGCGCACGACGAACACTCGACAGTGTCTCCTCGAGGTTCTCAGCTGACAGAGGTGTAAGAAGCGCGATCGGCTTGCCGTTGTTAGTTATGACCATCTCCTGCTCTTCCGGAAGCTGCTTCCAGACTTCGGCAGGAGATGTCCTGATATCCCGGACGGTAATGAACTTCATGAACGTTTCCCTGTTCAATAAGATCGACTATTGTCACCCAATTGTCAACACTCCGCTCACGCCCGACCTCGGGAGCTCACACCACCGGCAGCCCCGCTAAGGCCATGGCGATCTCTTCCTCGGCGTACTCGTAGTCGACGAGCTTGCCCGCCTGGTAGTCGATGTAGGCCTGCATGTCGAAGTTGCCGTGCCCGCAGAGATTAAAGAGTATGCTCTTCGACACGCCTTCTTCGCGGCATTTTTCCGCCTCTTCGATCGCCGCGGCGACCGCGTGGTTCGCTTCCGGGGCGGGAAGAATCCCTTCTGCCTGAGCGAACTGCAAGCCCGCGCGGAAGGTCTGAAGCTGATTGTAGGAGATCGCGTCGATCTCGCCGATGTCGTGCAGGTGGCTCACGAGAGGCGCCATACCGTGGTAGCGAAGGCCTCCGGCGTGGAATCCCGGGGGCACGAAGGTACTTCCGAGGGTGTGCATCTTGGTCAGCGGCGTCAGGTGCGCGGTGTCGCCGAAGTCGTAGGCAAACTTTCCTTTCGTCAGCGAGGGGCAGGCAGACGGCTCAACGGCAATGACGCGTGGACCGCCTTCGCCGCGGAGCTTCTTCCCGATAAAGGGAAAGGCAATCCCTGCGAAGTTCGACCCGCCGCCAGTGCAGCCGATCAGAATGTCGACGCCGTCGTCTGCCATCTCCATTTGCCGCATGCTTTCAAGACCGATCACAGACTGATGAAGCAGCACGTGATTCAGCACGCTGCCGAGCGCGTACTTGGTGTCATCGGAGGTCGCCGCGAGTTCGACCGCCTCGGAAATCGCGATACCGAGGCTCCCGGTGCTGTCGGGGTGCTCCGCGAGGATGCTCCGACCGGCGTTGGTCTTGTTGCTCGGGCTCGCGGTCACGCTCGCCCCGTAGGCTTCCATGAGGCCGCGTCGGTAGGGCTTCTGGTCGTAGCTGACCCGAACCATGTAGACCTCGCACTCTATGCCGAAGAACGAGCACGCCATCGCAAGGCTTGAACCCCACTGACCGGCTCCGGTCTCGGTGGTCAGCCGCTTGACGCCTGCCTGCTTGTTGTAGAAAGCCTGCGGAACAGCGGTGTTCGGCTTGTGCGAGCCGACCGGACTTATGCCTTCGTACTTGTAGTAGATGCGTGCCGGTGTATCGAGCATCTGCTCAAGCCGCCGCGCCCGGTACATGGGTGTCGGGCGCCACTGACGGTAGATGTCGCGCACCGGTTCGGGGATCTCGATTTCACGTTCGGTTGAGACCTCCTGCATAATCAGTTCCATGGGGAACAGCGGTGCAAGATCGTCGGGCCCGACCGGCTGTTTCGTGCCGGGGTGTAGAACCGGAGCGGCGGGCTCCGGCAGATCAGACTGTATGTTGTACCAGTATTTCGGTATGTCCTGCTCCTGAAGCAGGTATTTTATGGTGTCCATGTGTACCTCCGTATCCTGTGTCGGGCGACAGTGTAACGCACCCCGCCCGACAACGCGAGAAAAATTACGCCTCCCGCGCTACACGGTTCACAAGCAGCGTAAGCACAAAGGAAACTCCGAGCCCCACAAGCATGGCTGCAGCGAACCCGACCGGGCTGTTGGAGAGGAACGGTGCGACAACCGACGGGACGTAGGCTGTTCCCCGGACCCCGAGCAGCCCCGCAGTACCCCCTGCAAGCGTTGCGGCAATGAGCGCGATCGCAAACACCTTTTTGTCGGAGAACATGAAGGGATAGGCTGCTTCGACAAAGGTCCCGAAGCCCATGTTGATCGCAAACCCGGGAGCTGCCACCGAGCGTTCTCCGGCGCGACGCGGTGCGACAATATTCGCAAGCGTTATGCCTGCCGAAACCATGACGAGGCCGGCCATGTCGACCGCACCGAAAAAGCTCGTGCCGACCTGCTCCATTTCCAGCAGGATGATGGGAAGAATCGCGGCGTGGTAGAAGCCGCCGATAATCGCTGGCCAGATCACGAGCCCCGCTATCGCACCGGCGAGCACCGGACTGAAGGCCACCGCGCCGTCAATAACGCTGCGTATGCCCTCGCCAAGAAGCTCGGTGAGCGGCGCAAGGCCGTAGAACACGACGAGTCCCGCAATGATCCCGGCAAAACCCGCCGAGACGATATTCGCGGTGGTTGCCGGGAGCCGGTAACGGAAGGAGAATCCGAGCAGGTAGGTCACGAGGATACCTGCGAGTATACCTCCGACAATCCCGCCGAGAATTCCACCTTCTGCAGACAGCACACCGGCAATGAGTCCGGCGATTATCGCCGGTTCGTCGAGCTCGCTGACCTTCTTCGCCGCAATGACCGCGATGACCACCGGAAGCGCTCCGATTATGGCGCTGAACACATCCCCAAAGAACTCAAGCCCCGGAATGCGGCTGATCGCAAGCATGAGCGCCATGGCGATAAAGGCCGGCAGGGAGGCTATCATGATGCCTTTCAGGTTGATGTTCTTCCACACCGGTTTCTGGCTGACATCCTGAAGGTCGCCAATGACTGGGCGGTACCGGGTGCCCCACTCCCTGGCGAGCGCTGCAATGTAGCTGACCGCACGCGTGCGGTTCGTCGTGCCGGTGGTACCCGATGCCGCGATAACCTTTGCTCCCGCAGATCGGACTGCAGCCATGGACGCACCGCCAGTCCCGACAACCGGGATCTTCTTCGCCACAGCGGCTTCGATTGCCGCCTTGTTGGCGCCGGCCGGATCCGCGCTCACGAGCACAAGCCCGTCTATGTCACCGGTGGTGATGCGCGCGGCGATTTCATCATCAACCTGTTTTGCCTGATCGTTCACCTCAGACAGGGTCCCCCCCGACGAACGCTCGGGGCCTTCGCTGCCCATGCGCCAGAGTGAGGCCTGGGTGTCCGGCTTCGCCCGGTCCATGGATGCGCCTGCGGCGATGAACTGTATGTCCGCGACGGTAATGTCGGCCGCCTGCGCCTGCAGCATGATCTCCTTGAGCAGACGCGCCGGATTGTCACCGCCGAGGTTGTAGAGATTACCCCCACTGCTTCCGATAATTGCAATCGTTGCCATAGCTTCCCCCTGTGTATATAAAGCGTATATATATACCGAAAGGGGCTCTTTATGAAATACATGGAAGCCCGCGGCTACAGCGTCGCGATGCGCGCGGGAGTATTCGAGATATGACGGGACGTGGTGTCAGGCGACAATAGTCTGGACCGTGTTCGCAAGCCAGAAATCCATGACGTTACAGAAACTTGACTGCTGTCCCGTACACGAGTACTTCGGCCGCGTTTGAGGTCACGCTGCTCGTCGCATAGCGGACGTTTATGACCG
>RECN01000145.1 GCA_007694005.1 Spirochaetaceae bacterium
AGACCAACCCCGAGCACTTCGAGTCGCTGGTCGGCATGTCACGCATATACGCCGACAGGCCGCCGCGGCGTGTCGCGCTTGAGTATCTCGACCGCGCGCTGGAGCTCGACCCCGAGGCCGGTTTCGTGCACGCCGAACGCGGACGTGTACTGTCCATTCTGCGCCGGGTTGACGAGGCGGTCGAGGCATACCGGACTGCGCTCGCGCTGGAACCCGATTCTCCCTGGCATCACTACGATCTCGGCCGGGTACTTCAGCAGGCCGGTCGCCACGCGGAAGCGCTCGATTACCTGAGCGAAGCGATAGGCCTGAACGATCAGGTCTTTCTCTTCTTTTTTTACCGTGCGAACAGTCTGTACGCGCTTGGACTCCATGCGGACGCTGACGCCGACTACGCGCACGTGCTCTCCGTGGAGCCCGGGTATCGCGATGCCTTTGCACCCTACGCGGCGACGGCGTTTCTGACCGGGGACTTCGCACGTGCGGCCCGGTACTTCGAACGGACCTTCGACGAGCTCCACCGGGTGCCGTCTTTTGCGATGCTCACCGGCATCGCGCTCCGGCAGGATGGTCGGCGGGACGCGTCTAATCGCTGGTTTGAGCAGGTCAGACGGCTTTCAGGTAACGTCGAGAGCCTCTACGCGAGGATAGCGGGTGAGTATCTTCAGCCGCGCAACGATGATCTGACCATACGGCGTATACAGAGCGAGCGGGATGCATCCGTCAGGGCCCGCATGAGCTTCTATCTTGGCGCTCTGTATGCCATGCTCGGGCGGGATGCCCTGTCCGGAGCCCTGCTCGAGAGCGTGCGTGAAGCCGACATACAGGGCTCCATAGAGTATGAGCTCGCGGGCTGGTTCCTTGACAGTCTCGGACGAGGCCATGCACGGTAGGACACGCGGAGGGACCCATGAAGGGTGTTGATGAGCTGGTTTCGCACCTTGATGCCTCAAAACCGGTGTACATTCAGGCGCACGACTTTCCCGACCACGATGCGGTAGCGAGTGCATTCGGTCTTATGCATCTTCTTGAGTCCCGGGGGGTCGAGTCGTCGCTGTGCTACGGCGGTACGATACAGAGTGAAAGTCTGAGCGAGGCGATCAAGCTTCTTGAAATACCGATTTACAGCACGAGACTGCTTGCCTTCGACGATGATGCACAGCTGATTCTTGTTGACGGGTTCATCGGAAATCGCAATATGACCGGGCTGCCGGGAACTGTGGTCGCAGTCATCGATCATCACAAGCCTCCCGAAGAACCCGACTGTGCGTACCACGACATCCGGCCGGACTACGGTTCGTGTTCGACGATATTCTACGAGTACTTCCGCGATGCCGACGTTCCCATGAAGAAAAGTGTGGCGACCATGCTGCTGATGGGCCTCATGATGGATACCGCGTTCATGACCCGCGGGGTCGCGCCGGTTGACCTGGAGGCCTTCTCGACCCTGTACTTTCAGGGGGACTGGGAGACCGGAAGCCGTCTGCTGAAAAACAGCCTGAGTATCAGCGATCTCGGGTTGTTTCGCGAGGCAATCAACTCCTGTGAGGTCGCCGACGACTTTGCCTTCATCATGCTTGAGCAGGAGTGCACATCCGAGGCGATGGCCCTCGTCGCGGATTTCTTTCTTGGACTTCGCGAACTGCATTTCGTGTGTGTTGTCGAACCCGACCGTGACGAGTATCGTATCTCAGTGCGCAGTGAGGATAGTGCGCGCCCCTCGGATGTCGTGCTTCGCCGTGCCCTCAAAGGTCTGGGCTCAGGCGGCGGCCACGTGCACATGGGGGGTGGAAGCATTCCTCGCGACCTTTTTCCGGGTGAACAGGGTCTCCGCAAACGATTTCTTCAGGCAATGGGTAAAGAATGACAGAACAAACAGCGTCCCTCTACGAGGGGACGACCATAATCGAGTCGGAAGGACGACGCATCGTCCTCCTGGGGACGGCCCACGTCTCCCAGTCCAGCGTGAGGCAGGTGCGAATGCTCGCCGACGCCGAACAGCCGGACTGCATGTGCATAGAAATAGACGAGTCCCGGTATCGGAGTCTCACCGATTCCGAGGCGTGGAAGAAGCTCGACATCTACAGTGTGATCAGGCAGGGAAAGGGTTTTCTCCTGCTTGGGAACCTCGCGCTTGCCAGTTTCCAGCGCCGCATCGGAAAAGAGTTAGGGGTCAAGCCGGGCGCCGAGATGGTGGAGGCGGTCGGTGTTGCTCAGGAAAAATCGATTCCTGTTGTGCTCTGCGATCGGGAGATACAGATTACACTCAAGCGCGCATGGGCGAGCGGAGGTCTCTGGAGCAAGAGCAAGATGATGGCTGCGCTGCTCGGCTCGCTGTTCGGTGGTGAATCGGTATCTGAAGCAGATATCGAATCGCTGAAGGAAACCGATGCCCTTTCGGCGATGATGGAAGAACTCAGCGACTATCTGCCCGGTGCCAAGCGTGTGCTCATCGATGAGCGCGACCGCTATCTTGCCGAAAAAATACACGAAGCGGCGGGTTCGAACATACTCGCCGTGGTCGGAGCCGGACACGTCCCGGGGATTGTTCGAACCCTTGAAGCCCTGCAGGCCGGTCCGGTCGACCCTCCGCTCGAAGAGCTCAACCTCATACCGCCGAAAGGCATGATAGCCCGGCTTCTGCCGTGGCTGGTTCCCCTTGCCGTCGGCACCCTGTTCGCCGCGGGGTTTATCCGGTCGGGGTGGGACCTTACCCGCGACATGTTTCTGCTCTGGGTACTCGTCAACGGAGGTCTCAGCGCGATCGGCGCCGCCATCGCACTTGCCCATCCTCTGACGATCGTCGCGTCCTTTCTTGCCGCTCCGATTACCTCGATGAATCCGACCATAGGGGTCGGCTTCGTGTCCGGGCTGCTCGAAGCGGTTTTCCGTAAGCCGCGCGTGCACGACTTCGAGAATCTGCAGACAGACATTGCATCCTTTCGTGGCTTCTTCCGGAACCGCATTACGCGTGTTCTGCTCGTATTCGCGTTTTCGACGATAGGCAGCAGTATCGGTACCTTTATCGGAATTCCCTACCTTACTTCGCTCCTGTAGGGCGATCTGTCCGGGGAGGCGAGGAGAAGACAGCCTTCAGCGCCGCGAGTATGCTGCCTGTCGCGTTTAGCGCCGACAGGTCGGTCGCCTTACCCGATTCACCGGGCGAAAAGTCGTGCGGACCGACCAGCCCGCTTAAGCCGTACTCGAGGACGCTGCGCAGGCGGCGCTCGAGGCCCGTGACGGGGCGGATTTCGCCCGCGAGGCTGAGTTCGCCGGTGACGGCTGTGTCGGCCTGGGCAGGCGTCCCGGTCGCCGCGGAGTACAGCGCGATCGCGAGCGGCAGGTCGACGCCGACCTCCGAAATACGCATGCCGCCGGCGACATTCACGTACAGATCCTGATCATTCAGTCCAAGTCCCGCGTGTTTTTCGAGTACTGCTGCGACGCGGCTGACGCGTGCAGACTCAATGCGATCGGAAAAGACCCGGGAGACACCGCCTTTCGCCGGAACGGTCAAAGCCTGAATCTCTACGAGCAGAATGCGGCTTCCTTCGTACACCGGAGCGATTACGACGCCCGGTGGCTGGGGGCCGTCACGACGGACGAGAAACAGGGCAGAAGGGTCTGATACTTCGCGAAGGCCCGACTGTACCATGGTGAACAGTCCGATCTCGTCGGTCGCGCCAAAGCGGTTCTTCGTGGCGCGCAGGATGCGTGTCGATCCCTCTGCCTCCTCGAAGAGCAGTACCGTGTCGACCATATGCTCCATGACCTTGGGCCCGGCAATGGCGCCGTCCTTGGTTACGTGGGCTACAAAGAAACACACAGCCGAGTTGCTTCTCGCCCAGTCGGCGATCTCGAAGGTGCAGTAGCGCAGCTGCGTTGGGCTTCCGGGCATGCTCGCCGCTTCGTCGGAATACAGGGTCTGCACCGAATCGATCACGATTATGTCGGGTTTGATCTTTTCGATATTTCTGAGCACTGCGGCGAGGTTTGCATTCGCCAGAATGTGAAGCTTTTCACCCCTGACGCCGAGTCGCGCCGCGCGCTGTTTGAGCTGTCCGGCAGCTTCCTCGCCTGTCACGTACAGGGTTGTAAACGTGTCCGACGTGCTGCCGGCGGCCTGTAGCAGCAGCGTCGATTTTCCTATGCCCGGTTCCCCACCTATCAGGGTGCTCGATCCCAGGCTCGCGCCGCCGCCGAGCACACGGTCAAACTCGGTCAGCCCGGTTCTGATCCGGAGCGACTCCTGCGTTCGGATTCGGTCGAGCAGCAGCGCGTCTGCGGTCGTAGCAGACGCCGGGCGGTGAGCGCTCGCCGTAACCGCTGCCGCGGCATCGCTTTCCTCGAAGGTGTTCCAGTTCCCGCAGGCAGGACACCTGCCAAGCCACTTTGTCTCTTCGTGCCCGCAGGCGTTACATACGAAGCGTGATCGCTTTCGGGCGGCCACGCCTTATCCCTGCCGTGAAGTGACTTTACGGACGGAGATCACGCCTTCGATAGCCTCCAGCAGTGCCAGCGTCTCCGTGGACACATCTCCTTCAAGATCAATGATATTGTAGGCAATCTTCTCGCGATGCTTGTTCAACATGTCGGCGATGTTCGCATTACGCGACGCAAGAATACCGGTTATCTGGCCAACCATGTTTGGTATGTTCCGGTTTGCGATGAGCAGGCGTGCGCCGTCCCCGATCGGCATCTCACAGGCCGGAAAGTTGACCGAGTTTCGAATGTTTCCGAACTGAAGAAAATCGGACAGCTGCTCGGCAGCCATGACTGCACAGTTGTCTTCAGCCTCTGGGGTCGAGGCTCCGAGATGTGGAACAGGGATTACGCCCTCGTGTATTGCAAGACTGTCGGAGGGAAAGTCCGTGACGTAGCAGCTGACGATCCCACGGTCGAGTCCGACCTTCATCGCACCGTTATCAACCAGCTCCCCCCGTGCCATGTTGATGATTCGCACGCCGTGTTTGAGCTGAGCTACGGCTGCTTCGTCAATCATGCCTCGTGTCGTATCGGTAAGCGGTGCGTGTATGCTGATGTAGTCGGCGCGATTGTAGATTTCCGCGAGGGACCCGGCACGTCCAACCGCACCATCAAGGTCCCATGCCGAGTTGACGCTGATGTAGGGGTCGTATCCGATGACCTTCATACCGAGGCTCGACGCGGCATTGGAAACCATGACACCGATGGCACCGAGACCGATGACCCCGAGGGTTTTCCCTCTGATCTCCGGGCCTACGAAGCGCTTCTTTTCCTTTTCAACCAGCGCCGCCAGACCGGCAGTATCATCCGCCGCCGCTGAGCGAACCCAGGCTATGCCTTCGCTGATCCTGCGACTAGACAGCATGAGCGCAGTGATCACCAGTTCCTTGACGCTGTTTGCGTTGGCTCCAGGCGTGTTGAACACGACGATCCCCTGCTCGGTGCATCGTGCTACCGGGACGTTGTTGTAACCAGCTCCGGCCCGACCGATGGCTTTCACCGAAGACGGGAAGGTCTCGTCGTTCAGTTTTGCACTTCGCACGAGCAGGGCATCGGGATTGTCGACATCGGTGTCCACTGAAATCCCACGCTGCTCGAATACCGCGAGCCCGTGACTTGAGATTGCGTTTCGTGTCTGTACTGTGTACATGCTCTGCTCCTTACTCAACGATCTGTATGCCGAGGTCTTTCAGCTGATCCGCGTCAACTTCCGACGGGCTGTCGTCCATGGGCGACATGCCGTTGGTCGTCTTCGGGAAGGCTATGACTTCGCGTATGCTCTGTTCACCTGCCATGATCATGACGAGCCGATCGAGACCCGGTGCGATTCCGCCGTGCGGAGGTGGTCCGTAGCGGAAGGCGTCGAGCAGGAACCCGAATCGCTTCTGCGCCTCGTCCCGGGAGAAACCGACTATGTCAAATATCCTGCTCTGGAGTTCGGCATTGTGAATCCTGATGCTCCCGGAGGCGAGCTCGAATCCGTTGCAGACAAGGTCATACAGGTCGCCCTTGACCGCGCCGGGGTCGGACTCCAGCTGGTCGAGATACTGCTCCTGAGGCATCGTAAACATGTGATGAGCAGCCTCCCAGCGACCTTTTTCATCATCCCACTCAAAAAGCGGGAAGTCGACAATCCAGGCGAATGCAAAGGCCGTTCGATCAACGAGGTCGAGCGACTTCCCGAGCGAACTCCGTACGGCACCGAGGGCGGTACACGCGACCTTCCAGGTGTCGGCAACGAACAGAAGCAGATCACCAGCCTTCGCTTCAAAGGGCTGAATGAGGTCGGTCTTGTCGGTGAAGAACTTCGATACGCCACCTTCCGGGCCCGTGTCGCCGATCTTCATCCACGCGAGTCCCTTCGCCCCGTAGGTTTTTGCCGTAGCTTCAAGGCTTTCGATGTCTTTTCGTGACATGGTCGCACCACCGGGAACCACCAGAGCCTTCACTGCACCACCGGAAGCGACCGCATCCTCGAAGACCCGGAAGCCCGATCCCTGAGCGAGGGCGGCCGCATCCTGCAGCTCCAGCGCGAATCTGAGATCCGGCTTGTCCGAACCGTAGCGGTTCATTGCATCGTGGTAGGAGAGCCGCACGAAGGGTGTCGGCAGGGGATGGTCTATCGCGTGGGTGAAGACGTGATTCATCATACCTTCGACGAGCGCGAAGATGTCCTCGGCTGATACGAAGCTCATTTCTATGTCGACTTGTGTGTGCTCGAGCTGTCGGTCACCTCGCGCGTCTTCGTCGCGGAAGCAGTGCGCGATCTGGAAGTAGCGGTCAAAACCCGACACCATCAGAATCTGCTTGTACAGCTGAGGACTCTGAGGCATTGCGTAGAACTTGCCGGGATGAAGCCGGGAAGGGATGAGAAAGTCCCGTGCTCCTTCGGGAGTCGACTTGATCATGGTCGGTGTCTCGATCTCGTAGAAGCCGAGTCCGCTGAGATACTCCCTGACCCGGAAACTCACCTCGTGACGCAGACGCATCTTGTTTTGCATGGACGCCGACCGGAGATCAAGGTAGCGGTATTTGAGTCGCGTTTCCTCGCGGGCATCGCTGCGGTCTTCGATCATGAACGGAAGCGGTTCAGAGGTGGACAGGATGTTGATCTCGGTCGCCTGCACCTCGATCTCGCCGCTCGCCATGTCGGGGTTTACCATGCTCTCTGGTCGTCGGCGAACGGTTCCTACAACCGCGACGCAGTATTCGAGTTTGAGCTCGTTACCTGCCGTCTTAACCTGTTCCGGTGCGTCGGTATCTATTACGACCTGCACCTGTCCGTAGCGGTCGCGCAGGTTGAAAAACCGTATCCCGCCGTGGTCTCTGACCCGGTGTACCCATCCGTTCAGGATTACCTCGCGATCACAATGAGCCGCCGTGGGTTCTCCACATGTCAGAGTTCGTCTGTTCTTGTCCATAAAGTCCTGTGCCTGTGTGTGATATATGTCAGCCCGGAGGCCAGCTGAGCCCACGTCCTCCAAGGATGTGCGCATGAAGATACTCGACGGACTGCTGCCCGTCCTTTCCGTTGTTTATGACTACCCGGTAGCCGTTTTCGTTGAGGCCGAGCAGGGCGGCTATCCTGGATACTTTCGAGAAGAACGTACCGATCCACGCGTCGTTCCTGTCGGCCAGGTCGGCGAAGCGTTCTACTCTGTGCTTCGGGATAACGAGCACGTGTATCGGTGCCTGCGGATTGATGTCACGGAAGGCAAGAACGTCGTCGTCCTCGTACACCGTATCGGCCGGTATGTCTCCCGCAAGAATCCTGTCGAAAATCGTGTCGTGTGCCATCGCTATACCTTACCTGCGTTGCGGTACTTACTCAACATTGCGTGGCGCCGATCGGCGCGATCTCGGACCCCGGCAATCCGTGCAGCCGAGCACGTGTACGTGATCTTTCTTGCCAGGTCGCTTGAACATGCGGGCGAGCAGGTATCCGTCGCGGGTAAGCGTTGCGTCGCAGACCGGGCACACCCGCGGGTGCACTTGATTATTCGGATAGCAATGCGGGCAACCGAAAATGTGGGTTGTGTGCTCGTGTATCTCCCGGTGTGCGGTGCCTCCGGAGAACACCACACTTCTGATCCGTTCGCCGGGGACGAGCGTAGCGTGACAGACAGGGCATCGACGGACGGCCGGTGCGTTCAGTCCCGATCGGGATCGTTTCGCGTGTCTTTTCCCACGAGCAGCCGATGTCCCGCGCGCAGCTGATGGGCCAGACGACGGACGCTTCAGCACCGGCCACAGCGCAATGACTATGAGAATGCCGATCAGCCCGACCAGGACCTCAATGAACATGGACGGCATCGTAACACGGATCGCTTGAGAAAATATGGATATGTCCAGTACTGTTCACGCGTGAGATGCTTAACCGGCTGCCTGCTTTTTCTGTTCATACTGTTCCCGACCCCGGGCTATGCCTCGTGTGACTCCATCGCCGATTCGCGTGATTACGGCTTGCGCGTCGGACTGTGCAGACTCGAGGCGCGTCCGGGGCTTCCGACCGAAACTGAAGACGCAGTTGTTGTTATCTGGACGGCGGGGGGGCCTGATGAACCTCAGAATGCGGCGACCTTGCGCTTGTCGCGGGTCTTCGCCGCAGGCAGCCGGGCAATTCTCGTTACCGTCACCGACGTGGAGATCAAGAGTCCACTGGGTGATGGAAGACCGGTCGTGAGCGTAAGGACTGTCGCAGACAGTTACCTCGGTGCCGTATGGAGCGGTGCCAGAACCGTCGAAACCTACTGGCTGACCGTGGACGACCAGCGGCTCCGTCCCTTCACGTGGTTTGTCGAGTCCACCGAGCTCGGCAGGGTAACAATAGCGTATACTCATCTCTTCGAGCGAAACGATGAAGGACGGCTGTACGCATCGCAGCAGTATGCCGTGCAGTACGTCGACGGCGTTCCCACAGGCGTGGATCGGACGACGCGACGTTTCGACGGTCGGACCGTGAGCTGGAATACCGCCGAAACCCGCCTGACCGATGTGGAGCCGGTGTTGTCGAGCGTTCTGGTCCGATCGGCACCCGGCCATTCAGCCCGCATACTCGACGCGCTTCCCAACACCCCTGATCCGCTTGACGGGGGCACACCGCGTTCGAGAGTAAGATCGATTGCGTGGCACGAGTCTGAACTCTTCTACGAAGTGTATCTCGGCCGCGGTGAGTCAGGATGGATACCCGCAACCGCGGTCCGTTGGGTGCCCTGAGGGCATGATACGTCAGGCTTAGGGGTTTCTTACGACGATAAGGCTGCCTGGCCGGTCAACCCGGATGTGTGTCACTTCGCGGTTCCGTTCCGTTACGCTTACGCGAAGCAGATACAGCGTGTCGGGACCCATGACCCGGGGAACAAAGAAGGCATTTCTCGACCCGTCGGTGAGAATCAGGAACTGATCTTCAAAACTCCACTCGTCGAAATCAAGGAAATCCGACGTAACCGAACCATCTGCGTTGATCGTCATCTGTCCGATCGGCAGATCTCCCGCGTCAGGCGGATTACGATAGTCGCTCAGTGTATAGTTGCTCAGTTCTATTGCCCGGAAGGCCGTCCATGGCCCTACGAGGTCGGCCTCCTGGGCTGAAATGACCAGGACAGCTCCAAGCATGAGACCCAGTACGATGATTGCGCGTTTCATACACCCTCCATGGCGTAACTCGATATCCTACTAGTATAGAGAAAAGTGGAAGAGTATTCCACGAGACGATTCCCGTACGCGTATGATACGCTTCCGTTCATGATCGAGTCGCTATCCTGTGTACACACCGACAGCTCTGCGTCAACGGTACTCGGGAAACCGCCTGCACCGTGTACCATTTATCTTGAGCCCTCAGCCGTCGTTATCGAACGTGATGTCGACCAGACAACATTCCGGCTCCCGAACACCGCTCTGATCTCAGCACGGGCAGACCGTCTCTGGAGGCGCCCACGGCTGACGATACGCTACGCGATTGACAGCCCCGAGCAGGACGTGGACTGTGTCGTCCTGCAGTTCGATCACAGCCGCCGTCGCGGCGCAGGTGAGTACGCGGCAGAAATCAACGCTCGTGCCGATGATGCGATGCGATTCCGTCGTCGATTTCCTGTTCCCGGGCCCTGAACGTGTCCGAGGGCGAGCCGTTCGATCCGGCCTCCGAGATGCTCACGTTCAGCTCGAATCCGATAAGCAGTACCATCGAGACCCCGTACAGCCACAAAAGAAGCATGACGATGGTTCCTATCGTTCCGTAGATTGCGTTCCAGTTACTCAGGTTCTCAACATAGAAATTGAAGCCACCGTTTACGACGGCTATTGCGACCGTAGCCAGAAGGGATCCGGGTGAAGCGAACTTACTCCGCGCTCCCGCTGCCGGTGCCCAGTAATAGATCGCCGACACGCCTGTCAGGACCAAGGCTGCGGCGAGGGCGATACGCCCGATATTGATGGCCACGACGAGTGGCCCGTCGCCGATTATGCCGAGCGTGCCGACAAAAGAAATAATCGTGCTCCCGGCGATCTGCAGAACGCTCGCGATAATTATGAGTCCAAACAGCAGACCTACGAGACCGATGCTGACGAGCCACTGTACCGGACGGGGATGCGTGGCAAAGTCGTGATAACTCGCGTCGAAGGAGCGGATAATGCCCAGCATGCTGCGGGTCGCTGCGTACAGGGACAGCACAAAGGTAGCCGAGAGCAATCCTGCCCGCTGACTGACGAGCAGATCACGAAACGTGTCTTCAACGAGGTCAGCAACTTCAACGGGCAGCGCACCGGTCAGAAGCGCAAGAAGCGTCTCCTGAAAATTCTCTATGGGTATGTAGGGAATCAGCGTTATAAGAAACAGTACCGCCGGGAAGATGCTCAGGAATATCCGGAATGCAATCCCCGAACCCCTCGTTGTTATCGCTCCATTTCTCAAGCCGATTATGAAGAATCGTCCTACTTCGTATACAGAGAGTCCGTCGAATCCGGGAACGGATATCCGACGGGATAGATCCATGATTTTCTGTACCGTTTTTATCTCGGGAAGCTTGTCTATGAGCGCCATATATACCTGTGATCTGATCATACAGACCGTGTGCGGTACCGACAAGCACTGCTTCTGACATGACAGTTCTGTAATTTCCGCCCCGATA
>RECN01000118.1 GCA_007694005.1 Spirochaetaceae bacterium
GCCTTTGTCATCATCCAGCTCCCGCCGGGTGATTACTTGACGTCGTATGTTATGCAGTTGCGTTCTTCCGGAACCGAAGTGTCGGAAGCAGAGATTGCGGCGTTGACTCGCCAATATGGCCTCGACCGGCCACTTTCGGCCCAATATTTAATGTGGGCACGTAATATAGTCACGCGGGGAGATTTCGGGCGCTCGTTCAACTGGAACAGACCGGTAAGTGAGATCATATGGGAGCGGATCGGTATAACGGCCTTAATAGGCGCTCTTGCACTCCTTTTTTCGATAGTCGTAGCGATCCCAGTCGGGATCATGTCCGCATTGCGCCAATACTCGTTTGGAGACTACCTTTTTACGGTATTCGGCTATATCGGGCTTGCCACTCCAAACTTCTTGATGGCGATGATTCTGCTGTTTTTCACTTTTCGTTTTTTCGGGGTGAACATCGGAGGCCTTTTTTCTCCCGAGTTCATGGATGCGCCATGGAGCGTGGCCCGGTTCATCGATATGTTGAACCACCTCTGGGCCCCCGTGATCGTTCTCGGTACGGCCGACGCTGCCGGGTTGATCCGTGTCATGCGCGGAATGATGCTGGACGAACTCCGGAAGCAATACGTCGTAACCGCTCGCGCCCGAGGATTGAAGGAATCGAAGCTGATTCTGAAGTACCCCGTCCGCGTCGCTCTGAACCCTGTTGCGAGTACCATCGGCTGGCGGATAGTCGCGATCATTTCCGGAGCACCTATTGTTGCGGTTGTGTTCAGCCTTCCGACCACCGGTCCTGTCCTTCTGCGCGCGTTGATGAGTCAGGACATGTACCTTGCGGGTGCGTTGGTTTTGCTTCTGAGCACAATGACCGTGATCGGTACGTTCATCTCGGATCTTGTGTTGGCACTGCTCGATCCGCGAATTCGGTTGGGGGAGTAGGGGAATGATAAAACCGAACAGTGGTCAAGACCGCTACTACATGGCGTCCCAGTCTCAGCTGATTTGGCGCCGATTGCGGAAACACAATCTCGCGATCACGGGTGGCATTGTGCTTGTTCTGTTATACCTTAGTGCCGCGTTCTGCGAGTTTTTGGCCCCGTATAGCGCGACAACGCGAAACACCGTGTACGCCTCCGCGCCGCCGCAACGAGTGAGGTTTATCCATGATGGACGTTTCACTGGCCGTCCATTCGTCTATCCGATAACGCAACACGTCGATGAACAAACGTGGCGCCGCATGTATACGGAAGACACGTCGGAGCCTCGGTTCATCCGTTTCTTCGTCCGCGGTGACCGCTATCGGATGTGGGGGTTCATCAATGGGGACCTTCATCTGTTTGGCACCGAAGACGGCACTCCGGTTTTTCTTTTCGGTACCGATACACTCGGCAGGGATCTTTTTTCCCGGGTCGTGTACGGCTCACGTATCTCGCTTTCGATCGGGTTGGTCGGCGTGGCGTTGAGTTTCCTTTTGGGACTTACGATCGGAGGAATCTCGGGCTTTTTCGGAGGAGCCGTCGACACTGTTCTCCAAAGGGTTATCGAGTTCATCCAATCCATTCCGACGCTGCCGCTGTGGATGGCTCTTGCTGCGGCTCTTCCGCCGGGATGGTCTCCCGTGCGTGTCTATTTCGGAATTACGGTCATTGTGTCGATCATTGGGTGGACTGGACTCGCACGAGTCGTCCGCGGAAAACTGCTTTCGCTGCGAAATGAGGACTATGTCATGGCGGCGCGGTTTAGCGGCGCTAGCGACGCCTATTTGATCGCGAAACACCTGATCCCGGCCTTTATGAGCTACATAATCGTCGCGCTGACGTTGTCGTTACCGTCGATGATCCTTGCCGAGACAGCGCTTAGCTTTCTTGGATTGGGGTTGAGACCACCGGCAGTCAGTTGGGGAGTTCTATTGAGCGAGGGGCAAAACATCTACACGTTAGGACTAGCCCCTTGGTTGTTGATTCCCGGAGTCTTCATAATTGTCACCGTGCTCGCCTTCAACTTCCTTGGAGACGGGTTGCGGGACGCGGCCGACCCGTATCGATAAGGACCTGGCAACATGGCGTACGTGATAAAAGTCGACAACCTCAGGTGTTATTTCCACCTTGACGAAGGCGTCCTTAGGGCCGTTGACGGTGTGAGTTACGAAATAGGCCCGAAGAAGACGCTTGGTGTGATAGGTGAGAGTGGATGCGGAAAAACGGTTGCCGCTTTGAGCAGTTTGAAGATAATCCCGCCTCCCGGAAGGATTGTCGACGGCAAGATCCTTTTTTCTCTGGATGACACCATTGTCGATATTTCCGAAATGAGGCCCGATGGTCCGGCGATCAGGATGATTCGCGGAAGGCATATCTCGATGGTTTTTCAGGAACCGATGACGTCGTTGAGTCCGGTTCACACGATAGGGAACCAGATACTCGAGGCTATCCGTCTTCATCGAACGCCGGATGCGAAACAGGCACGCGAGATAGCGCTTGATATGCTCGACCGAGTCGGCATCAACTTTCCTGCGCGCCGAATGGGCCAGTACTCGTATGAGCTGTCCGGCGGCATGCGCCAACGCGTCATGATAGCGATTGCACTCTCATGCCGTCCGGAGCTCTTGATCGCGGATGAGCCGACGACAGCCCTGGACGTTACCGTGCAATCGCAAATCCTCGAACTCCTCCAGGACCTCAGGGAGGAGTTCGGAATGGCGATTCAATACATCACGCACGATCTTGGCGTGATTGCGCAGATCGCCGAGGATGTCGTCGTGATGTATCTGGGAAAAATCGTGGAGAAAGGTACAGCAGCCGACATCTTCAAGTCGCCACAACACCCGTATACTCAGCAACTTTTAAAGTCGATCCCGGTGATCGGAACAAGGCATAAAAAAAGGCTTGAGGTCATAAAGGGATCGGTCCCGGTGCCGCTCAATGTCGAACCGGAGTGTGGGTTTCACACCCGATGTCCTCTGCGGATAGCCGGTAAGTGCGATAAGATGATCCCAGCCATGACCACACTTTCGGACACGCACCACGTCAGGTGCTTCCTGCATAGCGATTCCGAAGAGGCGTTCCACGACTATTCCGCTAAGGTGCAGAAACATGGTTGACAACGGGCAGATGAAAACTGAACAAAACGACGCGGGTCCCCTTCTCACCGTCCAATCGGTCAGCAAATTCTTCCCGATCACTAAAGGGCTTTTGCGGCGGCGCAAGGGTATCCTCAAGGCGGTTGATGGTGTCAGCCTGGAAATCAAGCCAGGCGAGACGCTCGGGCTAGTCGGTGAAAGCGGTTGCGGCAAAACGACCCTCGGGCGATGCATCATGCGCGGTTATGATCTGACCTCGGGTCGGATCGTCATGAGGATCGGTGACCGGTCTGTTGACATCTCGGAGATGAGCCAAAACGAGCTCCGCCCGCTTAGGCAGGCGTTTCAGATGATTTTTCAGGATCCTTACAGCTCACTGAACCCGCGGATGACCGTTTTCGATATCGTGAGTGAACCGCTCAAACTTATCGGCGAGGCGTCGGAGCAAGAGCGAGAGGATACCGTGAAACGGGTTCTTGAGGCAGTTGGGCTCGAGATCAAGCACATGAAACGGTATCCGCACGCGTTTTCCGGTGGACAACGACAACGAATTGGGCTTGCACGCGCGTTATCGACAAATCCCAAATTGATCATCTGCGATGAGCCGGTAAGCGCTCTCGATGTCTCTGTGCGCGCGCAGATTCTCAACCTCCTGGAGGACTTGCAGGACGAGTACAATCTCACGTACCTTTTTGTTGCGCACGATTTGTCGGTCGTCGAGCATATTTCCGATCGTATTGCGGTGATGTACCTCGGGAAGATCGTTGAGCTTGGCAAGACCGATGATGTATACGGGAATCCGAGGCATCCGTACACGGCTGCTTTGTTGAGCGCGATTCCGTATCCCGATCCGACGGTGCGGCTGAAACGCATGAAGGTGTCGGGTGAAATTGATAGTGTTGCGGACGTCCCAACTGGATGTCCGTTTCATCCGAGGTGCCCGCACAGCCGCACGATCTGTGAAACAGATGCCCCAGAATTTCGGATGACCGGCACTGGACATTTTGCGCGGTGCCATTTTGCGGGCGAGCTTGATCTGGAGGGAGTCGCGATGAGGTCTGACGAGTGAGTGAATTCGGACAGGAAAAACCCGACAAAGTCGACATGACCTTCATCGCCTTAAAGGCCGGAGTGTCACGTTCGACCGTCGCCCGCGTCATCTCCGATCCCGGTAAGGTGAAAGAAAGCACGCGGTCTCGGGTGCAGGCGGTGATGGCCGAGCACAAGTACCTTTACAACCTTCACGCGGCCGACTTCACAAAACGGAAAACCTCAATGTTCGCGTTGATCATCCCGACCGTTAGAAGCTCAATACACGCTGAATTCATTGAGGGAATCCACGACGGTCTAAAAAGCTCACCGTACGATCTCGCGATTGGATACACCGGGTACGACTTGGACGAGGAAGCCGAGTACATCAAGATTTTCTCCGAACGGAAGATGGCGGGTATCATCATCCTCGGGATCAAGGAACAAACGAAGGATCTCATTTACTCCATCGTTGCCCGAAAGGAAATGGGTGTCGTCTCAACGTGGGAGTACACGCCCCAATACCCAATCAGTTGTGTCGGTTTTGACAATTTTGAAGCCGCGCGGAAAATGACCCGGTATTTGACCTCCCTCGGGCATAGGCGGATCGGCCTTATTACCGGTCCCACATCGGCGAGCACGCGCGTCATGCGTCGCCTGGAAGGATATCGAACCGCGCTGGAAGACGCCGGTATACCGTTTGATGACCGATACGTGACCCACACCTTTCCGAGCCTTGTCGATGGCAGAGGCGCTGCGACGCGAATGATGGAACTCGATCCACGTCCGACGGCGATATTCGCTGCGAGCGACGCGCTCGCGATCGGGGTGTTGAAGGCGCTCCGCGATCTCCGGATATGCGTGCCGGATGACGTCTCGGTCTGCGGGTTCGACAACATCGACATCGCTTCGTATTGCGCCCCGACGCTCTCCACCGTCGCCGTTCCCGCGTACGAGATGGGGCTCAAAGCGGCGCACTCTTTGATTTGCCAGGCTGATAATCCGGACTGCGAAGTTCAAAAATACTGCCTGGACACGGAGTTAATAATCCGGGATTCCAGTGCACCGCTCACTGTACCCGATTTCCGCCCCTCACGCGACGGGGGGTTCGAGTATGGCCGCGTGGACACGGACGGACGACCCACGGTCCCGGACCCGGACCCGGAAGAGGAGTAACTTATGTATGAGTTCGGTGTCAACCTGAAAAGATTCGAGGTTCCTCAGTCTCTCGGTGGTATCTGTACTTCCGATGACCCCGTCGGATGGATCGAAAGTGTTGTTCGGGACTGCGTCTCGTCGGGTTTGGGGGCGATGCCGAACGTGCGCGTTCGGTTGTTCCCGCCGGAGAGCCTCTTGGCTTGCGCGTTGAGGACACTATCAGACTGCGCGGAGGAGGAGCGCGCCGGGTTCTCGATCGGCTCGCAAGTCGTGTACCGAGGGGATATCGAAAAGGGAGGAAACTTTGGTGCGTTCACCGCAAACCTTCCGGCCGCGTCGGTTCTTGCGCTTGGGGCGGCGAGCGCTCTGATCGGACATTCGGAGGAAAGGTACGATAAGTACTCTCTGCTTGCGGCCTACGACCCATCGATCACCGACACCGCGTCTGCTCGAGTTCGCGCGAACAGCGTCGTCAACCGAGTGATCGGAGAGGAAATGTCGCGTGCATCGGCGCGCGAGCTCTCTATCATGTTATGCGTCGGAGAAACCGCGGAGGAGAAAGGGCAGGGCACAGAAGCCGAACAGTCCGACCGTGTGAGGGAGGTTCTGTCCGATCAATTGACGTCGGCCCTTTCCGATGAGACAGTTCATGGATCGGACATCGTGATAGCCTATGAACCGCGGTGGGCGATCGGACCAGGAAGGGTGCCGGCCGATGCAGGCTACATCGCAGGAATTTCGCGCACCATAAAAGAAATCACTTTGGGATTGATCGGACGCGAACTACCGGTCGTGTACGGCGGCGGCTTAAAGCGCGAGAACGCTGCGGAAGTCGCCTCCGTTGGTACGATAGACGGCGGGCTCGTCGCGCTCACGAAGTTCACCCCTCCGATCGCGTTTGACCCGCACGAACTGAAGGCGATAATCGGACTGTTCCTGGATGCCAAGGCACGGCTGTAAGGTCGGCGCGACCTCGGTCCGCGGCACTCAAGGCCGCCACCGGCATGACTTTCCTGGTTTTGCGGATTTCGCCGATCAGTTTGCACACAGACGCGACGGTCATGTGAAATAGTCCGTCGAAACAAAACGTCGGTCGAGATCATAAGTGGGCGGACGCACAATCCATGGCAGCTACTGAGCCGCGACGCAAACCTCAGGATTCAATGGCGCGTGAGCCGGAGTGGCTTGGAACTGATTAACGGTGGGAGGAGTGCAAATGAAAATGCAGTTTGAGTACGGCGAAGGAATGTTGGAGGCCGATCTGCCCGATGACAGGACGGATACCTTCGTGCCCGGCGAGACCGTGTCCGACCCTCCCGCACTCGGCGATCCGGTGGCCTCCACTCGAGAGGCACTCGCAAACCCCCTCGGTGCGCAGCCGCTTGCCGAGCAAGTGAAACGTGGCGATACCGTCTGTATTGTCTTCCCCGATCGGGTGAAAGGGGGGACCCACGAGACGGCGCATCGCAAGGTGAGTATCCCGCTCGTGCTCGACGAACTCTCTCGCGGAGGCGTCGAGCGAAAAGACATCACTTTCGTCTGTTCGAACGGTCTGCACCGGAAGAACAGACCGGAGGAAATCCGCGCGATCCTTGGCGAAAAAGTCTATGCCGAGTTCTCCGAGCTTAATAACATCAGCAACCACGACTCGGAGGACTGGGACAACCTGGTCGACCTGGGCTACGACGATGACAACAACCGAGTCATCATGAACCGGCAGGTCTTCGAGGCCGATCATGTCGTGATGCTCGGCCACGCGCTTGGCAACCCGTACGGTGGCTATTCGGGCGGATACAAGCATTGCGCGACCGGAATCGTGCACTGGACAACAATTGCCACCAACCACAACCCGCACGTAATGCACGCCTGCGACTTCACGCCGGTGAGCTCGACCAGTACGATGCGCGGCAAGTTCGACTCGATAGGCCGCCACATGGAGAAGAAAATGGGCAAGAAGTTCTTCTCCATAGACGCGGCATTGAATACCACCGGCCGGCAGATGATCGTCGCCGCAGGCGACACCGCCAAAGTCCAGGAGGCAACCTGGCAGGTAGCAAATAAGCGGACCTACGTACCGTGGGCGAAGCAAAAGTACGACATCATGCTGTTCGGATTGCCACAGAGCTTCCACTACGGTGACGGACACGGAACGAACCCGATTCTTATACTCCAGGCGATCGCGGCGAACGTAATCCGCCACCGGCGCGTCATGAACGAGAACTTTGTCATCATCGCGAGTTCGCTCTGTAACGGATACTTCCACGACGCGGAGTTCGGCGGTGCTTACCGCGCCCTCTACGAGGCATTTCAGCGCGAAGGGCACTGCGACCTGCCGGACGTCGAGCGGTACGATCGCTACTTTTGTTCGAACTCCGAGTATGTTCGCGAGTATCGTTTCAACTACGCGTTCCACCCCTACCACTGCTTCTCGATGGTCTCGTGTGGACATATCGCGCACATGCACGCAGCCAAGGTGTATCTTGTCGGTGCGCGAGAACCCGGTTATGCACGTGGAATGGAGATGAAACCGGTCAAAACCTTCGAGGACGCCTTTGCCGACGCGAGGCGCTATATCGGACGCACGCCGCGGATACTTGCGCTCCCACGCACCTTCCGTACCGCCGGAGTGCACCTGATGATGGAAGGCGACTCGTATACGTGAGTTGAGGGAGGTGAGTTGCTTGACGGGCAGACTTTATCGAACCTGAGAATTCGATGCATCTTGCGTTTGGTCACGGTCTCTTTGGCTGAGTCTGCGAAACCGTCATTGTGCGTGAAAGGATTTTCCGACCGCGTACTTAATGAGTGTATGTCGAGGCTTGAACAGTCACGCGAAGTGAAGACTAAGCATTAATACAGAAGGAACCTGAAAAATTAAAATACAAGATACTATAAATAAAACCAAGATACCAGTAATAATAGATACGGATGTAGGCAGTGATATTGATGATTTTTGGGCGCTGGTTATGGCTCTCAATAGTCCAGAGTTGGATATCAGGCTTATCGTAACCGAAAGAGGTGACACCGAATACAGGGCAAAACTGGTAGCGAAATTGCTTGAGATATCCGGAAGAACAGACATACCTGTTGGTGTAGGAACAAGCACGTTTCAAGAAATACCGGTAATTTCCCAAAGGCCCTGGGTTGAAGATTACATGTTGGAAAACTATCCCGGTATTGTCTACCGAGATGGAGTCAATGCGATCATTGATACTATCATGAGAACAAGTGATTTTATTGTCATAATTTCCCTAGGACCTGTGACGAATCTGGCACAGGCACTGGAAATTGAACCGCGGATATCCTCAAAGGCAAGGTTTATAGGCATGCAAGGCAGCTTATTCAAAGGACGTTACGGAGAGGAAAAGGTTATCCCAACTGTAAACATTATTCAGGATGTGGCTGCCTGTCAGAAGGTGTTTGAAGCTCCCTGGGATGTGACTATAACACCAGTTGACACCTGCAGCCTTATACGGCTAAAGGAAGAAAAGTTTCAAGCAGTGGCAAAATCCTCTACTCCTATTGTGAAAGCATTATTGGAGAACTACAAAATATGGCATGAAAACACTGTCTGGAAGCATCAAAATCTTGATACCGATAACGAAAGCACCGTGCTTTTCGACACAGAAGCAGTTTATATGGCTTTTTCGGAAGAACTACTTGATGTAAAGGAATATGGTTTACGAGTTACAGATGACGGATATACCATTATTGATGAGAATGCAAAAAAAATACGGTGTGCCATTGGATGGAAAGACCTCGATGCATATGAGAATCTGTTGGTCGCAAGGATTACTGCCCTATCGTAAAAATCTGCCCAACTCTGACATACGAGGAGCAATTTCGCTTCAAGAAGGAAATTCTCAAATTGGACAAAGATACTCTGACTGAAACGAAGGGATGGAGACGTCCCCCATGGAAAAAGTCTTCTTCATCAACTTAGATTCGGGATCCGGAATCTACGGTACGGAGGCCGCAGAGCACATCCTCGCCGAGGGTGAGTGTCGTGCCGGCTGAGAAAAAGAAGAATCACGTTAGAACGATAGCATATTTGAGGCCAGGAGCCTGACCCATGACGACGACAATTGATTCGATTCTTGACGATATCGCGCAGTTGAGCATCGAGGACCAGGAGATGGTCCGTGAGATCGTTCACAAACGGATTATCGAAAAAAAGCGGGACGGAATCCACGCTGCCTTTCTGACCGCCATGGAAGAAAGGACGCAGGGAAAGACCAAGTCCGGTACCGTCGATGATCTGTTTCCCGACCCACCCCCTCCACGCTAACCGCGCCGTATAGCACGATCCCCGCGCAGCGTATACGATGGCGTATGGACATCGGAATCACAGTACTGACCGACTTCATCCTCAGCGAAGGCCCGGAGGCGGTCCTCGAGGCGATTCGTGACCGAGCCGGAGCGACGGCGGTCGCGATCAATCCGACCGTGAGCGAACCCGCGGCCGAGGGGGAGGGGAGTTTTCAACCCCCGACCGACGGCGGGAGCAGCCCGCGGCTCTTCGACCGGCCGCTCTGGGGACGCGACCGGCTCTGGGTCCGCGCCGAGTCGAGCTTTGTTCCGGACCCCGCGCTCTACCGCGATTGTGTCTACGGCCCCCGGCGTTCCGGCGCGCTCACTGAACGGCTCGGCGGTACCGTCAGGACGTTCATCGAGCTCGCGCATCGCGCTGGAATGCACGTCTATTTCCAAATCGGTGCCGCGGCTCCGTCGGGGCTGCGCGATGAGGACCGGCCGCGCGGGCCCGACGGCGTGCCGGCCGCGGATCCGATGGCGAGGACCGCGAGCCTCGCGTCGCCGGCCGTGCGCGCGTGGTACCGTGCGTACCTGACCGATCTGATCCGCGCGTATCCCGAGATCGACGGAATCCGGGTCGACTGGCCCGAGTATCCGTGTTACACGATCGCGGAAGCTTTCGTAGACTTTCACCCGGCGGTCGCCGCGTTCGCGCGTGGAACCGATATGGACGGACTCGCGCGAGAGATCGCGCGGATCCGCACCGGGCTGACCACCGGAGTCACCGACTCGCTGCTCCGCGACTGGATCGCGTGCGGCGGCGGTGGGGCTCCGATCGAGCACCTGTTTCGACGTTTCCCGGCGCTCCGGACGTGGCTCGAGCTGAAACGTGCGCTCGCCGAGGACTACCTGCGGTTTCTGCGATCGGTGATCGACGACGCCGGCGGAACGGGAGTCGAGCTTGCACCGAACGCGTTTCCGCCGCCGTTCTCGATCATCACGGGTCTACCGTTTGCCTCGCTCGCAGGTATCGCGCCGTGGGTCGGCGTCAAACTCTACACGATGCACTGGCTGCAGATCGTCCGGTTCTGGACCGACGAGATCGTGTCACTCACACCCGGTCTCACGCCCGCGCTCGTCGCCGAAGCGCTCATGGCGCTCTTCGACGTCGGTGGTGCTCTCCCGCGCCCGGTCGTCGCCGATCAAGTCCGGTACCCCGAGCCCGACGAGCCTCACGCCGAAACCGACGACGCGCAACGGCGCAAAATCGCGCAGGCCGCGATCGAGTCAACCGTACCGGTCGAACCGATCGTTCACGGCTACGGTCCACTCAACGACTTCACGCGCCGTCTCCGCGCCGCCGCGGCCGTCCGACCGCAGCGCGTCTGGATCAACCGGTACGGGTACCTCAGCGATGCAAAGCTCGATACGATCGGTCGGGTCGCGTCGGAGATTCGCGAAGCCCTGGAGAGCGACCGAACCTCGTGTCGCGTGAGGCCTTCTTCAACACACTCATTTTGAGTATCCTTAGCACATGAACAACTTCACTGCC
>RECN01000106.1 GCA_007694005.1 Spirochaetaceae bacterium
GTGGTCTGGTCGGCGTCGCGGAGGTAAACCCACGGGAAATTGTAGGTCTTCATGCGTTCAACCATGTGGTCGAAACTGTCCTCGGCGTTGGTTTCTTCGCTGTTCGCGTTGATGCCGACAAAGGTGACTCCCTTGTCAGCAAAGCGTTCGACGGTCTTACGTGTGACTTCATCTGAGCCGATTACGAAGGGACAGTGGTTACAGGTAAAAAATACAACCAGGATGGGGCTGTCGGCGAAGTCAGAGAGGCTGTAGTTCTGCCCGTCAGTCGCCGGCAGCGTAAAATCGGGTGCCGTAGCACCAATTTCCAGTGTAAAAGCCATGTGTGCCTCCTTGTACGTGTACAGTGTAACGGTGTGTTTGCCCTTGAGGCTACCCGTTTCACGACAAAGTCGATACCTTAGCGGGATAACCATGCAATCAACGACACGCGTACTTATTCTGCTTTCATCCGCTTTCGTAGCGGCTACCCTCAATATACAGGGCTTCATAGGCATGATGCCGCTGATACAGCTCGACTTCGGGATCAGCGCAGCCGAAGCGGGTCTGTATACGAGTTTCTACTTCGCGAGCGCCACGATCGTCGCCGTGTTCGCTGGTCGCAAGGTCGACACCCTCGGCACCGGCGCGAGTCTTTCCATAGCCGTCGCGGTGATCGGTGTAATGATGCTGCTGCACGCCGTTTCGCCTGCGTATCTCATTATACTCGGGCTGGCCTTTGTGACCGGCATAGGATTCAGCCTTATTACGCCGAGCGTCAGCAAGGGGATACGGGACTCCGTCGCACCCGCAAAACGGGCAGGGGCCATGGGCATTGCCCACGGCTTCGGAGGCCTTGGTGCGCTGCTGGGAACGGCAGTCATGCCCTCGGTTGCCGCCCTTGCCGGCTGGCGGGGCGTACTCACCGTCGGCGCGGTCTTTGCCCTGGTCACGGCGCTCCTGATCCGGGTGTTCTGGGCCCGCGTTGCAGGTCCTGCAGTGCAGCAGGAAGCCGGAAGCGAACGCGGCGCCATGCTCTCGGATATGCGGCTCCTGCTCGCGAACCGACGGCTCATGGTGCTTGGCCTTGTCGGGCTTGTCTTCGGGGTCGCAATCTCGAGCGCGACGGCGCACTCGGCCCTGTTTCTGACGAGAGACCTCGGGTACACGCCTGCCTTCGCGGGTATCGCGCTGTCGATTCTCTACGTCGGAAGCATTGTCGGTCAGCCGTCCTGGGGCCTGATCAACGACCGTCTGCTCGGCGGTCGCAGGCGACGGGGGCTGCTTGTGCTCGGCTTTCTTATAGCCGCGATCTCGCTCGTGTTCGGACTGGTTCTGTCCCCGACCGGCCTGCTCGCTCCCGCGGCAGGGGTCCCGGTCCCGGTGCTTCTTCTGATGATGTTTCTGCTGGGCTTCACGATTTTCGGCATGCCGCCCCTGTATTTCACCGCCATAGGTGAGATCACCGCACCCGAGTATACCGGGGTCGCTACCGGGCTTGGTCTGGTCTTTACCCGCACCGGTGTCGTCGTCGCAGCACCGCTTTTCGGGCTCCTGTACGATCTGACGGGAACCTATACGCTGAGCTGGCTCGTGCTGTCGCTCGTTGTTACCACGCTCAGTGCGAGTGTGGTAGTTCTGTCGCGACGCTATCCGATGGAACAGGGCCTTGCTCAGGAGCCCGCTTCGGAAGCTCTATCGTAAAGGTGCTTCCCTTACCGACGATACTTTCCACGTCGACCGATCCGCTGTGCGACAGTGCAATGTGTTTGACAATGGCGAGGCCGAGCCCCGTTCCGCCGAGGGCACGGCTGCGCGCGCGGTCAACCCGATAGAAGCGCTCGAAAATCCGGGGCAGTGCCTGAGGGGGTATACCGGGTCCGTTGTCCGAAACCGCGATGCGGCAGCGCTCGCCGTCGTCGTCAACCCGGACCTGTATGCTTGCTCCGTCGGCGCTGTATTTGACCGCATTGCTGACGAGGTTGGAGAGCGCCTGCTCGATGAGGCTCGCACTGACGTGGGCGGTGCAGTTCCCCCGGGAGCTGAACTGCACCTGCATGTCCCGCGTATCGGCGATGGCCTGAAACGACGCGACGACGCGCTGGGCTATGTGATGCACTGACGCCGGTTCAAGCGGCACCGTCGCTTCGGTCTGTTCGAGTCGGCTCAGACTCAGCAGATCCTCGATAATGGAGTGAAGCCTGTTGGCATTCTGCAGCACGATTCCAAGGAAGCGCTGCGACTCTTCCTCGTCGGGCCCGTCCTCGGAGAGGATGGTTTCGAGAAAGCCCTTGATCGTCGTCACCGGTGTCTTGAGCTCATGGCTGACGTTTGCCACAAAGTCGCTCCGTATCTGTTCGAGCCGTCGCAGTCTTGTTACATCGTGCATGACCAGCAGCAGACCAGGTCTCGGATCCGCATTCGAGCGAAGCGTCGACCCGTGTACCTGTATGTAGCGCGGCTCCTCGCGATACACCGTAATCGTACGCTCGACCGGTTTCGGGCTTACGGCGGCTTCATCGGCGATTTCGGCGAGCTTCGTGCTGCGGAATACGTCCAGAAGCGATCGTCCGGTAATCTCTGAGACATTCGCCTGTGCGAGACGCGCTGCAGCGTCGTTTGCCGACCTGATCCGTCGTGCGGCATCGAGGACAATAACGCCTTCGACCATGCTCGAAAGAATGCCCGCAAGCTCACCACGCTGCCGCTCGACAGTGTTGATGCGCGCTTTCAGCTGCAGCGCCATGCGACTGAGCTCCTGTGCAAGCATCCTGACTTCTTCGGGTTCTGCGACCGAAAGCCGGTAATCAAGATCGCCCTCGGCAAAGCGGGACGCTGCCTCCTGCATGTGCTGCAGAGGGGTACTGACCCGCTTCACGACCCACACGGCTGAGGCCCAGCTGACAGCGATGAACACGAGTCCCGCGCCGACGAGTATGCTCTGTGATACCCGGGGGATATCAAGCTCCATACCGACTACGACCAGAGCGAGAAAGGCGAAGGTAGCGCCGGTGATGATCGCGAGATAGCTCGGAAGTACCCGGCGCAGAAGCGTCTTTGCCATGTCTATGAACCGTTGAGCCGGTAACCGACCCCGCGAACCGTCTCTATCATGGCCCCGTGTTCGCCGAGCTTTCGTCTGAGTCCGAGGATCTGCACGTCGACCGAGCGCTCGGTCACCGCATAGTCTGCACCGCGGACCGCGTCTATGATCTGTGTGCGGGCGTATACCCAGCCGGGGTTCAGCGCAAGGAACCAGAGTATGTCGAACTCGGTCGCTGAAAGCTGCAGGTCGTGCTTCCCGCAGCGAACGTGCCGCCTCGCGCGGTCTATGTGTATCTCGCCGACCGATACCGAGGTGCCTGCGGGCTGTGCGCCGGTCTCACTGCGGCGTCTGAGTATGGCTCTGATTCGTGCGACAAGAACCCGTGGACTGAAAGGTTTGGTCAGATAGTCGTCGGCGCCGAGCTCGAGTCCTTTGACGACGTCAGCATCCTCGCTTTTTGCAGTAAGCATGAGTATGGGTATGTCTGCGCTGCGTTTCTCCTGCTTGAGCTTCCGGCAGACAGACAGTCCGTCGAGACCCGGGAGCATGAGATCGAGCACGACGAGGGCTGGAGGTGTCTCCGCTATGAAGCGGATCGCGTCTTCACCGGTCTCGACGGTGGAGACGTCGAACTTTTCGCGCCTGAGATTGTACGCGATCAGCTCGAGAATATCGGTTTCATCATCCACTACCAGAATGTGCTGTGTGTCTTCCATAGCCGTTCCTATCGGTCGAACTCGACGTGCTCGCCGGTGCGGGCGTAGACGATCCACTCGCAGATATTCGTGACGTGATCACCGATGCGTTCCAGAAAGCGGCTCAGCATGATGATGCGCTGACCCGCCTCTATGCCTTCGGCGCGTGCTTTCATGATGTTCAGGGTCTCTGAGGTCAGTGCGCGGTGTGTCTCGTCTATACTGACGTCGCGGCCGGCCACCTCGCGGGCGCGTTCGTCATCCCGGTCTATGAGCGCGGTCAGCGCGTCGTGCACCATGCCGAGCACCCGGTCACCGAGGCTGCGTATCTGCGGGAGCATCGCACTGTAGTGTGTTCCGGCGACCTTGGTCAGACTTCGTGCGATATGTCGTGCATGGTCGCCGATGCGTTCGAGGTCGGTCACGGTCTTGATGCAGCAGATGATGTCGCGAAGTTCACTGCCGGTCGGATGTGTGGCCGCAATCAGATAGGTGCACTGATCCTCGATCTGTTTCTGCATGGCGTCTATGTGAGTGTCTTCCTCTATCACCGCATCGGCAAGGTCCTCGTCCCAGTTCGAGAGTGAAATGAGCGCCTTCCTGAGGCCTTCCTCGACCAGCGATCCCATTTTCAGCAGTTCGTGGTGGAGTGCGTCCACACTCCGTATGTGTTCCCGTTCCATATATGTTTCCGCCAGAACCGTAGCACAGACAGTGTTAGGATTCTGTTAGGCGAATCTCGTATCGCGTCAGGTCATTTCCGCCTTCAGGGCACGGGCGTGGGTGTTTCGAGAAGTTCAGGATGATGAGACTGGCCGCGCCCTCGTACTGTCTGCGATAGGCAAGCACATCGCGGTGTGACGGCAGAAAGGTGATGTCGCCGTGCGTCAGCTCAACACGCGTCCTTCGACGCAGCAGCAGCGAACGGTAGCAGGAAAGAAGCGAGTCGGGCTCACTCTGCTGTTCGGTCACCGCACACCCGTTCCAGAGTGTATCGTGCAGCGGAAGCCAGGGGACGGTGTCCGCGGTGCAGAACCCACCGCCGGGTTTAGCCTCCCACTGCATGGGTGTTCGCGCAGGGTCACGACCCTGGAACAATGGCCAGTATTTCTTCCCGAGCGGATCCTGCAGATCCGCCTTCCGCATGGGCCGGTCCTGCATGCCGATCTCCTCGCCGTAGTACATGAACGGGGTGCCCCGCTGGGTCAGCAGAAGGGTTGCGAGTATTTTCGCCTTCTCAACCGAGCCCCGGCACAGCCGGGTCATGGCCCGGCTCTTGTCGTGGTTCGAAAGCACGTGACATGGCCATCCGCGTTCCGGCAGCACCCGGTACCAGGTCTCCAGGGCCGCCCGGAATGCCGTCGCGGAGAAGGGGAGCTCAAGGAGAGAGAAGTCGAAGGCCAGATGAAGCTCGTTTTCTCCGTCACCGAGGTAGCGCGCGCTCGTAGCGGGTTCCCTGACGCCTTCGTTCGGGTAGATTTCACCGACCGTGAAGGTCTCCCCATAGGTGTCGAGCAGGGTCCTGAACCGTTTGAGAACCGAATGTGTCTCGGGCTGGTTCCGGTCGTACACGTGGTTCTGCTGGTCGTGGCGGCGGGGAAAGGTCCGGTGTATCCGGTAGGGGTTGTTCCTGAGGCGCGCGTCCTTGACGATGTAGTTGATCACATCGAGTCTGAAGCCGTCGACTCCCTTCTCGAGCCAGAAGCGGGCTTCGTTAAACATGGCGTCCTCGACGTCCGGATTTCGCCAGTTCAGGTCCGGTTGCTCCGGCAGAAACAGATGCAGATAGTACTGTTCGCGTTCGGTATCCCAGGTCCATGCGCTACCGCCGAATGCAGCCCGCCAGTTGTTCGGCCGGCGGCGCCTGCCACCGACGCCCCGTTTCGCGTCGGCCCAGATGTACCAGTCGTCTCTGCCACCGCGACGCAGTCTCGAGTCGATAAACCAGGGGTGAAGATCGCTCGTGTGGTTCATGACCAGATCAAGAACAACGCGTATGTTCCGTCGGTGAGCCTCGTCTATAAGCCGGTCGAAGTCCTCCATGGTGCCGAACAGCGGGTCAATGGCGGTGTAGTTCCTGACATCGTAGCCGAAGTCGCGCATGGGCGAGTCGAAAATGGGGGATAGCCAGAGGGCATCGACCCCGAGCCACGCGAGGTACTCAAGCTTCTCGCAGATGCCCGCAAGATCACCGGTTCCGTCGCCGTTCGTGTCGCGGAAGCTCCGCGGATAGATCTGATACACGACACCGTGTTTCCACCACAGGAAATTGTCCTGGCCGGTCACGACTGGGCGCTCCAGCGACCTGCGATGTTCACGGTCTGTCCTGTCTGCGTCGACTCGTGTATCGCGAGGGCGAGAAGGTGGCTCTCGGTGGCAAGCGAGGGCGGTTCAGGCGCCCGCTCGTCGCGCAGTATGCGGACCCAGGTTGCGATCATCGCGCGGTCTGCGGTGGAGTGTCCTATGCCGGGGGTTTTGAACCTGGTGACCTGCGGACGACGTTCACCGTGTCGGTGGACTGAAAACTCGTTGATCCGGCCGAAGCGGGCGTGCAGAGTACCGTCGCTGCCGTCCATCCTGATGCGGCGTCCTTCCTCGCTGCTCTGGCCGTGCATACGGAAGGCAGCGCCGACGCCGGACTCGAATCGCACGGTCGCCTCGAGATGGTCTGGCTGGTCGTTATCGCTGCGGTAGACACAGCGACCGTAAGGTCCGGTCTCAAGCGCCTCCATGATACCGGCTGAGCTCAAGGTATCGGTGATTGTGCTTGTCGGCCATTCCCGCCAGGGATGGTAGCCGGAAAGCACCGGAAGCCTTCGCGCGAGGTTCGGGTAGCGAAGCATGAACCCGGCTGCTGCACCGGTGTATCCCCCTGAACGCGCGAGTGCCTGTTTGATCGGTACCCCGTTGTGATAGGTTCGCACCGCCTCGTAGCGGCAGTGTCCGGCGACCGGGCAGCCGTCGGTGCAGCGCTCGGGAGCACCTTCAGGTGCACGCTCCACGCGGAAGACGCTCCGCTCTGCGGTGCCGGAGACCTGCATAGGCGCACTGCCGGCAAACCAGCACAGGAGATCCAGATCGTGGCAGCTTTTCGCGAGTATCATCGGCGAACTCCTGTATGAGTTCTGCCAGCGGCCGCGTACGAAGGAGTGGGCCATGTGGTACCACGAGACGTTTTCGGCGTGGTAGACCGATACGAGCTCACCGATACGGCCGTCATCCAGCGCCTGTCGTATGCCGCGGAACAGCGGATCGTAGCGGAGGACGTGACAGACGGTCAGACTGCCACCGGTTGACGCAGCTTTCGCGGCCGCCTGCTCGACCGCGCGTATACCCGCTACATCCGTTGCCATGGGTTTTTCGAGCAGAACGTGGTGCCCGCGCGCGAGCGCCGCGCAGGCCGGCTCGACATGATCCTGATCCCCTGTCGCTACAATGACTGCCTGCCTCCGACCCTCGGGCAGGTGCTCAAGAAGCGTTCGCCAGTCATTGAACTGCCGGTCCCGGGAAACCGCGTTTGCCGAAGCAAACGCCTCGCGCCGCATCGCTACCGGTTCGGCGACTGCCGAGACCCGGAGATCCGGAGCCAGGGTACTCAGGAGACGGGCGTAGAGACTCCCCCTGTTCCCGGCACCGATAAGCGCAACCTTCTGCATATACACTCCTCAGTCTGTGTTTTCCGGGGTTTCGTCTGCGGCGCGCAGGGTCTCGAGTTCGTCGAGTATCTTCTGCTGTGGATAGCGCAGAAAAAGCAGGAATCCTGCGAGCACGAAGACCGATCCTACCGGCCCTACCAGTTCCACCCCGAGCGGGTTTCCCGCATCGCGCCCGAAAAACCCGAGGAGACCGGCCGTGATTGCGAGTGCCAGCCCGTAGTTCACCTTCATGAACAGGCCCTGTGTTCCAAAGAACATCGCTTCACGGTTCTGGCCGGTTTTTCGACCGTCGAGTTCGCTCAGATCTGCCACCGCGGCGTTGGGAACGACCAGGAGTATCGCGATTGGAAAGCCCATGAGCCCCATCTGTATCAGGGCTGCCGGGAGCGCGAAGGAACCGAAGGAGCGGATGACCGCGGTAAAACTCATGAGTACCGAGAAACTGAGCATGCCCGCGAGCATGAGCTGCTTGTGTGTGAATCGCTGCGTGAGCTTCGGAAGCAGCAGAAACACGAGGACCGCCGTTCCGAAGAGGGTAGCCATGAGTATGCTCTGAAAGTCCGGACCCATGCCAAGGAGCACGATGGGATAGTAGGCTATGACCGCGCGGATCATGTTGAAACCGAACCAGTAGAGAATGGTTCCCACCATGTAGACAATGAAGTAGCGGTTTACAAGCGTGCGCTTTACCGATTCAACGAGACCGATCTGCGCGCTTCCACCGCGCACGAAGCGCTTCTCGTCGACCGCAAGGCCCGAAAGCAGCATGGAAATACCTGCGATCGCGGCGAGTACGACGACGGTCAGTCGAAACGCCGTGCCGGTCTCGACGCCGCCCGCCTGAAGCCCCCCCCACAGCAGGGGGAAACCGAGCAGTACGACACCCGCTCCGGCTATGCTGAACGCGGCCTGCGTGACGGTAATCGAAATGCGTTCACCGACGGTCCGGCTGAGTTCCGGGATCAGCGCGAGGTTGGGAGCCATGTAGTAGGTATAGAAAAAGAAGAACAGTCCGAGCATACCCGCGACGTACACGGCGTTCAGGCTGCTGATGCCAGAGTCGGGCGGGGTAAACAGGAACACGGCGCTCAGGGCGAAGGGTATCGCGCCGGTAAGCAGGAAAAAGCGTCTGCGACCAAGGCGGTACCGGGCGTTGTCGCTCCACCACGCGACGAGCGGGTCGGCGAGCGAGTCAACGACGCGGCCGAAGATGTTGATCAGACCCACCATGGTGATTCCGAGCAGCAGCGGTCTGTTGTCAACGAGTTGCGGCATTCCGAGCTCATCGGGTGGGATCAGAAAGAAAAGCAGATATGCCCCGTAGACATTATCGAGGATAGAAAAACCGAGATGTCCGTTTGCATAGAGCACGCGTCGGGATCGTGTAAGCTGTTCCATATATGTATGAAAGGAGTGTATGCCCGGATCGCCGTCCGCGCAACCGTGGGATATGTGATACACTTTCTCCTCAAAGCGAGGATTTCCTATGGGAGAAGAGCAGTTTGATCTGGTGGTGATCGGAGGCGGCCCGGCAGGTGTCCGGGCTGCCGAACGGGTCGCCCGAAGCGGCCGCAGCGTCATGCTCATAGAACAGCACGCGGTCGGCGGAACCTGCCTGAACTACGGGTGCATGCCGGCGAAAAGCATGATCGCCTGCGGCATTCTGTACCGGGACGCTCACGAGGCTGCGTTTCTCGGAGTCGATGCCGATGCGATAGAGTACCGGCAGGAGATAGCTGTAAAGCACAAGGACCTTGTTCTGAAACGCATGCGCAGCGGCATGAGAGATCAGCTCGAACAGGCCGGCGTACGGCTTATCGACGGTACCGCACACATCACCGCCCCCCACCTTGTTGAGGTGGACGGGAAGACGGTCAGAGGCGAGAACATTCTCATGTGTACGGGTACCGTGCAGGGCGATCTGACCATCCCGGTCGCCCGGGCGAGAATCCCTGTCATTGCGGCGAACGCGGCCTTCGATCTGCCGAAGCTGCCCGCGCGTGTCGCGATTGTCGGGGCGGGATACATAGGCCTTGAGATCGCGAGCTGGCTCAACATGGTTGGCGCTGAGGTCACCGTCGTTTCCGAACACAGTGAAATTCTCGGGTTTGCCGGAGCAGATATCGGTCGACGTATGCGGCTCGCGCTCGGCAATATCGAGTTTCTGTGTGGCTTCGATGTGTCAGAGGTCGAGGGGAACGAGCTTGTTCTGAAGCAGCAGGATGATGAAGGCATACCGAAGCGTGTCGAGACTGACATGGTCATACAGGTCGTTTCGCGCACACCACGGCTCTCCGCGGTTGCCTTGAAGGGACTCGAATACACCGACAGAGGTGTTTTCGTAGACGCCCGGATGCGCACGAACATCCCCTCCCTCTACGCGGCGGGCGACGTGACCGGTCTGTTGAACCTTGCGCACGCCGCATACCGCATGGCAGATGTCGCGGTGAACACCATGTACGGTGACGGCACCGACCGTTTCGAGAGCACGCTCGTTCCCTGGATCGTCTACACGACACCACAGCTGGCGGGCTGCGGACTGCACGAAGAAGCCGCGCGCGCTGAAGGTTTCACCGTCGACAGTTCGCTGTTTACGCTTTCTGCGAACAGCAGATACGCGCGCGCTCATTTTGATCCGAAGGGATGGTGCCGGCTCGTCTACGAGGTAGAGACCGGCCGCATACGAGGCTGTTTTCTTATGGGTGAAGGCGTCTCAGAGATTATCGGGCAGGCCTCGGTGGCGATCGCGGCAGGCATGACCCTGCGCGATCTCGCTCGGACAGCGGTTCCGCATCCGACGGTATCCGAAGCGCTTAGCGATGCGGCCGATGCAGCGGAGCTACGCAGGGTTCAGCGTGTCACAGAGCACGGATTTCATCCGCATCTGTAAGCGGAATGCGTATCAGGTGACGGAATCCGGGTTCTGCATGCGGCTCGACGGTACCACCGCACTGCTCGACTGAGGCCTGTAGCAGACTTAAGCCCTGATGTTCGAGATAGTCGAAGTCCGCCGATACGGCGCTCCCGTTGTCCATGAGCAGGATCTGCAGGGCACCATCGTGCACGGAGACCTGTGCCTGCACGATCAGGTCCGTAGCAGGTGCAGCGTGCAGCAGACTGTTGGTGAACGCTTCAGTGCACGCAAGCCCGAGCTGAACTGATCGATCCGCGGTCAGGAAGACTTCTCGCGGTTTTTCCCCGCGAAGCCATTGGAAGTCGCACCTCCGTGTCGAAAATACGGCATGTACTTTCTGGAAGGTGCGAAAAATGAGGGCGGCGACATCAGTGTGCGTCGCGTCACCGGTCGGATCGACGAGTTGCTGCACCGTCGCCATGGGTTCCATGCGCAGTCTCAGTTTCCGAAAGGCAGTGTCAGAGTGGTCGTGCTCCGCAAGATTCAGAAGGCTCATCATGACCTGTATGTTGTTTCGGACCCGGTGATCGAGCTCGTGCAGCCCGGCTCTCTTGTCGTCGAGCGTTCTGCGAAGCGACCGTTGTATCTCCATGTTCTGTTGCAGCTCGTCTGAGAGCTGCCCGAGCAGACGGGTCTGGTGGTTTGTGAGCGTTCTCAGCCGGGAGACGAGCTGTGTCACGACGTGAGTGCTCGCCGTTATCACCACGAGGACGTTTGCACCGATTACAACCACTGTTGGACCGTTCAGATCGGACTCAGTAAGCCCTGTGGTCACTGCGATCGCATAGCCGACCGTCAGAATCGCAAGAGCGGAAACGGTGATGTACGTCGTCCTGCTGCTCGCAAATCCGGCGGTAAAAACGACCGAGGCCATGAGCCACATGAATCCCGCCCCTTCCTGGCCGGTAAAAAAGAGAACGACCAGACCAACGGCAGCCGTACCGATAATGACCAGAGCTGCCCGGGTCTTGTGGGAAAACCTGTCCGTCAGCGCCAGGATCAGCAGCAGGAGATAGACAGCAATATCGACGACCAGGACCACCCACAGTGCGTTCACGTACGCGGCTATCATGCTCGGTACGAGCGCGATAAGACCGAACACGGCGAACCAGCGAATCAGACTGGTGAGGATCTGCGTCTCGAACATGTGAACGATGTCTGTGTGCGCGATGCCGAACTTCTTCATCTACCTGCCCATTGTATTGTACCAGGCCGATCGTCCGCGAGTCTCAGACCATGCCAAGGCTGATACGTTTTCTCGCCGAATCGACCTCGAGAACGGTTACCTCCACGTGCATGCCGGTTTGTACCACATCCGAGGGATGTGCCACGTAGTCCTTCGACATATGCGAGATGTGCACGAGTCCGTCCCGGTGAACGCCAACATCGACGAAGGCGCCAAAATCCGTCACATTCCGTACGACACCGTTGAGCTTCATGCCGGGTTTCAGATCAGTTAGCTCCCGAACGTCATCCCTGAACTCGAGCAGCTCGAAGGCGGGACGCGGGTCCCTCCCTGGTGCCTTCAGGGAATCAAGTATATCACGGACCGTTTCGGCCATGGTTGCAGAATTTACGTATCGTGACGCCTCGATCTTCGCGACGGCATCCGCGTTCCCGACGAGGTCTTCTACGGTAAGGTTGATGTCACGGGCCATCTGTTCGACCAGCGGGTAGCGTTCGGGGTGTATTGCCGTCCTGTCAAGCGGATTGGGGCCCGCGACGCGGAGAAAGCCTGCCGCCTGCTCGAAGGTCTTTGCACCTATTCCGGACACCTTCAGGAGATCCTGCCGCCTCGTGTAGCCTCCTGTTTCGCTTCGCTGCTTGACGATCGCCCTGGCGCTGCGGTTGTTGAGGCCTGCGACATAGCGAAGTACGTGCTCACTCGCGGTGTTCAGATCCGCACCGACGGCGTTGACGCAGGAGACGACCGTGTCGTCGAGTTTTGCCGAGAGCATCGCAGGATCTACGTCGTGCTGATACTGACCGACGCCTATGGACTTGGGGTCAATCTTGACAAGTTCAGCGAGTGGATCCATGAGCCGGCGACCTATCGAAACCGCGCCGCGCACCGTCACGTCCTGGTCGGGAAACTCCTCGCGTGCGGTGCGGCTCGCCGAGTACACCGATGCGCCCGCCTCGTTCACGCTTATGACCGCTACACCGGTCCCGGTGGTGGTCTTGAGGTCGAGCCCGGCGACGAAGTCCTGCGCCTCCCGCCCTCCGGTGCCGTTTCCGATCGCCACTACCCGACAGCCGTGCTTTGAAACAAGACTTCGGATTCGCTCGGCGGATGATCCGGTATCGTTCCGTGGCGGAAGCGGGTAAATGGCTTCGTGATGCAGGAGTGATCCGTGTTCGTCGAGTACCACGAGTTTGCATCCCGTACGGAGTCCCGGATCCAGAGCGATCATAGGCACCCCTCCGAGCGGGGGCTCGAGCAGAACTGATCGCAGATTCTGCGCGAATACTTCGGCGGCGCTTTCTTCGGCCCGCTTCTTCAGCGCCGTTGTCAGCTCGTTTTCGAGGGCAGGTGCGAGCAGACGCTTCCAGGCATCCTCAAGGGCTGCGTCCATGTGTTCCGCCGCCACGATCGTCGTCGCGTCCGGGGTGCGGCGGGGCTTCCCCGTCGGGAACAGCTGCCGGCGGATACTCGCGTGTGCATCATCGGAGTCTGGAAGCGCGTGAGTTGACAGGATGCCCTCGCGCTCCCCCCGGAACATTGCGAGAATGCGATGCGATGGAGCCTTTCGTGCCGGCTCCCTGTGGTCAAAATAGTCGGCGTAGATCCGGGCCTCTGCTGATTCCCTGTCTACACCACGGGCGGGTTTGCTCGCGAGCACGGCGCGCTGTTCGAACAGCTCGCGAAGCCCGGTCCGCACGGAGATGTGCTCGCTGATGTGCTCGGCGATAATGTCTCGAGCCCCGGCGAGCTCTTCGTCATTGCATGCGTGGAGGTCGATCGGGGCCTCGTCTGTCTGTGGCAGGTCGAGATCAGCGCCGGTAGCCTGCACAATGAAGCGCGCGAGTGGCCCGAGTCCCTTCTCGCGGGCAGCATCCGCCCTGGTCTTACGTTTGACCCGGTAGGGCAGGTAGATGTCTTCAAGCTCCTGTCGTGACGCGGCCGCCTGCAGGCTTCGCTCGAGCTCGTCGGTCAGCAGCTCGCGCTCGGTAAGCGAGGCCAGCATGGCTTCCCGTCGTTTATCGGTCTCGCGCAGGATCTGTATATGGTCGCGGACGGTTCGTATCTGCTCTTCGTCCATGCCTTGTGTGTGCTCTTTCCGGTAGCGGGAAATGAAGGGGACGCTGGCGCCTTCGTCGAGCAGACGAATGAGAGCGGCGACCGCCTGCTCCGGTTTCCCGACGAGGCCCGAAATTGTACGGAGGTGCTGTTGCATACTCATAGTGACGGATCACTTACCCGTCCAATAAAGAGAATACTTCCGGTTTCGCGGTCGTAAATCGTGTACACGAAGGGACGGTCAAGCCGGATCTGGACAGGATCGGTCGGCACCATAGAGCGAACCCCGATGATTACGGCAGTTGCCGCCGCCGCTTCGGTTCCTTCTTCATCAACCTCAATGACACTCCGGTGAATTATATCGGTTGCGTACAGATCCCTGTTACCGCTGATGCCCGACAGATCGGCCCGATTCGGATCAAACGCGTCCCGCATGCCGAGACCCCGTAGAGCGTTCGGCAGACTCAGGGACGTTTCGCTCGAGAAACGCGGCATGGTCACCGCGGCCTGTGTAGGCCTGAGTGACTGCAGCATGCGCTCGAAGCTCTCACGATCAAGACCCGCCTGCCAGCTGTCCCAGGCAGACGGATCCCGGGGCATGAACGCGATGAAGGAGGTCGAGCCGCCGGCGTAGGGCAGCTCGACCGCGATCGTGTCGCCTTCCATGGAGACCGGCAGCCTCGCTTCAAGCTGCATGAGCGGAACCCGCCGCTCTAGGCCGGCTGCGATAGTGAATCTGCCGTCGCGGGTTGCGCTTTCGCGGAAGGGATGCTGCCAGCCGGCGAGGAAGTATACGGCGTTCGCCAGGACCAGCCGTGTCAGCGGAGTAATCGAACCGGGCGGCAGCAGATCCGCGATCTTGCCTTCGGTCTGACGTTCTATCCATCCGTTAATCCCCTGCCGGGTTCCGTCCGGATCATTTGCGAAGTCGGCGCCCGTGAACTGCGCGCGAAGATGATCCTGCAACTGCGCCACAAACTGTCCTCGAATCGGGTAGTGGGAATCGAGCCATAGCCCGTTGGCAATGCGAAGCGTGAACGGGTCGCCATCGGTGGACTCATCGTCAAAGGACTCGTTGTCGCTGTCATCGTCCTCGGTCGGCATTAACAGCGCCTGCAGTTCACCGGCCGCGTGAATCAAGGCGCTTCCCGAAGCCGAGAATCGAAGCGCGTCTTCAATCTGCGAGGCGGTCGCGCCCTCGGCACCGGCGTAGAGCATGAGAATGGCCGTAGCAATGGAATGCGGGCTCAGGATCAGGTTCTCTTCGGCCTCCGCCACGGCGATTGCACGGAACAGATCAAAGGCGAAGTCGCGGGTGTCCCCGGCGAGGTCCCGGGCTCCGTACTCGACCTCAAGTCCGCTGGTCCCGGCCGCCGGGAAGGGTGAATCCGTCTGCGGGAAAGGCGACTCCGCCTGCGGGGCCGCGGTAAGTAATGCCGGGAGCAGGAACAGACACAGACACAGAAGGCCTGCCGGGCGCGAATAGCGTGTTGCTTGTTTCATGTTACCATAGAGTATTGCCCGTTTCAGTCGGGATTTCGACCGGTTATCGGTTCATTTTCGTGGTATTGTCCGCTGGCGCGATACAGCAGGCACTCGTAGGCCCGGGCGTCGCGGTAGCCAAGGCGCTCGGCGAGGCGTTTCGACGTAAGGTTGGCGGCGTCCCACGCGACGAAGGTGTGCGTTTCGCGGCCCCAGGCGAGCAGCGCACGCGAGGCGAGGGTTGCATACCCGCGCCCGCGGCGGTCTTTCCTCGTACCGACTTCGACCTCTATGCCCCGGGTATAGACGGCGTAGCTCGACGCGCCTGAGACGACCTCCCCGTTCTCGATGACGACGAAGCCGATACCCCGGGCCAGGAACGCGTCTGCGTCCGGAAACTGACAGATCAGATCGTCGAACCAGTCTTCGTTCCCGTGCTTCCGTATATGCTCACCGCTCATGCGCTGGACGGACACACCGGCTTCCCGTGCGAGGGCCTCCGCTTCGTCCCCGGCGCGGGCAAAAAACTCCCAGTCGAAGCGTTCAGTATCAAAAGCGTAGCGGGCGTAGCGACTCGTCCTTGCGCCCGGATCGCGTTCGAGCAGACTCCACCATTTGTCTCCGGCAGGCATGACGTGCAGTTCCTCGTCGTGATGCTCCGCGAGTTCCCGAACAAGGCCCAGGTCGGGTATTCCCGTGGGATACACGAAGTCGCCGACGACGACCGCTGCGCTTGAGGCCGTCTCGGGCTGGCTGTCGAGCACGGCGTATCCGCCTGTTCCGTCGAAGAACGCAGTCGCGAGCAGATCGATCGATTCCGGCCGCAGATGGTCCGGCAGTTCCGCGGCTCCTGAAAGAATGTGCATGGTTCCTAGCCCCGCTTGAAGGTGGATCGAAGGGGCAAGTATAGTGGAAGGCTATGGATATGCCTACAAAAGATGAAGTGATGGCGCTCCTGTCTCTCGTTGAAGACCCGGAACTGCAGCGCAATGTTGTCGATCTCGGCTACGTGGAAGACCTCCGTATCGGAAACGGAACAATAGATGTCACGTTGAGAATGAGTAAACCGGTGACGCCGTTGCGGCAGGCGGTCGGAGACGACGCGAAAGCCCGTCTGCAGGACGCCTTTTCGAGTGCTGCAGAGATCAACGTGGATGTGGTCGGGCCGCAGCCGGCCTCGGCGCAGCGGGCAGCCAGGCAGTCCGCCTCGCAGAAGGGGCCAGGCCCGCTGCCCGGTATCGACCACATAATCGCTGTGGCGAGCGGTAAGGGCGGTGTGGGCAAGTCGACGGTAGCGACGAATCTGGCCGTTGCCCTCGCGCAGTCCGGTGCCTCAGTCGGCCTTCTCGATACCGACGTCTACGGCCCGAGCATACCCACCATGATGGGAGTCGACGAGAAACCGGGCTTCGCCGACGGGAAGGTCTATCCCGTACATGCCCACGGCGTGTCGCTCATGTCCATGGGATTCGTCGTCGATGAGGAAGACGCCATGATCTGGCGTGGCCCTATGGCGAGTGGAGCCATCAATCAGTTCATTACCGATGTGGTCTGGGGCGAACTCGATTATCTGATTCTGGACCTGCCTCCCGGGACCGGCGACATACAGCTGACGATCTCGCAGAAGCTCTCACTCAGCGGTTCGATCATAGTCACGACACCGCAGGAGGTCGCGCTCGCCGATGTGCGTCGCGCCGCACGCATGTTTGCCCAGGTCGACATTCCCGTCCTCGGCATAGTCGAGAACATGAGCTACTTCGTGTGCCCGGGCTGTGGCCACCGCGAGGAGATTTTTGCGCACGGTGGAGGCAGAGCCTCGGCTGAGAAGATGGGGGTGCCCTTTCTCGGCGAGCTTCCGCTCGCCTACGGTGTCCGGGCATCCGGGGATATCGGCATACCCGTTGTCATATCGGAACCCGAGTCGGAGCACGCGAAGGCGTTCATGCGCATCGCAGCACAGCTTTCAGAGATTCTTGCCGGGCGGGTATAGGTAATGGGCCTTCCGGCTTTCCTTTCGGCGCTGAAGACCTGCCTTGAGGGCGGCGAACTCCCGGGGCTCGATGCCCAGATGCGCATGGCACCTCAGGGCCGCACCCCGGAAGCCGGTTCGCGGGACGCCGGGACGATCCGGTACGCAGCCGTCCTGCTTGTCCTGTTCGACGAGCGTGATCCCTCGATTCTGCTCATACGGCGTCCTGACGACGGGAGCACCCATTCCGGTGAGCTTGCCTTTCCGGGTGGCGGGTTTGAGGAAGGTGATGTGTTTCCCGAGGGCACTGCCCTGCGGGAGGCACACGAAGAGCTTGGTCTGAAGCGCCAGCATCTGTCGGTAATCGGTACGCTTTCGCCGATATTCATTCCGGTGAGCAGCTACCAGGTCGTCCCGGTCGTCGCATGGGCCGAAACGCTTGCCGGTGTCGCTCCTGCCAGCGATGAGGTCTCCGAAGTCCTACCCGTACCTCTGCGCGTACTCCGTAGCGCTCCGGTACGACGCGTGTTTCCGACACCCTCCGGGGAGATCGTCGCACCGTGCTGGATCATACACGATGACCGACCTGATCTGCCGCCCCTGTGGGGCGCCAGCGCCATGGCAGCATCCGAGCTGATTGATGCTTGTGGCGAGAGTTGATACTCTTCGGATCGGTTTGTCATCCATGACATGCAGGCAGGTGAATGGATCACCTGCTTTCTTTTTGTCATGACTGTTGAAGGAGCATGAATGCATACGATCTTAGGTTCAAACGGAGCGGTGGGAACTGCCCTTGCGAAAGCCTTGAATGCGTACACCGAGGATCTTCGTCTGGTAAGCCGTGCGCCGCGGCGTGTAAACCCTGGTGACGAGCTCATGTCACTGAATCTCTTCGATTCCGCTGCTGTCATGAAAGCTGTTGAAGGCAGCGACGTCGTGTATGTCACGATAGGTTTTCCCGGACAGGGAAGGCTGTGGTCATCGAACTGGCTCAGCTTCATACAGAATGTTCTCGCCGCGGCCCGCGAGAACGCGGCCAGCGTCGTGTTTTTCGATAACGTGCTCCTGTACGACCCCGATCATCTCGGTGACATGACTGAGTCCACACCGGTGCGCCCGGTCACGCGAAAAGCTACGACCCGGGCACGGGTCGCCGAGATCGTCATGGAAGCGGCAGCATCGGAGAGTCCCCGGGCTCTTATAGCCCGGTCGGCTGATCTCATTGCTCCCACGGGAAGTCTGGTCGTCGAGATGGTGTATCGCAGACTCGCCGCGGGTGAAAACGCCCAGTGGATCGGCTCGCTCGACAAAGCGCACAGCTGCACCTACGTGCATGACGCTGCCCGGGCGGTCGCGTTGCTCGGTAATACCCCGGAGGCCTTCGGGCGGGCATGGCACCTCCCGACCGACCCGACACCGCTCACCGGTACCGAATGGGTTGAGCTTTTTGCCCGCGAAATGGGGCTTACACCACGCGTCGATCTGCTTAAGAGCCGCTCGCTCAAACTCTCAGGGCTCTTCAACAGCCAGACGAAGGAGCTTGCCGATATTGCCTACCTGTTCGACCGGGAATATCGCTTCAAGAGCGAAGATTTTGTTGCCCGGTTCAGAATGGAGCCTACTCCTGCTGCCGGTGCGGTCAACGAGATTATCACCACCATGCGCCGTTAATCGCCTGGGCGTCGTGTTTCAAGATACACATACGCCCGTGACTGCGAAGCATCTTCGACGTCAAACGCGACGCCGGCGTGCACCGACAGGTCCATGCTGACCGGAGTGTGACGCGTACGGGCGGTAAGGCCCGCGCCCCAGGCGTAGCTGCGGTTCTCCGATATCCCGCCCCAGGCCTGCCCGAGCGAGGCGAGCGATTCTGAAACCGCGGCGGTCTGTGCAAAAAGCACTGCCTCCGCCGCCCACTCGGCGTACCATCTGAACCGCACGATACGACTCCGAAGTCCAAGTTCGCCGTAGCCGCTCGCAACGGACGCTTCAGGCACGACCGGTCCCCGGTAGTCCCGGGCGAACGCGAGCATCCACGGTGCGGATTCCCGGGCATCGTTGAGTGTGACGTCCGAACCGAAAACCTGCTCGCCACGCGCTGAGGCTTCAATCATCAGCCAGTGACCAAGGAGCTCCCTTTGAATCGAGGCCTCGGCGGATGCGAACGGCAGGTTGATTTCCGGCGCCTGCCCCTGCGCATCCAGGACCAGAAGAGATGAACGCACACCGGTGTGTACCGTAAGTTCCCCGCGCCGGGTCGCCCAGGGAGAGCGGTCGGGACCCGAGGAGAGCCGCAGCGCCAGCCGGGGTTCGAGCTCAAACCGGTGCGTGGAATCATTTGCCTCGCGGACCCGGGCTCCTGTGGAGAACGCGAGGTCGAGGGCTGCAGGGGCATAGCGTCGGTCGCCGGCGATGGTCTGAATGAATCCTGCATCAAAGGTGAGCTCACGAAGGATCGCGACGCCTTCTTCAGAGGCCTGCGGCAGGTCCCGCGGTGTGCCGTAACCCGCCAGAGCGTACCAGCTGCTTTCCCGATCGGAGAGCAGCGCATAATAGTGCGATCTTGTCTGAAAACCGGCGGCAAAACCGTCGACGCGGGGCAGAATCACAGGCCTTGTCTGCTGGGCGGAGAGCTGCGTCGCGCAGAGTACCGAGAGAACGATCAGAACCCTGGTAAATCGTCTGATACCCATTGTTATGCACCTCCGCCGTAGAACATGACTGCCGGGATAATGATGCGGCCATCCGCATCGCGCGGGATACTGAGTTCAACTGCCCGCAGCTCGCTTCCCGGTTCAAGCCCGGGAATCAGTTCAAGCGGGATGTATATGGTCTGCGGAACGTAGTGTCGGTTGCGGTTTGTGAGAATTCTGACCTCCGGTGCCTCATGTATGGCCTGTATTGACTCGAGGCCTATCCCGTGGCGGGTTCCGTCCACCGTCTCGACGCTTAGCCATGGTCGAAACGACTGCTCGGTATCCCACGCTGCCAGAACGATGTCGATTGCCACGGCGTCGGCGGCAAAGGGCTGATCGTCGGTCTCTGAACGGAATACGACATACGAACCGACGTCTTCGTCGGCTTCCCAGGTAATCTCCAGGCCCCAGGTTCCGGCGTGACCAAAAATGCTGAAAACGCTGTCAGCGTCACTGGTCAGTCCGAAGCGCAGTTCGCGCCAGGATTCAGCGTCCGAAATACTGTTCTGCCAGCCCGGTAGGGAGGCGCTGCGAAAGCGATCATCATCCTCAAAGGTGTTGAGATACGCGACCCCCGGACGACGGTACTGCGTCCGGTACTCCGTTGGCGGCAGCCAGTCAGCGAATTGATATGGTGACTCGGCAACGCGGGCCGCATCGGGGTCACGGTCAAAGGCGTACTCCAGAAAAGCGGAGATGAACACGCGTGCAGCCTCCTGCTGTGCACTCACCGGCAGCAGCAGTCGCGGGCTGCTCGGTACTGGATCGCGATTCAGCGCCCACCTGCTGTTAAACGCGGAATGGTCGGCCCCGTAGATCCAGACCGCCTGCCGGTGGGCGGCGTGTGCACCGGGACGGTGGAAAAAGCGCAGACCCATGTGCATGTTGACGTCGCCGTCCTGACTGCCGTGCAGGACCAGAAAATGTACGCCATCCGGGACAGGGAGTTCGCGGCCTGCGGGTCGGTACTGCCCTTCTACCGGAGCAATGCTGATAACGCCCCGTATGGGGAGTAGGTAGTCGAGCTCCACGGTCCCGTCACCGGGGTAGTGTTCGTGTGTATTCAGCATTGCCGCGAGCGCCGCTGCTTCTCCACCCCGGGAATGCCCTGCGAGAACGACGCGCTCGGTATCAAGCCGTCCGGCGAGCGGTGTGCCGGGGTTGTCGTTCATGGCAAGAACGGTGCGTGCATGCTCGAGCAGCAGAATCGCACGGGCCCCGTTCTCACCGCGGTGGTTCCCGTTGAGCATGTTCTGATCGACCGAAACGGTGACTATGCCGCGACTCGCGAGCATCTCACCGAGATAGTCGTAGCCGGGCTCGGAGAACGACGCCGGGTTGTGGTTGCCGTGTGCAATCAGAAACACAGGGAAAGGGCCGTCACCGACGGGATACCACACGATACCGTTGACCGGTGTTTCCGATGCGTCGTACCCCCAGAACGCGCGGTTCATGTCGTCGAAGAAAGGCGACAGGTCAAAGGCATCGGTCGGGACCGCCGCGTGGGCGTACTCGGGTCTTCGCGGGTTGTGCGCACTTCCGTAGCGGAACTGCGCCACACGATAGGGTCCGGGCTCAGCCGGGTTGCTCCGGGGCATGGATGCGACCGCGTCGGTAGCAGCGGCACGCCCGGTAGCCTCCGCAGGGCGGGCCGTAATAAATCGTTCCTGTGGCGAGGGCAGTCCCGCGCATCCTGACAGAACCGCAAGCACAACGGCAGACAGAAGAGCTGCCGGCAGAACCCGGTGGTGTTTCATGCCGGCAGCATATCAGGTGTCACGACTGTGAATCAGTAGTCTTCCGTATCGTCGGCATCGATATTTTCGTTGCCGCCGTCGTGGAGGCGAATCGCGGTGCTGGCCGCTGACGCTGTCCTGCTTCCGGCAGCTATAGCCTTACGCGGTCCGCCGTTTCCTACCGACGAGCTGCCGGTGATAGTGAAGAACTCCATGGTTTCGCGCAGGCTGTCGGCCTGGCTGGCCAGTTCCTCAGCCATGGACGCCATTTCCTCGCTGGCAGAGGCATTCTGCTGTATGACCTGATCGAGCTGCAGTATGGCCTGATTGATCTGGTTCGCTCCGGAGTCCTGCTCCTTGCTCGCCGCGTTGATTTCCTCTACGAGCTGGGCTGTGCGCTGAATATTGGGGACGATACGCGCGATCATCGTACCGGCCGATTCGGCGACCTCGACGCTGCTCTTTGACAGATTGCTGATCTCGCCGGCTGCCTGCTGGCTGCGTTCTGCCAGCTTACGCACTTCACTGGCGACGACCGCAAAACCCTTGCCGTGGTCGCCGGCGCGCGCTGCCTCTATCGCGGCGTTGAGCGCGAGAAGGTTGGTGTTCCGGGCAATGTCTTCAATGATGGATATCTTCTCGGCGATCTGCTTCATTGCCTCGACCGTCTGCTCGACGGCCTTCCCTCCGTTCTCCGCGTCTGCAGCGGACTGCCGCGCGATCTGCTCGGTCTCCTGCGCGTTTTCGGAGTTCTGGCTGATGTTTGAGCTCATCTCTTCCATGGACGATGAGACTTCCTCGGCGTTTGCTGCCTGTTCGGCGCTGCCGCTGGAGAGTTCCTGAGCGGTTGAGCTCATCTGCTCGCTGCCGGAGGCTACGTTTGCCGAGGACTGCTGTACGCTCTGTACGATTTCGGTGATTTTTCGCGTCATTTCCCGCATTGCCTCGGCAAGAATACCGATCTCGTCTTTCTGCTCGACGTCCAGGGTTCCGGTCAGATCACCGGCGGCAATACGTTTCGCAAAGGCCACACCGAGGGAGACCGGGTGCGTTATGCCGCGGGTGATCAGCAGTCCGAGGGCGATCGCGGCGAGTACGCCTATGATGATGCCGGCGACGACACTGGTCTGCACGAAGTTCCCGTCCCGAGCGGCGTCAGTGACTTCCTGAGCTGCTACCGCTTCGTTCAGTTCAATGATCTCAGTCAGCATGTCCTTCACGCGGTCCTGCTGTTGAACGACGTCCGTGAACCCGAAGTCGTTGAGTTCTTCGAAGATCGCGACGGCTGCCTGGGCCTCGGCGAGCAGCCGATCGAACTGCGCGAATGTGGCTCCGGCGTTGGGTTGCATGACATTCACAAAAGCGTTCAGGGCCGCCTGTTCGTTTCCGGCGGCGAGTTCACGCTGTATGGTATCGACCGCGAAATGAAAGGGGTCGTGTGATTCGGGCAGGGCTGCCAGAATCTCGTTGATTCGGGGATTACTGGACCGGTAGCCCCGCAGCCACATTCCAAAATTGCAGGCCGTCGGGTCGGTTCCACCCTCGAAGGCGTCCCCGGTCAGCATGTAGTCGGTGACCCGCCCCATAAGTACGTGATGATCGGTAATGAAACCCTGCACGCGTGCTTCAAAGGCGTCGGGATTCTGTATGTCTATGGCGTCTGCGGCGCGGACCTGCGCGATGAACTCGTCGTTGAGTTCTCGAAGGCGATCGTATTCGGGAACGAAGCGGTTCCACATGACCGCTTCTTCATCGGTCTGCGGCAATACCTCAAACGCGTCCCAGGCGAGACCGATGCGCCGGCGGGAGCCCTCGATGTTGGCAAACTGCTGCTCCCTGATCTCAATCGGTAAACGGGGACTGAGCAATGATCGCATTGCGGTAGAAATGGCAAATACTTCGACTTCGACAACCAGGAGGTTGGAGACACTCGGAAGTCTCACCTCACCGATTTCTTCGATGCGGTTGTCGAGGGTTACCGCACCAAACCACCCGATCGCACCGACTATCCCTACTATGAGGGCTACAATCAGGAAGCCACCAATAAGCTTCGTTCCGAGACGCAGATTTTTCACTACTATCCTCCGTTTTTTTGTTGATAAAGGAAGTGTAGATCCTGGAACAATTAGACGAAAGATCAAAAAAATGCCCGGGACCACATTTTTCGTGATTCCCGGGCTCTCTTTATTATTGTCGACGAAAAATTTTATCAGCTGCGTTCGACGATCATGCTTATGCCCTGACCACCGCCTATGCACAGGCTTGCGAGGCCGGTCTGCACGTCGCGACGCTTCATCTCGTGAAGAAGGGTAACGAGTATGCGGGTCCCGCTCGCTCCGACCGGGTGTCCGAGTGCGATCGCCCCACCGTTCACGTTCACGATCCCCGGGTCTATTCCCCCGAGCTCGTTCTCGAAACCCTTGAGCACCGACAGGGACTGCGCGGCGAAGGCCTCATTCAGCTCGGCGAGCTGAATGTCTGCGAGCTTCATGCCGGCCCGCCTGAGCGCCTCGGCGGTTGCAGGGACCGGACCGTAGCCCATCTCGGCCGGGTCGACACCGGCTGTGCCGTAGGATCGTATGCGAGCAAGGACGGGGAGCTTGTGCTCGACGGCGAAGTCGGCGTCGCAGAGTATCACGAAGGCCGCTCCGTCGTTGATGCCTGAGGAGTTTCCGGCGGTCACGCGACCTCCGTCCCTGCGAAACGCGGGTTTCAGTCCGGCAAGACCCTCCGGGGTAACGCCCTCCCGGGGAAACTCGTCGGTGTCAAACGCGATGGGGTCCCCTTTACGCTGCGGAATCATGACCGGGACGATCTCGTCGGCGAATGTACCCGCCGCACGGGCTGCGCATGCCTTGTTCTGGCTCGCTGCGGCGAACTCATCCATTTCCTCCCGGCTTATGCCGAAGCGGTCTGCGAGGCGTTCGGCGGTTTCCCCCATGGGAGCGCCGTCAAAGGCATCGGTCAGCGCATCCCGCATGATCAGGTCGACGAGTTCGGTGTTCCCGAGCTTGGCTCCGTAGCGTGCTTTTGGCATCGCGTAGGGGGTCATGGTCATGTTTTCCGATCCTCCCGCGGCGATCACACGAGCGTCACCGAGCTGTATAGCCTGTACGCCGAGCACGACAGACTTGAGCCCCGACCCGCAGAGTTTGTTGACCGTATAGGCCGGGACCCGGTGCGGGCAGCCGCTGTTCACGGCAACCTGACGGGCGAGGTTCTGACCGAGGTTGGTACTGAGGATGTTACCGACTATGACTTCATCGAGCTGTTCGGCGTTCAGACCGGCTGCATTCAGCGCGCCCGTCAGGGCCGTCGTACCGAGCTGCACCGCGTCTGTTCCGGCGAGTGAACCGCCGAAGGAACCGACCGCAGTTCGTGTGGCTGCTGCTATTATTACGTCTTTCATTGTGTATTCCCTTTTCTACAGATACCCGAGCTTGTGCGCTTCTTCGGTAAGCTCGGCCCGGAAGTCCGGGTGTGCGATTGCGATAAGGGCACGGGTGCGTTCCGCGACCGTGCGGCCACGCAGCCGTGCGATTCCGTACTCGGTGACGACGTTGTCGAGGTTGCTGCGGTGCAGCGTTACCGCACTCCCCTGTGGCAGCATAGGAACGATCGTGCTGATTGTTCCTCCTTTTGCCGTTGAGTGACAGGCGATAATGTTCTTGCCGAGGCCGTCGTAGGCTTCCTTCGCACCGACAGCTGTGTCGGTCTGGCCGCCGGTTCCCGAGTACTGAACCGGACCGATCGACTCGCTTGCGACCTGTCCGGTGAAGTCGACCATTATGCAGGTGTTGATGCTGACCATGCGGCTGTTCTGCCGGATGACGCAGGGATCGTTGACCCATTTTCCACGTTCGAAGTCCACGGCGAGGTTGTCGTCAAGCCAGTCGTACAGCTCCCGACCTCCCATGGCAAAGGTGCAGACGAACTTGTCTTTCTTGAGCGCTTTCCGCTTGTTTGTAATGACGCCGGCCTCGTAGAGTTCCATCATGCTGTGGACAAACATCTCGGTGTGGACGCCGAGGTCGTGCTTGTCTTTCAGGGCTCCGGCAACCGCGTTGGGGATGTTTCCGATACCAAGCTGTATGGTCGATCCATCATCTACCAGTTCGGCAATGTAGGCACCGATCTGATGGTCAGTTTCACTGAGCTCCGGTGTCGGCAGCGACGGAACGTCCTGGTTGTTCTCGACAAATATGTCGACGTCCGACACGTGAATGTGCGTGTCTCCAAAGGTTCGGGGGAGATTCTCGTTGACCTCCAGGACAACCAGATCGGCCGCTTCGATCACGTCTTTCTCGTAGGTGATGCCGAGCGAAAGAGAGACGAAGCCCTTCTGGTCCGGCGGTGTGCACGTGCCGACAAACACGTCGGGTCTGCGCGCGTCGATGCGGTCAAGCGCCGCCCTGTGGAGCATGTTCGGCACAAAGGTCACGGTGCCGGTTCCCGCCTTCACCGCGGCGCGTGATCCGGGTGCGTGAAACCAGCTGCAGAGGGTAAAGTGGCCTTTCATTTCCGGCTTCATGTAAAAATCGTATGGCGCGAGTGTCAGCACGCTGAACACATTCACGTTCTCGACCTTGTCGGCGACGATGTGAAAGCGTGACATCATGCCCTGCGGCTCGGAGGCGCATTGCGCGACGACGACATCCCTGTTGCTTTTGATTGCCCGTTCCACTGCTTCGTCGATCGTGACGAGTTTGCTCTGGTAGACACTCCTGTGTTTTTCCGTGTTCATTCATTCCTCCTGTTTCTTCGGTATTAGTAGATAAACGCGTTTGCAGTGACCGCGAGCCCTGCTCCGGACGCCACGAATACGACCCGGTCGCCGCGACTCACCGCACCCTGTGCAACCGCATCGGCGAAGGCCATTGGCACGCAGGCGCTGCCGGTGTAGCCGTAGCGGTCCATAATGGTGTGGCTCTTCGTCATCGGGATGCCGAGGATCTCGTTGACCTGCTCAATCACCGAACGGTTGATCTGCGTGTAGATGACCTGGTCGATGTCTTTAATCGCAAAACCCGCGCGAGCGGCCACCCGATGTACGACGTCGGGCCAGAGTTTGACGTTGCGGTCACCGGGCAGTCGCTTCAGAAGCTGCAGCCCGTAGGTTCCCTCGTCGAGCACCTCGTGAGTGATCGGGCGCTTCGTTCCGCCCGCGTATACGCCGACAAAGTCCCACTGCGTACCGTCGCTTACGCGCGCGGTGGCAACGTAGCCTGCCTCATCGGCTTTGGTCAGAACGAAGCTCCCCGCGCCGTCTGCAAAAATCGAAAGCCCGAATGCGTCTCCGTCCCTCGCGTACGCGGGCATGTTGTATACGCCCGTAACCACGGCTGTGTGCACGTCCGGGTCGCTCGCGACGATGCGTGCTGCCGTATCGTAGGCGGTCGCGAAGCCGGCGCAGCTTGCGTTGATGTCGAAGCTGCCGCTGTTCGTCTGCCCTCCCTGTAAGCGCCCCTGCATGAGGACGGCCGTCGGGGGGCTGATATATTCGGGGGTATCGGTGGCAACGATGAACAGATCCACGTCTGACGCGTCAATCTTCGCATCAGCCAGTGCCCGCCGTGCCGCCTGCTCGGCGAAATCGGCCGTTGTTTCCTCGAGTCCGCGAAGGCGTGCGATGTGCCTTGTTCCTATGCCGATTTTCTCCCGGTACCGGTCCGCGTCGAACTCAATGCCCGCGAGGGACATGAGTTCCTCGTTTGTTATGGGCTCACCCGGTGCATACAGGCCGGTACCCGCGATTCGTGCGTAGCTCATTGGATGTCCTCCATTCTGATTCCGTGTTTCAAGTGCCCGGCAAGACCGTTGATGAGGTGCTGTGCGCGGTTCGTGTTTCCATCGTAGAGAAGTTCGAGACCGAGATAGTGCGAGAGACCCATGAGAAAGTTCGCAGCTATGCCGACATCAAGGTCCCGGAAATCGGCAGCCCGGTGGTGATAGCCTGACTCAAACGCGTCGTAGTACCGGCGGACCGCATCGGGTACGACAAACTCACCTTCGCGAACAATGTTGTAACAGCTGCGATCGATCGCAGTGATGTAGAACGAAAACAGAAGCATACCCCGCAGCTCACGGAGTGCCGGATGATCGTCGTGCCTCAGGTTCCTTCGGATAAAGGTCCTGATCTCAGTGCTGACGAGTTCAATGACTGCTTCGGCGAAGGCTTCCTTGCTCTGGAAGTAGTTGTAGAAGGTTCCGACTCCGACCTGCGCCGCGTCGGTGATCTCATGAATGTTCACGTCGTGGTAGCCCCGTTTGCCGAAGAGAGCCTTTCCCGCCTGCAGCAGTCGCTGCACGGTGTCACGCGAGAGTTGCATGGCTGGTGGAGTGATATCCCCCTCGAACACCGATTCAGTCTGCAGCGGTGCATCCGGGAAGAGGCCCCGGGTCATGATCGTCAGGATTTGCCCTGTGTCGAAGTTTGCCCCGTTCCAGACCGAGCGGAAGGCGAGAAAGCGGGTCCCGGCAAGTAGAAATATGTGTTCGCTCGGACTGATTCTGCGCCCGAGGATCTGTTCGAGGCGGCCGGAGTACAGCTGTGCGAGCCGGCGTTCGTACTCGTAGAAGCGATACTGACCTTCGCGAAAAATGGACACAAGGTCGCGCTGATGCCCGGTAATATGAAAAACACAGTCGATGAATCGGCGCAGGCCGTCGAGTCCGGTGTATCCGTCAAGCCCGGCAAGCGCTTCGGAAAGCAGTGTCAGATAGCGTTCTATGAGTTCGCGAAAGATTGCTTCTTTTCCGCGGTAGTAACGGTAAAAGATGCCGTTGGAGACACCCGCGGTTCGACAGATGTCGGCGACGCTCACCTCGCTGTACCAGCGTTTAGAGAACAGTCGTATAGCCGCGTCGAGGAGCCGGTCGACCGTAGTAGGTGTGAGAGATGATTCACTCATCACTCTTTCTGGTGCCATATTTCGGATTATATGGGGCGTTTCTCGAATTTCGCAAGGTTTGTTTTGCCTCTGTAGGCAGAATAGGACGTATTTCTGGAGAATACAGCTCAAAATACTCTAAAATGAGTGTTGAAAAGAGAATCAACTCTCATTAAACGCTTCCCTACAGAACGATGGGATCGGACGGTTCGCTCTGTCGGCCCCAGATGTCCTCGGCGGTTACGGTGAACTGCATCCCGGTCTTCTGAAAGGCTTTCGGGATACGGATAAGTGCTGCAGTCGTATCGCCGTCGGCGATGTTCTGTGGTTTGCTTCCCGTCCGCTCGTCAGCCCAGACGCGGTAGGTCAGAAGCGAAGCAGATGTGACCGGTGTCCAGGCGAGAAGCGTTCTCTGCACGCCACCGTCGCCGCGATACGACTCGAAGCGGAGTTTCCCGGGCACCGCCGGGGGAGGACAGGACTCTTCGGTCCCGATGAGCAGGAGTTCAACTGATCCCGGTTCGGTGCGAACCGTGAGTTCCAGAGCGCCTTTCTTGAGATCTTCGTCGCGAGGACGACCCGCGCGCAGGCTCAGCGCTCCGGCCTGCATCTGCTCAAGCAGCTCCGCATCAGGCTTGACCGGAGCTCCTGCCATGTTCCAGATGTCGTACGCAGACGCGGTCGACGGAGCGAGACGGTAGCGGACGCTGCGGTAACGGGCCTTCGGCAGCCCTTCGATTACCACGTTCACCCGTGCACCGGACTTCTCCCGGGTCCGCACGTTGGTCCAGTGGCAGACCAGGAGCGAGATCATGCCCGATTCCGCATCGCGCGCTGCTATCCAGCGTATCGCGGGAGAGTCCTCGATGGCTCCAAGACCGAGTTTCCTGCTGCCGAGGCGTCTGCACAGGGCCAGCCCGGTCATTGCCGGTTTGATGACCAGGTCGTGACCGTGCTCGGGTTCGTCACCTGGAGTTACACTCGACCAGCGCTCGGCAAAGTCGGAATCGTAGCCGTAGAACCAGCCGGTCGCCATGGTGCGCTCGCCCCAGCGGCCGACCCGGGCATTCTGAAGCCCGCGCATCATCGCCGTATCGGATTTCTCGCGCATGCGTCGGGCCAGTTCCATGCCTATGTAATGAGCCGGGTACTCGGAGTGCGCGCGCCAGGTGTGCGTCGTCGTCGGGCCCGCCTGGGGATCCGATTCGTTGTTGAACAGCGGGACATTCTTCAGAGAGGGAACGTGGGTGCGTATCCACTCCTGTATCTGCATCTCGCGATCGATCATGGCGTCCGGGTTCAAATCGGTATCTATGCTGCGTTCGCCCATCGCCTTTTCATGATAGGAGATAAAATCGATGCGCACACCCGATTTGCCGGTCATGATACTCGTACCGCGCGCGCAGTGCTCGAGCAGGGCCTTGAAGAGCGGCGTCTTCGTCATGGCGGTCGAAGGGCCGCCGAAGCGCAGTCGGGAGCTTACCTGTGCAAGTCCGTGTGAGCAGGCGTCGTAGTAGGCGAGGAAGGCATCGATGCCGGGACGTCGAATCAGCCCCCAGTGCGAGAGTTCGGGTTCATTCCAGCTCTCAAAAAGCCATTCCTGAACCTCCTGTTCACCGTAACGACCGACGAGATGGGCGGCAAACTGTCGTATGAGCTCACTCCAGGCGAGGACTTCCTCGGACTCCGAGAAATCCCGGAATCTGCCGCCGGGGTTACCCATGAGCGACAGCACCGGCCGAAACCCGCGGGCCACGAGTGCGTCAAGGACGGTATCGAGGGCATCCCAGACGTAGCGTATGGCGCCTGCGCTTTCGGTAGACGCCGCCCTGGTCATCGCAAGAAGGCCGCGACGGCGCTCTTCATCATTTCCCAGGTTGCGGATTCTGCTTACGTCGTCGATAACCGGGCGAACGAGGTCCAGACTCCACTGCAGTCGCAAAAACCGTGGTCCGCTTCCCGGCAGAGATGCCAGATGGGTCAGCATCTCCTGCATGGCGGGAGCCGCGCAGTGGACCGCGGCACCGGTACCGGCGCTCGCGTACAGGGCAGGAAGGTCGGTTGAAGCTTCATCTGTCGCGTTGAATCGTATTTCTTTCATGATGTTCCCCTTCTAGTGTAGTGCTTCAGTCGCGTCTCTACAAGGAAACCGGTTTTATGGGCAGTTACGGTGCAAGGAGCACCCAGGTCCACAGGAGCATGGTCCCGCCGACAGCCCAGCCGAGGTAGCGACGGATATCGCCTGTATGCTGCCGCTGCATGAGCTGAAGACCGCGGGTTCCGGCTGATCGAAGCAGGTTCATTACCGTGGTCGACCCCGGTAGCGTTACCAGCAGCACCCGAAGGATGGGGCCGTAGAGGATGAAGAACAGCGCCGCACCGACGACGGGCCACACGAGCCCGCTCTCAAAGGACTGCTGTGTTATACCTGCACTGTCGGGGAGTTCGGCGAAAAAACTGCGCGGATACAGGCCCATCAGCAGACACAGAAGCGAGAGCGCAACGGTGATCGTGCGCGTCCCTGTTCGTGCTATGAGACCTTCCCCGACGTCGTGCGCTTGAGGCAGCGGGCCGGGTCTCAGAAATCCGTGCCAGAGGAACTTCGTAAACGAAAGCGCCGTGCCTATGCCGGCGATCGTGAGAAGATGTATCGCTACGGGTGAGACAAGCGAGTACTGCAGCAGGGACTTGCTGATATAGCCGTTGAAGGGCGGTACACCCGAAATGCTCAAGGCGCCGGCTATTGCCGCGACGGTCAGGACGAAGGATCTGCGGCCCATCCCTCTGGTCGAGTAGATGTTGGGTGTGCCGGTCATCGGGACCATGAGCGCGACGACCATAAACAGCAGGCCCTTGTACACGATGTGATTGCCGAGGTGGTACAGGCCGGCGATCTGAGCCGCTGCCGCCGCGCTGCCGACGCCCGCAATCATGTAGCCGACCTGGCTTATGATGTGAAACGCGAGAAAGGGTCGCAGTCTGTTCTGTCGCAAGGCATACAGGACGGCCACCGTAGCCATGATGCCACCGAGAATCTCGAGGCTGATACTTCCCGGAAGCAGACGATACACACCGAACACACCGATCTTCGTCGCCACCGCCGAAAGGACGACCGCCGTTCCGGGTCTGACCCTGGCGTAGGTCCCGACCATCCAGAGGTGCAGGGGCATGAGTGCTGCCTTGATCGCAACAGCGATGCCTATTAATATCCGACCGGCGGTCACCCCTGCCGCGGGCAGGGCGACAGACCCGGATTCGGCAAAGTGCAGGGCAAACCCGGACAGGAGCAGCGCTGCTGCGAGCAGCTGCCACGGCAGATATCGCCTCAGAAGGCCGTGGGCATCGGGCTCACAGACGAGTACGATTGCCGCGCCAACGGTAATGAGCTCCCAGATCATGAAAAAACTCACCATATCTGCCGTGTACGGCAGCAGGGCACCGGCACCGATATGAACGATCGCCCCGACCCACCAGAGTGCCGACCGCCTCGTGTGCAGCGCGACAAACACGAGGGCCAGAAGCCCGAACAGGAGGATCGCCTGCGAGACGAATATAGCTCCTGACTCGATATGGGGGGTGTTCACCGTCTGCAGGACGGCTGCCGTAATGCCGCTCATTACACTGCCTCCAGGAGCTGCACGACCGCCTGTACGCAGAACGCGAGCAGCCGGTCGCTGAACACCGCTAGCAGGAGGATCAGGGCGGTCCCTGCGAGAGGTACCGGCAGGCGCCTTGACGCCGGTCCCGGAGACGAGAGCTCGGGCAGACCGGGGTGTACCAGCTGTATACCGACACGAAGGTAGTACACAAGCGCCACAGCGCCTCCGAGCGCAATGAGTACCGCGCCGGTGTGATATCCGGCGCGGGCGGTCTCGAGGACGGCGTACCATTTACTCGTAAATCCGAGCACGGGGGGTATACCGATCATGCTCATGGCGAGAAGGACGTACAGGGTGACGTGGAGCTTGCGATACTGCTCGGGAAACACGATTGCCTCAAGGCGGTCTGACCGGTTTCCGGTATGCAGGAATGAACGTCCGAGGAAGAACAGGCTGGATTTCATGATCGCGTGTACGAGGATGTGAAACAGTCCAGCTGCGATTGCGGTCACCGCTCCGGAGCTGACGGCGAGCAGGCCGTATCCTATGTGCGCGACGCTCGAATAGGCCAGTAGTCGTGAATAGCGTGGCTGTCTGAGGGCCATGAGATGACCGGTTATAATGCTGAGGCTGGCAATGGTGGTCAGGACCGGGGCGAGGCTCAGCGTGAGCGAGGGAAGCGCCGAGAGCACTCGCAGCAGCAGTACGAAAAAGGCCGTTGTGGTGACGCCGGACAGAAGTGCGGAAACCGTATAGGAGGCGCCCGAGAGGCTGTCGGCCTTCCACGCATGGAATGGAACCTGACCGAGCTTGATGAGCAGACCGGCGATGATGGCTGCCGCAGACAGGGCTGGCACCGCCCCCTGAGCGGCATCGAAGCGTGGTGCAAGACTCTGCATATCGAGCGTCCCGGTGGTCAGATACAGACCCGCGATTCCCCAGAGCACCAGCAGACCTGCAAACGAGCCCATGACGACGTACTTGAACGCACTCTCAAAGCCTCCCTTGTCCTGTCGCGAGGCGACAAGCGCGTAGGACGCAATACTCGTGATCTCGATGAACACGTAGGCGTTGAACAGATCCTGGGTGAGCATGAGACCGTTCGATCCGGCGTACAGCAGCATGAGCAGGGTTCGAAAGTGCTGCGCGCCGGATGTCTCGTCATGAGACAGGATTGCTTGAGCCACGATGAGTGAGGTCACCAGCATTGCCGCTACAGCGAGCAGATCAAACTGCAGGCCTATACCGAGATCAGGCTGCCACCCTCCCGCGGCGGTCACGACAGGAGCGTGCATCGCGTCGCGTATGGAAAACGAAAGCAGCGTCACGACGACAAGGATGACGGCCAGCGCAGGCAGTGCGGTGCCGCGTCCTGAGCGGGTCGTAAAATAGAGCAGGGGGACACCGGCCAGAGGTATCACGATCAGAAGAACCGGGAGTTCCGTGAGCAGACTGTTCATCCGCGCCAGTCCTTGAGTTTGTCCACGAGAACCGTTCCATGACTGCGGTGAACGCGTACTATGAGCGTGAGCATAAGGGCGGTGAGACTGGCTCCGATGACGATTGCCGTGAGGGCGAGTGCGTGCGGAAGCGGAAGCACATGTACGTCTGTCGCCGCCCTGAGAATAGGTGAGCGGGCGTCCGGTCTGTAGGCTATGAGAACGAGGCCGAGCAGTGCTGCTGCTTCAAGAATGTTGAAACACAGGACCATGCGAATCATATGTGTACGCCTGAGCAGGCCGTAGATTCCGATTCCCGTGAGCACAATGCACGTGATGCCGATAGTAAGTACAATCATTCCGGGTCACTCCAGAAAAAGGCTCATGACGATGATGCCGAGGCCGACGCCGACCTTCACGCCACTGATGAGATTGAGCATGGGTATGGTGCCGGCACTCAGCAGCTCACCCGGCGTACCGAGTGGTATGCCGGTTTGTGCGTTTGCGAGAAAGGATCCCGCCAGGCCAAGTCCGAGTAATCCCACGCCGATGAACGCCGTCATCGCGGTGTTCTCAATGAGTTTGTTCGCCGCAGGTGCGATGACGTAACTCTGCTGTCCACCGACCGAATAGACGACCGCGTAAAAAACCGTGCTCGTTGCGACAATAACACCGCCGGTGAACCCGCCGCCCGGTGATACATGTCCGTGGGCCATGACCGCGATACCGAGTATGGTAATGAAGGGCAGGAGCAGTACGACCCCGTAGAGGACGATGCTCGAAAGTCGCACTGCGAGCATGGAGGCTTTTGCCCGGGGCGTCAGAAATGCGACGACCGTCGCGGTCATGAGTATGACCGTCGCTTCACCGAGGGTGTCGAGCGCCCGGTAGTCGAACAGGATGGCCGATACGGCATTGACGGCTCCGGTATCGCGAAGCGTCAGCGGCGCGTGATTCAGCGGGTCTGCGGTTCGTGGTGCCACGGCGAGCTCGAACGCGATAATAACCCCGAAGACGATGATGCCGCTCACCAGCACGGCGGCGCTGATGCGGCTCATCGGTGGCCCCCGTCTGTGTCACGGGTCTTGTCCAGCGCGATGACGAAAAAGGCCGTGGTCAGACCGGCACCGATGACCGCCTCGGTCATCGCGACGTCGGGGGCCTTAAGAATCACGAACAGGACCGTGAGTATGATGCTGAACACCCCCATGGCAATGATCGCCGCAAACACGGATGACGAGTTCACGGTGTAGAGCGATACCCCGACGAGAAAGAGGCAGAGCAGAACAACGGCCGCTTCAAGCATTTCCACCTCCCTCGGACTTCCTCGTCCGTTCCCCGACGACGAATCCTGCTTCGATTGCCGTCGCGTACTCGTCTTCGTCGAGGCTGTCCAGGTCGATCGATGCCTGATGCGACGCGCGGGCAAGCGCGTGGGTTCCGAGCGTGCTCGTTGCGAGAAGAAAAACCGTAATGACGACGAGCCGTATGATGTCTGCGGTCGAGTCAGCGTTCAGCATGACGAACAGGATTACCGATACCGCTCCGCCGGTCAGGGATTTTCCCGCGCTGTGCAATCGGGCGTAGACGGTCTCGAAGCGGAACATACCGACCGCCGTCGCGATAAAGAAGAATCCCGCGGCTGCCAGACTCAAAATCGAAAATACATGCATGCGCCTGCTACCTCCGCCCCAGATATTTTGCGTAGATGATCAGGTCGACAAACTGAAGTACCGCATACACCAGCGCGACATCGATCATAACCGGTTCATTCAGCCGGACCGAAAGAAGCAGAATACAGCTGAACAACATGGTACCCACTACCGACCCTGCGACGATGCGATCGGCCTGTGTCGGGCCTTTGAGAATGCGGACGAAGACCACCAGCGCGCCCAGCACAATGAGGAGAATGGCGGCATCGAGAAGAAGGGTCGTCGTCGCAGTAAGGTCCATCACGTCGCCTGCTCCCGGAGCGCCGCTTTCAGAGGGGCTTCGAGCCGCTCGATGCCTTTCCGCACCTCTTCGTTTGTGGTCCCCTTTTGTGCGAGGACGTGCACGTACAGACGCCGGTCATCCCGGTCGACGACGATGGTTCCCGGGGTAAGGGTCACCGCGCAGGCGAGCAGGACGATCGCAAGACGATCGTGAATCTCCGGCTCGTAGGTGATGATACGCGAGTGAACTGATACACCGGGGCGAAACGCGAGGACTGCGATGCGGACGCTCGCGAGGACCATGGATGTTCCGACGATCAGAAGGAATTTCGGCAGACGATGAAGCGACGCAAACAGTCTGCTGGTGGCTACGATGCGGTAGGTGTGCCGAAACAGGATGACCGGCACCAGGGTGACCGCAAGACCCAGGAGGACGGTGTCGAGACGGGCGTTGCCGGCGAAGATGGTCCACACGCTCATGAGTGCTACGTGGAATAGAATGTGCTGAGCGCGCAGGCCCCGAAGCCGTCCGGTGTGCATGGGTGTTGAAGATAGCACATCAGAACGGGTCGGTCATGGGCCTGTGGATAGGTGGTCCGGCAATCGTGTACCATAGGGAGTCAAACAACTCACGTATCGAAGAGGAGCAGAACATGAAGTCTTTCAGCGCCGAAGATATCGCCGGCATGGAAAAAATCCCCCGCCTGAATCTTATCAACAGTTGCACCGGATACAAGTCTGCAAACCTCATAGGAACCATTCACGTGGATGGAACCCCGAATGTGGCGGTGTTCAGCAGTGTGACCCACCTCGGCAGTAATCCGCCTATGCTCGGGTTCGTAGTGCGGCCCACGAGCGTCCCGCGTGATACCTACGCGAACCTGCGTCGAACGGGATCCTTCACGGTGAATCACATCAGGGCGGATATGATCGCAGACGCCCATATGACATCAGCCCGTTTCGAAGAGGGTGCTTCGGAGTTTGACTATACGAGCCTGACGGCCGTGTTCGAAGACGGTATCGACGTGCCTTTCGTCGCCGGCAGTCCGGTCAGGCTCCTGTGCAGATACATGAACGAGTACGCCATTGAGGAAAACAATACGATCCTGATCGTTGCGACTATCGAGCGCATCGACTGTGACCCTGAGCTCCTGCACGACGATATGTGGCTGCAGCTCGACCGGGGAGACGTGGTATCGGTCAGTGGCGTCGACGCGTACGCGCTGCCAAGAACGATAGACCGTTTCAGTTATGCAAAGCCGGGGCAGCCGCTTCGGTCACTGCTTGGGAAGCAGGGATCCGACGATTGAGAGCACCTCAGTCTTGAAGGACGGCCAGTCGGACGGGTCGGAATCTACCAGGTGTACCTGTATCTCAAGCTGTCCGGCGATCTCGCCTTCGACAAGGCGCTCTGCATCCTGTGCCGGTACAATGATGTGCCGGGGCCGGGTGACATAGTCGAGAATTTCGCGTCGAAGCGGCATTACCCGCGTCACGATGACATCAGCGTGTCGGCATCTGTCGGCGAGGTCCATGAATACCGTTTCCGGGTACTCGTGGATATCGGCACCGTGGTGTGTGTAGCGGCACGACCCGGAGGGCGCGCTGTCGAGAAAAACTACCTGCATGTCAGGAATGTAGCATGAAAGTCGCCGATTCCGGGTGACAATTCGGCCGCGTCATCCTATAAACATAGATAATTATGAAAAGTTCACATGCCCTCAGCCTCGCGGCCGCGGTGACTTCGGCATTCGTCGCGATGTTGCTCGTTATACTCCTCACCGTTGGTGTGCTCGCCGGGCGGTCACTCACGAATGCGAGCCGCGCAGCGATAGAAGCCAATCTCCGCGGACAGGCCTTACTCGTCGAGCGCATACAGGATGAACTCGCCGACAAGGCAGTTCAGGTCGCCACGGTCATTGCCGAACTCGAGGTGGCCCGGGAAGCATACAGAATGGATGATGAAGCTGCCGGGCGCGAGCTGCTCGCATCGGGTGTCATGCCGCTCGTTGAGGCGATTGAAAGAGCCCGTGGCGAAGGTGACTTCCGGGTCCACTTCCACAAGGCACCTGCGGTCAGCTTCTTTCGCACGTGGACCGATCAGGCCGGTGACGATCTTTCGTCCTTCCGGAACACGATACTCGAAGTCGAGCGCACCCGGCGGCCGGTGCGTGGTGCGGAGCTCGGTCGCGGCGGATTCGTGATTCGGGGGCTCGCCCCGGTGATGTCAGGGGACGAGTACCTCGGGAGCGTTGAGGTCTATTATCAGCCACAGGAAATTCTGCGCTTTCTTGACCTGTCGCTTGAGACAGGTATCGTACTCCTGGTGAACGCCGACGCGGCTGAAGAGCTGTTCTTCGGCGAAGACTTCGAGCGCTATTTTCAGGGTAGATTCGGTGACAGCGTGGTGTCTGAGGTTTCGGCCGACTGGATCGATCTTGACCGCATGCTTGACCCCTCTGTCCTCGAACAGACGGTCGCGACCGGGGATATACACGTGCAGTCAGTCGGGAGCTATGAGCTCGCCTACATTCCCTTCGCCGATTATCAGGGGCAGATTAACGGACACATTGTCGCGGTCATAAACGTAGGGCCGCTTCGCGATGCTGCGCGCGCAGAGCTGAATACGCTGTTGCTGGTTATTTTTGCGCTCATGCTCCTCGGCAGCGTCGTGACGGTCCTGTTTACCCGCCGGGTGATATCCAGACCGCTGAATGCAACTGCTGATCGCCTGAAAGACATTTCCGTCGGCGACGGAGATCTGACTGCCCGGCTTTCAGAGAAACGCGGAAACGAGGTCGGTCGTGTGGCGAGGCATTTCAACAGCTTTGTATCGACGCTCGCCGGAATAGTTTCTGGTATCAAGACGTCGACTCTGGAAATGACCGCGAACGCGCGCGAGCTCGATGGGGTGGCCGAAGAAGCGTCGCTCTCCATGGCCTCCATCGAGGGTCTGCTCGAACGCATCAGCGACCAGGTCGTGTCACAGCAACACAGCATCAATCAGTCGAGTTCCTCAGTCGAGGAAATCACGGGTAATATCACATCGCTGCAGCAGACGATACAGACGCTTTCGACCCGCATTGAGGATTCGGCGGCAGCGGTCGAAGAAATGACCGCCAACGTATCCTCTATTACCCGGAACCTGGAACACGTCGATGAGTTCGTCGGTCAACTCGTTCAATCCGCCGACCGGGGGAGGGAGGCTATACAACTCCTGTCCGGCAGGATAACTGCCGTAGCGGAACAGTCGGCACAGTTGCAGCAGGCGAACGCCCTGATTGCCTCGATCGCCGCCCGGACGAACCTGCTCGCAATGAATGCAGCAATTGAAGCTGCACACGCCGGTGAGTACGGGAGGGGATTTGCGGTGGTTGCCGAAGAGATACGTGCACTCGCGGAGAACTCGTCGTTACAAAGCAAGGTCATCCGCGGCGAACTGCGGAAAACGCGTGACGGGATAGAGGAATCGGTGAACGCATCGGGTCAGGCCGAGCAGGCTTTTGAGGCCGTCGGGCAGATGATTCTTGAGGTACGGGATCTTGAAACGAATGTTCGCGATGCTCTGCGTGAACAGGAGGCCGGATCAGTCTCGGTCATGCAGAATCTGCACGGTATGCGAGATCTCGGCACCGAGGTCAACGGTGGCATACAGGAGATATCAGTTGGATCGGGCAGTATACTCGAGGAGATGAATCATCTCGTTGAGATAAGCGGTCAGATCACCAGGCTTACGAGTGAAATTGGCAACGGAGGAGCGCTGATCAGCTATGCGATACAGCAGATTCGTGAGTTCAGCGAACAGAATCGTGTACTCGTGAAAGCCCTTCAGGATGGATCAGACCGCTTCACGGTCTGATCCGAAGCGTTGAAAAAGCGGTGATCAGTTTTTTCGGCGCGCCCGTTTTGCGCGGTTTCTGTTGTTTGGTGACCGGGTCTTCGCTGGTGGACTGTAGCTGGGAATCTGTTCCTGCCGACCCGGCACCTTTCGGACTGCAAACAGGACGGCTATGCCTGCTGCGATCATGATCGCGGAGAGTACCTGCCCCATGCTGAAGTCAATGTAGGAGTTCAGCAGGTAGACCGGCCCGGGGTCGCCGCTGAAGGAAAGGACAAAGCCCAGGTCGGCGTCCGGCTGTCTGAAGTATTCTCCGATGAAACGCGCGAGTCCGTATCCGATAATGTAGGCTGCGGTTACCACACCCGTCCGGCGTGCGCGCGGGGCAATGAGAAACCAGAGGATTGCCCACAGAATAACGCCCTCGAGAGCCGCCTGATAGAGCTGTGAGGCGTGACGCGGAAGATTCACCATCATTCCGGGGTCGGTGATCGCGATGCCGACCTCCTGAGCCGTCTCGGCCACCCACGCTTCGTGTGCGGGAAAGCGCGGTGCAGTCGGAAATACCATGCCGAAGGGAGCGGTTGTTACGCGGCCGTAGAGTTCTGCGTTCAGGAAGTTCCCGAGTCGTCCGAAGGTGTAGCCCAGCGGAACGGACACTGTCACGATGTCGGCCCACTCGCGAATATGCCACCCTCGACGTATGCAGTACAGCACGCCGCCGACAACGGCACCGATCAGACCGCCGTGATAACTCATGCCGACCAGCCCCGTGAATCTTCCGTTCTGGAATGGCCAGAAGATGAGCCAGGGCCTCTGCCAGTACATCATGTCCGGCTGGTACAACAGGGCAGAGAGAAGGCGGGCACCGAGAAGCAGCCCGATAATCATCCAGAAACCCATGTTCATGGTGTCGTCAACGCTTGCGTCGAGCCCCCGCTTACGGATCTGCACGCGGACGAGGGCGTATGTCGTCGCGAAGGCTACAAGGTACATGAGGCCGTACCAGCGTACAGGTAATCCGGGGATTACCTCGGGTGTGAGCCAGGTCGGGTAGGTCAGGTAACTCAGCATTGTGTCGGGATCCTCCTGGCGTGATAACGGATCACGCGTCGTTCATGATTATTCGACCCGACGCCGGATCAAAGGTGACTTGAACACCGGTACGAGCCTTTTT
>RECN01000006.1 GCA_007694005.1 Spirochaetaceae bacterium
AAGGACCGAATCAGCCATCGCCGCAAGGTCGTATTCCGTGTTCGTCTTCCAGAACATCAGCTGAAACGACTCGAATCCATGGGGGAGTATCTGCCGTATGTACTCTGCGCTTCCTGTATTTCCCCGAACAAGCGTGCCAATGCGAATATCGTTCATGTCCGTGTCTCCTTCCATACCTTTACTCGTTTTCCTGTCTCGGCGCTTTCTACCGCGGCGAGTACCATTGCAACACTCTTTACATTGTCGGTGCAGTCGGTCATCGGCGTGCGCCCGGTGTGCAGCGAATCAAGGAAGTCGCGGATGACCCCTGCGTGCCCCGTGTAGTCAAGAGGCACCTCCGGCGGCACATCGACCGCTGCGAAATCGTGGATAAGTTCTTCGCCACCTGCATCGTGTTCGCCGGTCAGACCCGAACCACCGTCCCACAGAAGCGTACCGGTCGTGCCCGTCGCTCTCCACTGCCCCTCCCAGGAGGTGTTGTGCCCCTCGGCGCACCAGCTACCCCGATACGTGCAGCGAACACCGCCTGACATCTCGAAGAAGGCGACCGCGTTTGCACCGTGACGGTACCAGGATCCCGCAGGATTCCAGTCGGAGGCGTAGACGTATTCGGCGTCCGCACCGCTCAAGAATCGTGCCTGATCGAAGGTGTGTATAGCCATGTCGAGCAGAAGCACGTGATCCATTTCTGAGCGAAACCCGCCGAAGTGAGCGCCAATGTAAAAGTCGACGTCGAGGGTCGTCAGCGGCCCGATCGATGTCTCGCCTATGGCCTGTCGGAATCGTCTGATGCCGGGCAGGTAGCGCCGGTTCTGAATAACCGCATAGGTCCTGCCTGCAGCGCGTGCTGCGGCGACCATCTCCAGTGCTTCCTCAAGACTCGGTGCCATCGGCTTCTCACCGAGCACGTCGCACCCCGCAGCGAGTGAGGCCTTTGTGACCGAGGGATGCGCCGAAGGAACGGTGCAGTCGAACACCGTATCTGCCCCGCTCTCTCGAATAACACGTTCAAGATTGTCTCCGGCTGAGACCGGGTCCACCTTCCAGCGTTCCCTGAACGCGTCTATGCTCGAAGCGCTCAGATCGCACAGCCCGACGACTTCAACATCTGCGAAGTTCTGTACCGCCGTCATCCAGGCCCGGGTAATCCCCCCGCACCCGGCAAACACTACCTTTCGTTTTTCCATGGGTTCCTCAGGAAGCCATTGTTACAGAAACCGCCCGAAACCGCTGCCGAATTTTGTATTGAGAACTTTCACTTTTGTCTGATAGTCTATGCTGATGGAAGGCCTTCCGATCTGCTTCACCGTGCCGATCAGGTCCGAAAGCGACAAGCGCGAACGTATCCACACGCATCACTTCCACGAGCTCGTGTACGTTCTCGACGGAGAGGGCCGACAGGCGACCGACAGGACAAGTTATGATGTCCGCCCCGGAGACTTTTACATCTTCCCGGCTGAAGTCCCGCACGCAGCCTTCTGTTCACGCGGCGAGCACCAGCTTCTTTTCGTCCTCTACGTTCCGGACGCGTACTTCGCCGCGTCGCAATGGGATTACGACCTCGCACGCGCGTGGAACCAGCTGATAACGATAGGCAGGAGCGATCATCGAATCGATCTTGAACCTGACCGGGCCACGTCAGAGCACGCTCGCACTATTGTCGAATCGCTCAGCCGGGAGTTTCGCGAGAAGCGTCCCGGGTATCGAGCCGCCTGCCGCCTGCTCATTTCAGAGTTCCTGCTGCTCCTCATGCGGTCGGCGTGGTGGCAAACGCACATTCCCGAGCACCCCGCTTCGCCCTCTCCACGACAGCTCATGCACGAAGCAGAGAGCTACATCCACGCGAACTGGTTTCGCGAGATTCGTGTGGACGACGTCCTTGCCGTGTGTAACCTCAGCCGAAGCCATTTCCACTCACTCTTTCGCAGACACACACAACAGACCTTCGTCGGGTACCTGAACGCGATTCGCATAGAACACGCAAAACGACTGCTCGCCGAGACCGACCGGAATGTGAACGAGATCGCGAGCCAGTGCGGGTTCGCAAGACCCGCGTATTTCTCTTCGATGTTCCGAGAGCAGGTCGGCATGCCCCCGCGCGAGTACCGCCGTCACTTGATCGAAGCGGAATCATATGTCCATGCCGTAGACGTTTTCAGCTCCCGTGCCGTTCACTCCATCGAACCATCTCTTCAAGAATAGGCAGGAGCTCCCGGCCCCGCTGGGTGAGGGCGTATTCGGTGTGAGGCGGCATGTGGGAGATCACCTTTTTGGTGATGATCTGCAAGTCTTCCAGATGCTGGAGCCGGTCCGAGAGGGTGCGGGGGTTGATTGTGCCCGCCGGGGTACGCTGGATCTCGCAGAACCGCTGGGCCCCTGATTCCAGGGACTGGATGATGAAGGGGTTCCACTTGTCTCCAAGGACCGCCATCGCCGCGGCCATGCATCGATGTTCCATAAAAACTTGACTATTCCTTTCCGAATTGCTATCTATAATATACTACTATATTTCGTATAGTGCGAACCCTTGAGTTAGCACACAAGGAGAACAGATGAACACAGTCAAGATTATCATCGGATCGACCCGACCGCAACGTTTTGGACCGCAAATCGCTAAGTGGGTCAAGGGCATTGCCGACGAGGCCGCAGCTGCCGACGGTAACACCCGCTTCGAACTCGTCGACCTCGCAGAAGTCAACCTGCCCCTGTTTGATGAGGCAGTCCCGCCGTTAATGAACCAGCCGGCTAACGAGCACACAAAGCGCTGGGCGGGCATCGTAGGCGAAGCGGACGGCTATATCTTCGTAACCCCTGAGTACAACCACTCCACCAGCGCGGCCCTGAAGAACGCCATCGACTATCTGATCTACGAATGGGCGCACAAGCCGGTTGCATTCGCGAGCTACGGCAGTCAGGCTGGTGGAACTCGGGCCGTAGAGCACCTGCGCGCAATCGCTGGCGAGCTCAAGTTGTATGACCTTCGCGATCAGGTCATGATCTCGAATTACTGGACGCAGCTGGACGAAAAGGGTCAGTTCGTACCGACTCCGGAGCAGGATGACTCCGTGAAGACAATGGTGCAGGCAGTCATGTTCTGGACCGAAGCGATGAAGGCCCCCCGAGAGAAGCTCGCGAGCCAGCAGTAGCCCCGCATACACGCAGATGCGGCCGCTCCGTATGAGGCAGCGGCCGCTCGTCACGAGGCGGCGCGCCTAGGGCATGGACATGCCGCGCGCGGTTTCCACAAGCAGGTACCACTCCTCGCGGGAGATCTCAACGGTATCTGCGGCAACGGAGGCAGCTATACGACCGGGATCGGTCGTTCCGACCACCGGCAGAACCGGCGCCGGATGCCGCAGGATCCACCCGAGCGCGATCGCCTCGCGGCTGACGCCGTGGTCGCCCGCCATGCGTTCGACGAGCGATGAAGCCTTCGTCGCGCGGGCTTTATCATCATCTGACCAGTTCTTCGGAAACTCCCGGCCTGTCAGATAGCCCTTTGCCAGGGGCGACCAGGCCTGAAGCTGAACACCGTGCTGCCGGCAGTACTCGAGGCTGTCAGCCGGACGCATGACGTGCTCGGGTCGACGCTGATTCACCGCAGTGCCGTAGACGAGCATATCCGGATGCATGAGACTGACCTGCATCTGGTTCGCAACGAGCGGCTGATCGAGGACCGATTCGAGTAGCGCCATCTGCGCCGCAGAGTGATTACTGACCCCGAAGGCGCCGACCTTCCCGTCGGACTTCAGCCGGTCGAATGCGCGCGCGACCTCTTCGGGCTCAACGAGTGAGTCAGGTCGATGAAGAAGCAGGATATCGAGCGTGTCGACGCCGAGCCGCGCCAGGATGCCGTCGACCGACCGCATAATGTGATCGTAGGAGTAGTCGTAGCGCACCGTCGCACCATAGGGATACTCGTCGTTTGGCTCTTCCGGAAAGCGTATCCCGCACTTGGACTGCAGCACGATCTTGTCGCGCAGTCCAGGATGCTCGCGCAGATACTCGCCGAAGACGGTCTCTGATTTTCCCCGACAGTAAATGTCAGCGTGGTCAAAGATCGTTATGCCGGCCTCGACCGCCGCGTCGAGCGTGGCAAAGGCCGTGCGGCGCACATCGTCGGTAATCGGGCTCTCGTCCCAGGTGCCCCCGATCATCATGCAACCGTATATGAGTCGTGTCGTGTGTATGTCGCCTCTCGGCCACTGGTATTCTTTCATGGGAGTAGCGTATCACGGGGAGTGGTGGCAGGCCAGGTAAGGAACAGCGGGTGCTTGTCTGCAGGTGTTTGTCAGCTCGACCTGTAGACTTCGTCATGGGTTCCCACGTGCACCGGTATCACGGTGTCGTTCTCGATCGTAAACTCCAGACTAATCCGATACGTCATGTTGATCGAAACGCTGTACAGCCCATCCAGTCGGCCGGTCAGCTTGTGCAGCCGCAGGGATGGGTGTGATGGGTTGACTTCAAGGAGTCGAAGTGTCTTTTCGTACTGACCCAGAAGTTCCGGGTGTCGCTGTATGAACTTGCGTGCCCTCCGAATGTAGCTTTGCGTGTAAACAATTCTATGCACTGGCAATCCGTTTTATATGCGCCTCAACTGATTCATGAACAATGTCGCCCCGCTCCATATCGCGATGAGTCTCTGCGAGAGCTGCCTCGAGCTCGCAATCGCGGAGATAGTTGTACTGCTCGACCGTCAGGACAACGAATCGCTGTTTACCTCGAACAGAGATAATTGCCTCACCCCCGTTTGCAGTTATCTCATCGATTCGCGCAATCCCTTTTGTCTTCAGTTCGTTTGCCGTAACAATGTTTTCCACTCGTTTCTCCAGATTTTTATAGTACTGTGAATAGTACGATAAAGCAAACGATTGGTGTGCGACGTTCTATGGCAACTGCTCGATGTCCTGTCCTCGCTGTGCGTCTCTGCAAAGCCTGTCCGACAAACCGTACCTCCCGTTCCGCGGTAGCGTAACTGCGGTTACGCCCCAACCCGCACCACCCCGCCTCGCCGGCCGAAATCACGCGTTTCCGCCGCGCAAAGTCCTAAAAAACCGCCGAAATATGGCCTGGCACGTATCTTGCTGTACAAAGCAGTACATGGCCGTATACCTGCACGTCGAATTCGAAATACACACAACAGCGCTTCTTTTCATACGCGGTTTCTGTGGTAAAATCCTTCACGCCATATGCTACTATACTGCGAGTGTGTTTGTGACTGTTGATACTACCACCTACCGACTTTCGTTTACCTTCGGAGGGCTCCTGATCCCGGAGACCCGAACGATCGCACAGCAGTATCAGGAGATCGGAGACTGGGATCTGGTGCGGGTTCGTGTTCTTTCGGAAAACCTTCTGCAGAAGACCCGGCAGTCTTCCTCCTACCGCTATTTCCGGGAGGTCCGCTGCCGCTTCGACGCTGCTCAGAGCTGGGAGATCGAGCTGCTTGCCGATAACGCCGCGTCGGACACCGACCACGCCCTGGTAAGCCTTGCGATTGTAAGCAGGTACTACCGCCTGATCGGGGACTTCCTGACGACGGTCGTGCGAGAACGACTGGTCGAAGGGCTTGACCGCATGGACGTAGCGCTCGTAAAGACCTTCATGGCCGAACAGGAAACGATACATCCGGCGATCGGTGACCTTGCGCTCAGCACCCGGGAGAAACTCGCGAGCGTCGTGGTTCGCGTCCTGACCGAGGCGCGGGTCGCGGTCGGCACACGAAACGCGCTTCGCCTTGAACGACCGTCTATGACACCACGGCTTCGCGAGCTGTACTGCGCGTACGGAAACGAGGCCGATCATCACCACCTGCTCTGGACCGACAAGGAGATGCACCCGTGCATTCAGTAGAAACGGCAAAACGCTTCGACCGCGTGTATCAGATCATCAGCCATCCCAGATTTCTGGCCCGGCAGGGGCTCGGGAACGAGGTGCCCTACTTCATTGAGACCTACGAACCGGCAAACGAGTTCGCGGTCACGACCGAAGTAAGAACCATACACGAACGGTTGCTTCACAACGGCATACCGGCGGTCCTGCTGCCGATGTACGATATCGTCATTGAATGCCTCGAATCAGACGGGCGTCTGGCACAGGTATTCGAGAAGGAACCGGCCATGCCCAAGTGGCCGGACCCCGAGGCTCAGGGGCGACAGCGAACCTTTTTTGCGATGCTCGATGCCTTTACCCGACCCGACGCAGGAAAACCGGTGCACGACGCGATCGTCCGCCGACTCGACGCGGTGCCGGACCACAAGCTCGTGCTCATGCATCAGCTCGGAACGGTGTTTCCCTTCCTGCGAACGCACACGCTCCTCACCAACCTTCACTCGACTATCTACCAGGTGCCGCTTGTGGCATTTTTTCCGGGAACCTACGTCAGTTCCGACCGCGACGGGTTCTATCTGAGTCTGTTCGGCACCTTCAAGGGTGACTACTACAGAGCCTTCCAGCTCAGCGACTACATCGAAAGGGGGCAGATCCGTGCCGACATTGAATGAGATACTGATTGATGATATTTCCCGCGACATCGAGGGGGTCGTCAAGGCAGACGATACCAGGCGCATCGAGCAGGAAATCCGTGAGTACGTCATTACCGCCGAGATACAGAAGCACCTGCGCACGCTCTTCGAAGGCTATCAGGAGGCGCTGCTCAAACAGACGCAGGGGAGCGCCAGTTCTTTTCCCTATAACGGGGTCTGGATCTCCGGCCACTTCGGTTCGGGTAAGTCGCACCTGCTGAAAATACTCTCATATCTGATGTCGTCCGAAGCAGAGGGCGAGCTGCGCGATGCCTTCCTCGAGAAGATCAGCGACACCTTCCTGCGCGGTGCGGTCGAGGCGGCGTTTCACACCCCGACGCTCGACGTGCTGTTCAACATCGACCAGCAGGCGGATACGGAGAACAACGACCAGAACAAGGTCATCGTTCAGATCTTCGAGAAGGTCTTCAACCGGACACTCGGGTATCTGGATGATGATCCGGTCGTCGCGGACTTCGAGCGCGATCTCGATAGCCGGGGCGAGTACGAGGCCTTCAAGACACACTTCGAGAATCACGCGGGTGCATCGTGGACCAGCAGGCGGTCGAGCGTCACGACGCTCGACCTCGATATCTTTGCCGAGGCGCTCTCCTCGTTCAAGAACATCAGTATTGAGCAGGCGGAAGCGCTGATCGATAACTACCACCGCAAACGCACACTGTCGGTGGAGACCTTCGCCCGGCAGATCAAGGCATGGCTTGACCACCCGGAGAATCCGATTCAACGGCTCAATTTTTTCGTCGACGAAGTCGGACAGTTCGTGTCGAACAACCGCCAGCGCATGCTCAACCTGCAGACCATCGCCGAAACGCTTGCGACTGTCTGCGAGAACCGGGTCTGGGTATTCGTGACGAGCCAGGAAGAGCTCGACTCGGTTATTGGCGATGCGACACAGACACAGAAGAGCGACTTCTCGCGGATTACCGCACGCTTCCATTTTCGCATTCCCCTGACATCGACAAACGTCGAAGAGGTCATTCAGAAGCGCCTCCTCTCCAAGACACCCGACGGAGATAAAACGCTGACGCGGTATTACGACGAGCACGCCGACCACGTGCGCACCATGTTCCAGTTCGGCAAGGGAATCAAGGAGGTCCGCTTCAAGGACGCGGCGCACTTCTCCCAGTCCTACCCCTTCGTTGCCTACCAGTACTACTACCTGCAGGAGTCTCTCAAAAGCCTCTCGGACCACAACGCCTTTACGGGTCGCTTTGTCTCGCGCGGAGAACGATCCATGCTCGAGGTGTTTCAGGAGGTAGCAAAGCAGCTCGCAGACACATCGCTCTTTCGTTTCGCGACCTTCGACCAGATGTTTGACGGGATACGGAACACCCTGCAGGGCAATCTGCTCGGACAAATGAACCTCGCCGAAAGCCAGCTCCACAACAGCCTCGCGATCAGGCTCATGAAAGCGCTTCTCATGCTCAAGTACGTGAAGGACTTCTCGACCACTGTCGAAGATCTGACGACGCTCATGATTGACTCGCTCGACACCGATACGCAGACGCTTCGCACGCAGGTGCAGGAAGCGCTCGACACGCTGGTATACCAGTCCTACATACAGCGAAACGGCGAGGTCTACGAGTATCTGACCGATCGCGAGAAGGACGTCGAGGTCGAGATCAAGAACACGCAGGTGGAGTATTCCGACATGCGGCGGTCCATTGGCAGCGTCGTCGCAGACAAAATACTGAAACGCCAGCAAATGGTGTACGAGAAGGTCGGCCAGCCCTACGAGTACGCGGTCTTTGTCGACGAGGAACAGATCCGAAAGGGAGGCGCGGAACTCTGCGTACGGGTTATCAGTCACCTGCATCCGAACGCCGGAGACACCCGCGTCCTCCTGAACCAGAGCATGGGAAAAAAGGAACTGCTGGTCCTGCTCAAGACGAGCCAGCGGGTCGACGATGATCTGCGGTTGTTCCACCAGACAAAGACCTACCTGTCGCACAACGGACAGACGAGCGACCCCTATCTCTCGCGTATTATCCTCGAGAAGCAGGATCAGAACAACGCGCGCGATCGCGACCTGGTCGAACGCCTCATTCCCGATCTGATCGCCGAGGCGGATCTCTACGTCGGTGACAAGCCGCTGAACATCGGCACACGCGTACCGCAGCAGCGTCTGCAGGAAGGCTTTCAGGAGCTCGTTTCGATTTCCTACCCCGGCCTGCGTTATCTCAGCGCCATGTACAGCGAGAGCAGTCTGAAAACCATCATTCTCCCGGATGACAACAACCGCATGTTCTCCTCCGACGGCATGAGCATGGGCGAAGACGAAACCGAAATGCAGGCCTACCTGCAGCGCGAGGAAGCAGATTCCCACGATCCGTCTGTGGCAAAGCTCAAGGAGTATTTCGCAGGCGGACAGTACGGCTGGTACGAGTGGGCCATACTCGGTGTCATTGCCAAGCTCTACGCGCGCGAAGCAGTCGAACTGCGCGAAGGCTCGCAGATACTCACGGCGCAGGAGGTGCTGACGCGGCTGCAGAAGGCGCATAACCACGAGCAGATCAAGGTCAGGCTCAACCAGCCGATCGATACCGCAATGTTCACCGGCCTATCAAATTTCTACCGCGAGTTTTTCCACGAGCCTTCGACCGCAACCGGAGGAAAAGAACTGCTCATAGACATCAAGCAGCAGCTCCTGAAACTCAAAAGCGCACTGCGCGAAGAGTCGCTTCGGCAGTCGGTCTTTCCCTTCCTGTCTGTCTTCGGCGAGATCGCCAAGCGCTACGAAGATCTTGCCGGCCTCGAGTACCGGACGCTCGGTCAGACCATACTCGAACGCGAAGAAGATCTGTTGCAGGAAAAGATAGAAACCGTGGACACAGCGCGATCCTTCATTGCCGGACCACAGGGAGCCCGCTACGAAAACATCCGGCTGTATCTCCACGCGAACCGCGACAACATTCAGGTCGCCGCCGGAAGCGACGCACGGGCTCGGCTTGAAGGCTACCTTGAACTCGACCGCCCCTGGGCCGGCAACGCAACAAAAGACGCGCAGGAGCTCTACAAGCGCGTGACAGACGAAATTGCAGCCAAAGTAACCGAGGCCCGCAAGCGGGCACTCGCAGCGGTTGAAGAGGCGCAGGAGGTGCTTTCGACAATACAGGCGCTCCAGTCGCTCCCCGAACCGGATCGTACCCGGCTGACACAGCCGGTCACCGTCGATCTTCCCCAGCAGATCCGCGATACCGGCTCGCTCCCGGCGCTTGAGAATATCGAACAGATGCGGGTCAAGCAGACCCTGCAGCGGGTCCGCGAAGCCGTACAGACGCACGCGAACCCCGAAAAGAAGATCGCCTACGCGAAGCCCGCGGAACTGAAGGTAGCGTTTGAAAAACACGAGCTTGTGACCGCGGACGACGTAGACGCGTACACCGAAGCACTGCGGTCGCGCTGGCACGACCTGATCGCACAGGGAAAAAGGATAGGTCTGTGAACCTGACGAAACTCAAGAAATTCGCGCAAGGCGCGCGCCGCACCCTCCGCGCCGAGGTAGCCTCCCGACTGGACTACGTCCTTCAGCAGGATGATGTTTACACCCGCGGGCATGCAGCGGAGATTCAGGACATTCGCGCGCGGCTGAAGCAGCGGGACCGGGAACAGATCGTCGAAGAAGTCGCCTATACCTGGTTTAACCGCCTGATCGCGTTTCGCTACATGGACCTGCGCGGCTATACGCAATCCCGCGTGGTCAGCCCGCAGCCCGGACAGGTGCAGCCGGAGATTCTCTTCCAGATCAAACAGGGCCGCACGCCCAAAGGGCTTGCCTCACTGCAGAGCACCTTCGACGGCTACCTCTCGGGACGCACACAGTCCGCACAACCCGACCGCGAAATATACACGCGTGCACTGCTTGGCATCTGTAACGAGTACAATACCACCCTGCCCTTCCTCTTTCGCAAAGTCGACAGCTACATGGCCGTACTCCTGCCGAGCGACCTGCTGTCTGATACTTCGATTATTGCAGAGATACAGAAGGCCATTACCGAGGACGACGTAGAAGACGTTGAAATCATAGGCTGGCTCTACCAGTTCTACATCTCCGAGAAGAAGGACCAGGTCTTTGGCCGCCCCAAGGGTGAGAAGATCAAGAAAGAGGATATCCCCGCGGCGACGCAGCTCTTTACGCCCCACTGGATCGTCCGCTACATGGTGGAGAACTCCCTAGGCCGTCTGTGGCGCAACAACCGCCCTGAGACGGGCCTCAAAGACCAGATGGAGTACTACATCGAGGGTGACCCGGAGCCGGAGTTTCTGACCATAGAAGGTCCGGAGGAGATCACCCTTCTGGATCCGGCATGCGGCAGCGGTCACATTCTCACTTATGCCTTTGATCTGCTCTACGGGATGTACGAGGAGGCGGGCTACAGCGCGGAGGAGATTCCCTCCCTGATCCTCACCAACAACCTCTACGGGATAGACATCGATACCCGGGCGGCGGAGCTCGCCTCCTTTGCCCTGACCATGAAGGCGCGGGAGA
>RECN01000004.1 GCA_007694005.1 Spirochaetaceae bacterium
CAAGCCCGAGGTAGAGCGGGTGCCAGAGCATCGCCTTGAAGCCCTCCGACATTTCGAACCCGTGCGCCCAGAAACCCAGGAAGCCCGCGACAGCGAGCGAGGCGAATGCTGCTGCCCAGATGTTCGCTTTCTGCGCGACAGCGTAATCATTCCGGGTCTTCAGCAGCCGTATGACCGCAGCGACCGCCATGAAGGCGAGGATCAGATCGGTGAACGCGGTCGTCAGTTCGGTTTCAATTGAAATAAACGTCATTGTGCAACCTTTATTTTTTGAAGTTTGCGGTCCATCTCGCTCTGGAGGGTTGAGTGTATAAAATCGTGCAGCTTGTGCCGGATGCGGTCGTCGGACATTTCTTCGAACATCAGAACGTAGATCTGTCTCCCGCCGACATTTCGGGTGCCGGCAACGGTTCCAGTCACGGTGACATTTCTCCCTCGGAGATTCAGCTGAATATCGCTCACCGAATCGCCGACGGAGAGATCCACCCGGTCTTCGAAGGTGCACGCCATTCCGGCGACGCTTACGTCGACGATATTACCGCGATGGACTTCTCCGGTCATCCGAACGTTGAAGCGCGCAGTGCTGCTCGAAGGTACCGCCGCACGGACGAATCGACGTTTGCCTCTTGCTTCGTTGGCTTCAAGGACGGTCAACAGGATCTTCGCGCTTTCTTTCAGGCCAAGTTTGAGCTTAATGAAGCCACAGGGGACCGACAGATCCATGAGGTAGTACTGCGCGAGTGCCGGATCTTCATTATAGGACAGGATACCGACCTTCACCGATCGTGTCGCTTCGGCTTCCATGAGACCTGTGATCCATTCAACCCAGGAGCCACCGTGTATGCGTTCATCGATATTCACAAAAACGATAGAGTTCGGATAATCGGCAAGGAGCACGGGCGCTTTCTGATGGTCCTTCAGGAGGTACACTTCGTACTCGGCCTGAACCACGATGTTCAGAAGCTGCTCTTCGAGCACGCTCGGGGGATAGAGAAAAAAAACTTCGCGTCCCTGGTCCATAACCTGTCCTTGTATTCGGTATTGTACCGTTAAACGGGCAGGCATGCACGCGCTTCATTCAGTCAGGCGTACCGCCGACTGTATGAGCCCGTACAACGCGAGAACATCTACATCCTCATCCTCCCGATTCCAGAGAAGAACGATCGTATATGTACGGCCATCGTTGCTTCGGCCGTGAACGACTTCGGCCGCGACCCCGGGTACGTAGCCGTCCTTGTACACGACATCGCTCCAGCCTGCCCCGGTCGCCGCTCCCTGAGTGACACCGGCAGTGGGGTTTCCCGCCACCTGTCCTGCGAGTGCCGCGAGCTCTGACGCGCTGAAGATCCATCCGACATCGGATCGGATCTCTCCTCCCGTAAAGTCCCGAATCCGGCCCATTTCGCGATCGGCTGTCCGGTCAAGCAGGGCCAGATACTCCTGTCGCGACTCGGCCCCAGCCCATTCGTCGGCCAGGTCCCGGGCATCGGGTCCAAGGAGCGTGAATATCTCCCGCGTCGTAGGAACCACCGGCAAAGCTTCCGAGGCGAACGCGTGCACACGATCACGCCCGAGGATGCGCATGAGTGCGTCCGTCGCCGTGTTATCGCTCATGCTCATCATCTGCACCATTAAGGTGTCTACGGTGACCGCAGTTTCCACCGGCCATTCCTGCATAATACCTGAGGGCAGGGTGAGGTCCTGTTCTTCGAGATACACAACATCGCTTCGGTCGAGCTCTCCGGCATCGAGAGCTTCGACTGCGGCGGCGAGAACGGCGAGCTTGAAGGCGCTCGCCACGGAAAATGGTGCGTCGGCGTTGTGCTCGGCCACGCGCTCCCCGTCTGTGAGGACAAGCAGCGCGGTCTCTCCCGGAAGCTCACGCAGTTGACCGAGGAGATCGTCAAATGAGTTGGCACGCGGTGAAGGTGGCCTGAACCAGATCGTGGTGATCTGCCCCCGTTCGTCCAGCACTATGGTTGATGATACAACTGCCTCTTCGAAAAAAATCGAGTACTCGCCATCGTCGCCGTCGATGAACTCGAGTTCTCCGATGTCGGAAAGTAGCTGGTTGAGCTGCTGCTGGAACTGGGAAGGATTCAGCTGCTGCAGCAGTGCATCGCTGAACCATGCCTCCTTGTATTCATCGGCGGTGACGAGGAGCCTGAGCATATCCGCTTCCTGGGCCTGCTGAGCCGCAGCGGGCGCGAGCGAAGTTGCGAGCAGCAGAATCAAACAAAGAAACCGTGTCCCGGGTGTGCACATGCCACAAGCCTAAAAACCACGGGCTTTCCGGGTCAAGCCGTCTGCGCCGGTCCGTCGATGAATTGTCGCTCGTAGAGTTCCCGGTACATGCCCCCGGCTGAAAGCAGACCCGCGTGGGTGCCCGATTGTACGATCCGACCCTGGTCTATCACGTAAATGCGATCTGCATTCCTTATTGTCGTGAGGCGATGTGCGATGACGATTGCTGTGCGGTCGTGCAGCAGGCGGTCAAGCGCCCGCTGAATAAGCGCTTCGGTCACCGTGTCGACACTCGATGTGGCCTCGTCCATGATCAGGATGCGAGGGTCGACGAGCATGGCCCGGGCAATGGCGATAAGCTGTCGCTGGCCGACCGAGAGGTTTGATGCTCCTTCGGTGATGACTGTATCGTAGCCATTCACCAGCCGTGAAATGAAGCCGTGTGCTTCGGCGTTCCGTGCAGCGTCCTCGATCTGCGCTAAGGTTGCCGCATCTGCTCCGAGGGCTATGTTCTCCGCGATGCTCACGGGAAACAGTATGGGATCCTGACTCACGTAGCCCATGTGACGGTGCAGGCTCTCAAGATTGATGTCCCGGACGTCGGTGCCGTCTACCAAAACCCGTCCGGATGTAACCTCGTAGAAACGGCAGACCAGGTTGGTAATCGTACTTTTTCCGGCTCCGGTCGGGCCCACGATGGCAATGGTTTCACCTGGTTCCACGGTCAGGCTTACATCGTGAAGAACCTCGACATTGTTCACGTAGGAGAAGCCAACGTGGTCAAGCTGTATCCTGCCTTCGACCTGGGTCAGTCTCCTGGCGCCTGGTCGCTCGCTGACTGCAGGCTCTGCGTCAAGGAGTTCAAGGACACGTTCGCCACCGGCAGAGGCTGACTGCAGGGTCGTGAAGAGCTGGCTCAGTTCGCGGATAGGAACGAAGAACCTGCTCACGTAGCTCATGAACGCGACTATTATGCCAATAGAGACTCTGCCCTGAAGCGCCATGTATCCCCCGGCACCGAGCACAATCGCCGTTGCGCCGACCCCGAGCACATCAATTGCGGGTAAAAAGGTGAACGACAGACGCATAGCCCTGACGTGCGCTTTCCGGTTCTCACGATTGTCGACTTCGAACTGACTGTTGGATGCGCCTTCCTGGCCGTAGGACTGTATCACCCTCATGCCACCGATATTTTCAGCCAGGGTTCCGACGAGGTTGGCGACCTTTTCCCGGGTCTCCCGGAAGGCAGGTTTGGCGCGGTTTGAGAACCAGACGGTAACGAGCACCATGAAGGGCAGTATGCTGAAGGTCAGAAGCGCAAGCTGCCAGTCCATGCTGAGCATGACGGCGATTGTTCCTGCCAGCAGAATCGTGTCGCCAATAAGTGTCACGAGCCCTTCGCTCAGGAGATTGTTGATGACCGATACATCGTTCACGACGCGGGAGACGGTGACTCCGATTATGTGAGTGTCGTTGTACGCGACCGAAAGACGTTGCAGATGCTCGAACAGGCGCGCTCTGAGATTGAACAGTACTTTCTGCCCGAGTACGGCGAGGATGAACATCTGCAGTGCTTCAGAAGCGTACGCGATCAGGAGCGCGGCTCCTATTGTGATGCCTGTGCGGGTGATTCCGCTGAGATCTCCTGCGACTATGTGTTCGTCGATAATGACTCGGGTCAGGTAGGGTACAAGAAGACCGGCTCCAGTCGCGATCACCATGCAGACGAGTGCAAATGCAAGCTCTTTCCGGTACGGGAGAACGAAGCTGAGAAGTCTCAGGAGTACGGTTTTCTGTATCGTTCCATCCTCGCGTCCACCCATCGCCTGAAGCATGCCGCGTGGTCCGCCACCGCCTCCGCCGCCCATCATACTGCTGCCTCCTCGCTGCGGTCGCGCAGCTGTCCTTTTACGATCTCCGCATACAGACCGCTCGTGCGCAGGAGCTCTTCATGAGGACTCGTCGTCGCGCTGCGGTGCGCACACGCTGCAACCTGACCGTGGTCGAGAATAATGACTTGGTCTGCCGATCGGATCGTGCTCAAACGCTGTGCGATAATGATTGACGTCCGTCCTTTCATGAGACCTTCCATCGCCTCCTGAATCTGGTGTTCGGTTTCGGTGTCGACGCTGGATGTTGCATCATCAAGTATCAGGATTTTTGGATCTTTCAGGATGGCTCGAGCAATGGCTATGCGCTGTTTCTGTCCGCCCGAGAGGGTAACCCCTTTTTCGCCGACATGGGTCGCGTAACCCTCGGGTAAGCTCTGTATGAACTCGTGAATATGTGCGGCGTGCGCTGCTTCTACGATGTCCGTATGCGACGCGTCCGGTCGTCCGAAGGCGATGTTCTCCTCTATGCTTGCGGCGAAAAGCACCGTCTCCTGCAGCACGATCCCTATGCTCGATCGCAGGGACTGCAGGGTCACGCTGCGGACGTCCTGTCCGTCTACATAGACATGGCCCTCGGTCGCATCGTAGAAGCGGGGGATCAGGTTGATGATGGATGACTTCCCCGAACCCGTTCCGCCGAGAACTGCAAGCTTTTCTCCGGCCCGGACACGAAGGCTCAAACCCTTGAGAACCTGATGGCTGCTCGCGTAGGAAAAGCTCACGTTGTCAAAAACAATTTCTCCGTGAACATCACCGATCGGGGCCGCATCGGGTGCGTCCTGCACTTCCGACTCGAGGTCGAGGATCTCGAAGATGCGCTCTGCGCTCGCAGACGCCTGCGCAACCGCACTTAATAGCCAGCCGAAGCGACGTATCGGCATCAGAAGCTGTGCAAGATAGGTCATAAAGGCAACGAGTACTCCGATAGAAAGTGTTCCGGCGGCGACCATGCGGCCGCCTCCGACGAGGACAAGCAGCGTACCGATACCGGCGAGAAACTGCATGAACGGAAGAAAGAGTGCCCGGAGCTTTGCTTCGGTCTTCTGCGTCTCGAGCAGGGACTCGTTTGCACCGTCAAAGCGTTCGATTTCTGCCTGTTCCCGACCGAAGGCTTTCACGATGCGCTGAGCGCGCAGATTCTGCTCCACTCTTCCCGTCAACCTTGCTTCGCGGTCGCGAAGCGTGAGGGTCAGCGGTCTCACCGTCCTGCCGAACTGCACCGCGCTGACGACGAGCACCGGTATCACCGTCAGGGTCAGCAGCGCCAGACCCAGTTCGATGACCAGCATCGCGATCGTCACACCGATGATCTGCGTTCCAAGCTGCACGAGATTCAGCACCGCGCGCCCGGTAAGAAAACGTATGCGGTCGACATCCTGTATGCTTCGCGCAAGAAGCTGCCCGGTCTCCGCATCATCGTGAAAGCTGAATGAGAGTTCGTGCAGTTTCTGATGAAACCGGTTGCGAAGGTCATAGGCCACCCCCTGCGAGGCGTTCTCGCTCCACACCCCGATCAGGTAGGTCAGCAGTGCCTTGGCGAGCGCTGCGATCAGGAGCAGACCGACACCCGAAAGAACGTGTGCCTGTATGCCGGCCCGTATTCCATCATCGACTACGTTACGGACGATAAGAGGCATCCAGATATTGATGGCGTTCACCGCGAATACTGCCGTGTATGCGGCGACAACGATAACGAGATAGGGCTTTAGACAACCAAGCGCTCGGAACAGATATCGCGTTTTTTCAGGTTTCATAATCAACCTCAAGAAGCGAAAGGATGCTACGGAAGGTCTGCGAGATGGAGCTGAGCTCTTCGGAAGGTAGCGACTGAAGCCGCTCCCGCAACAGCGGCAGACCCGAAAGCGGAATCGATTCCGCCGCCTCCGTCCCCGCTTCCGTAATGGAAACGTGCACTACACGGTTGTCAGCCGCGGATCTGACGCGTTCCACGTATCCAGCCTGTTCAAGCTTTGCGACGAGCTCCGACGTCGCGCTTTCGCCGACGAACAGCAGACTCGCGAGCTCGCCTATGGTACGCCTGCCTCCCGTGAGTGCGCGCAGTGTCGCGTGCTGCCTCCCGCTCACGCCGGTTGCGCTTCGGGCCTTCGCGCTCTGCCGGAGGTAGCGATGCAGGGTCAGCACTGCACCGATTGCATCATGGTACTCACGCGAATACTGCGTATCCATCATCAGCCTCCCAAAATAAAACAACGGTACCAATTAATTCGGTACCGGAATAATATCGCAGGTGGCCGTCCGGGACAATAGGGTGTACCCTGTATATATGAGTGATACATCAGTGCGAACAATCCCCGACATACTTGAAACGGCGTCGCAGACCTGGCCGGATCAGCCGGCCCTTTCATTTGTAGACGGCACGCCGCTTTCCTTCGGCGCAACAGAAGATCTTTCTGCCCGGGTAGGTGCGGGACTCATGCAAAAGGGTCTGAATACTGACTCGCACGTAGCAATTCTCAGCGAGAATATGCCGCATTGGGGTGTTGCCTATTTCGCGATTACGCGCATTGGCGCAGCGGTTGTACCTATCCTGCCGGATTTCAGCGCGCACGAGGTGAAGAACATCCTCGAGCATGCCGAGGTAAAGACCGTCTTTGTCTCCGAGCGACAGCGCCCGAAAATTACAGATCTGATCGATGCTGGAAAGATTATCGCCATACCCATTGAAACGCTCGAAGGTGTTATTTCCGATCAGCGCGCAGACCGAATGGCGATAGACGAGGGCGATCTGGCGGCCATTATCTACACTTCTGGAACCACTGGTACATCCAAGGGTGTCATGCTGACCCACCGGAACATCGTGAGTAACGTCCTTGTTGCCCGCACGATTCCGGCCATAGAGGCGGGTCAGAGCATGCTTTCAGTACTACCGCTGTCGCACACCTACGAGTGTACACTCGGCTTCCTCGTCCCGATATCGTCCGGGGCCTGCGTCTACTACCTGAGTAAGCCACCTTCACCGACGGTGCTCATGCCCGCACTGGATAAGATCAGGCCGCACCTCATGTTGTCGGTTCCGCTTTTCATCGAGAAGATTTTTCGCAACCGGGTGCTTCCACAAATTACTGGAAAGGCCCTGCTTCGCATGCTGTACCGCATTCGACCCGTGCAGAAGCTTCTGCACCGTGCCGCTGGTCGGAAAGTCTACGCCATGTTCGGGGGCCGGTTGCACTTCTTTGGGGTCGGAGGTGCCAAGCTTGCCCCCGACGTGGAGCGCTTTCTGCGCGATGCCCGCTTCCCGTACGCCATCGGCTACGGTCTTACCGAGACCTCACCCCTGGTAGCAGGGTCTGCCCCGCAGGATACGACCTTTCAGGCGATCGGACCTGTGGTCGACGGAGTGAGCGTCCGTCTGTCCGAGGAAGGCGAAGTGCAGGTCAAGGGACCGAACGTCATGGCCGGGTATTTCCGCAATGAAACACAGACGAGTGAAGTCTTTACGGCGGACGGCTGGTTTCGCACCGGCGACATCGGTACGCTCTCCAAAGACGGAGTCCTTGCGCTGCGCGGACGAATCAAGAACATGATACTCGGTCCGAGCGGCGAGAACATCTACCCGGAGCAGATCGAGGCCGTTATTAACGAGAAAGACTACGTAGAAGAATCACTCGTCATGCAGGTCAGCGGTAAGCTGGTCGGAAAGGTCTACCTGAACTACGAGGCCCTGCTCGATCACATTGCCGCGGTTCGCTCCGATGTCAAGGACTGGCACGCAGCCGTAGGTGCGCAGGCAAAGGATCAGAGCGAGCAGATAAAGCTCGCCGTTGACGCCTTTCGGGACGACGTGAACCAGTACCTGAAGGATTGCCGCGAGCGCGTCAATTCAGAGTTGAGCTCCTATGCGCGCATAGCCGAAATGGTGCTGCAGATGGAGCCCTTCGAAAAGACGCCGACCATGAAGATCAAGCGGTATCTGTATACGGAGTAGGGGAGTGGGCAGGGGGCGCTCAGGCTCCCTGCTTTGTCTGCTTTACTGGGCAGGTGCTGAACCCGAGCACAGTATACAGGCCGCAGAAGCCTGTCGCGGCGGTCACGAGCAGGACAGCGCCAACAGCGCCGAGTATCCACCATGCGCCTCCGAGCGCAACTGCGGCGCCAAGACCGACGACACCGGCAACACCCCGTACGACTCGATCGACTGTCCCTTCGTTCTTCTTCATATAAGTACTCCTTTGTAATTCTATATTAAAACTACTTTATATATAATATCGATGTTCCACGGTGAAAAGGCAAGTGCTTGTGTCTGCGTGCCGCACGGGCCGTTTCATGCGTATATTCGTGCGTATGAACACGATACCGACTACTGAACCCGTCCGCGCAGCTTTGCTCGGCACCCTTATCGCCGATGCGGCGGGCATGGGCCTGCACTGGATATATTCGCAGGGGAAGATCGCGCAGATTGTTCGCGCTAATGGTGGCGAGGCTGCGTTTATTGCGCCTGATCCAAAAAACTACGAAGGAGTACCGGCGTTTTTTGCCCACCCGCTCAAGAACGCGGGCGATTCTACGCAGTACGGCGAGTATCTCTACCTTGCGCTTCGCGCGACTACGTCTGACGGATTCGACGCGGGAGCTTTCTTGAGGGAGTTTCAAGCCCACTTCGGCCCGGGTGGTACCTACGTAGGCTACGCCGATACGCCCATGCGCGAAACGCTGTTTAACGTCGCGCACCTCGGGAAAGTCCTGCATGAACGCGCCATGGCGGTTGATTCATCGCTTGAGCAGGCGAAACAGAAGGATGCGGCTCACTATATCGCACGCTACTTCTTCGAGTTCGATGTAGATGGTCTCAAAACCCAGGTGCGAACGCCCCTGAAGCTCAAGGAGTGGAGTGCTTCAGAGCTCGCAGAGGCCGACCGCATCGTCGACGTTCTCTCAGAAGACATCGGAGCCGTCGGCCCGGATGACGATCAGCTCCCCGCGCTGACACGCTCAGCGCTTCTTGCACACTTCTATGCGGGGACGGAGCTCGACGCGGTGACCGAGCGGGCCGTGCGTGTGACGAACAATAACGATACGGCGGTGGCGTACGCGGTCTTCATGGCGCGCGTGCTGCGTGACCTGTACGAGAAGCAGGCCGATCTTTCCGGCGGGGAGGGCAATACCTCCGGGGACGGAGGAGGCGAATCCGGGGACGGAGCAGCTCTGCGTGTCTCCCGACAGACGCTACGCAGCGCCATCGAGTCGCACATGTCAGTCCTCGACGAAGAATCGGCAGATCTGATACGGGAGGCGCTTGCCTACACTAAGCTTGACTACCGCGGTGCGACCAAGCGTTTTGGTGCGGCGTGTCACCTGAATATGGGGGTGCCCATCGTCCTGCACATTCTCATGCATACCGGCAGCTTCGCAGAAGCGGTGAATGCAAACACCATGGCGAGCGGTGACAACTGCGGCCGCGCCGTGCTTCTCGGGGCGATCTCCGGTGTGCTGTACGGTATCGGTGGCGAAACGGGCATACCCGAGGACTGGATTGAACGCACCACCATACTCAAACGAGTCGGTGGCACGAGTGGTGGATCGGTCGTATTGTGACGGGATTCGCTATGCGAATCCCGGAGTAAAACTGGTCGGTGTTTTCGTAGGCCTTACCCGAATACCCGCAACAGGTGTCGCTCGAAAATATTCTCCGTCACGTTGCGCGCAATGGTCTCCCGGTTCTCCTTGAGGGCGCTGTAGTACCGATCACCCATGCCGGCGGCGACCTTGTAGCCGACGTGCAGGAGCTGTCGCACGTGCTCGTTAAACACGGGGTGATCGGGTACGTGGCGTACCGCATCGGCGTACTGTTCGCCGGTCCACTCCCTGACGGTCTCCGGTGACGGCAGCTTCGCCTGATCAATGTCTATGACCGCCGCGTATGGCGCACAGAGTTCTTCGAAGCGATCGTAGGCGGAGACGTAGACCTCTTTGGCAATCGCGAGGCCGCTTTCGCCTGACTCGGCGAGGCCAATCAGCTCTTCAAGCCACGTCGTACCGGCAGTCTTGATGTGCAGGCCCGCGTCGAACTTCCTGATTGCCTGCTGAATCGGCTTGTAGATCGAAAACTTGTCGCTTCCGCTGTGCACGCTCAGCTTCAGATTGGCAGGCAGTCCGAACGCGCTCACCGCGTAGGCAATGACGGCGAGATCTTCCTCGAACTCGCGTGTGAACACTGCGACGTCTCCAACGTAATCGACACCCTTGTTGAAACGACCCGTGAACTTCGGTGCGACCGTCTGCACCGGGATTCCCTCGTCCGCGATTGCAGCGAGTATGAAGAGCATATCGACGGGGGTTTGTGGCTTGTCCGTCTCGTCTATGGATACTTCGAAGGCACAGCTGTCGGCATCGCGCTTCGACGCGATATGCCGGTATATGCGCCCTGCTTCCTGCACTGCCAGGAGAAACTTCGAAGCGATGCTTTGCACGTCACTCTCACTGATCGACAGCGGCTTCGCGATATCGGGAATGGAGATCTCACCGACGAGGTCCTGGTGCCTCTGCACGAAGGCATCAATATCAGCCTGGTCTGCGGCTTTGCCAATGGAGTCGGCAACGTCAATCGTAAAGAAATCACTTGAGCTGATGTAGGGATCGACGGTCGCGAGCTGAATGTGGTCGGCGTCGACGTGGTACGCTCCGTCCCAGCCGAGCGCTTTCACCGCCGCGTCGGCCTCTGTCCGCACGCTCGCAGGCTCGGTATGAACGATACCGTGTTCACGATTCGACTTGTTCCACACCGGGACCACGTCGATTCCCCGCCGTTTCGCCTCGACGAAGGCTGCGAGCTGGGCTTCACCCTGGTGGGCAAAGCGGTCGCCTATGCCCATGGTGTACTTTGATAA
>RECN01000068.1 GCA_007694005.1 Spirochaetaceae bacterium
TGAAGCGGGCTATTACCTCGTATCTGCAGAATCCGCTTGCGAAGAAGCTTCTCGCAGGGGATTTCGTCGAAGGAGACGCGATACACATTGGCGCCTCGGAAAGTGGACTGACATTTGCAAAGAACTGAAGGAGACAGTATGGCAAACATCATGACTGAGATACAGGAGCGCCGCGCACGAAGAGCGCTCGATGAGACAAAAGAGGTGCCCCGCGAGGTCGTGGACCGGCTTCTGAATGCGGCGCATATGGCCGCAAGCTGTTCGAACAAGCAGCCCTGGCGGTTTCTGGTCGGCGACGCGGACCCGGTCAGGCAGACGCTCAGGGATCACCTGCTCGGAGGAAACTACTGGGCACAGAAGGCACCGGTGCTCATGGCCGTTGCAACGAGGATTTCGGATGATGCCCGCCTCGACGAAGGCCGGGACTACGCGCCCTTTGATACGGGAATGGCGGTCGCGCACCTGCTGTTACAGGCAACCCACGAGGGTCTGATCGCACACCCTATGGCGGGATTCAAGCCGGGACCCTTGAAGAAAGAGCTTGCACTTCCCGAGGACGTCATAATCTACGCTTTGATCGCGGTCGGCTATCCGGGGGATGAATCGCATCTCAGCGACAAGCATCTTGAAAGCGAACACAGCGAGCGCGATCGAAAACCCATAGAAGAGGTTGCCTCACGGGAGGCGTTTCCCTACGGGAGCGAATAAGCGCCCCCGCGGGTCGAACGGGGCGAGTAAGCGTTCCCGCGGGCGGCGGGGCGGCGTTTGCCGCGCCGGCCGCCGAACCCGGCCGCGGCTATCGTCCGACGAGGCCCAAGGCCGGAACCTGTCGCGGTTCTGCGCCGGTCTGTATCGAACCGGCTGCGTGATCATCGATCACGATTGCGGTTGCGTGTCCCCAGTAGGTGCCGATTCCGGTGTTGTGTCCCCGGTTCGCGAGCGCGTTCTGTGTTCCCTGGGGAAACCCTGACTCGAACAGAAGCCGGTTCTGCACGTTATAGGGAAAGAACGTGGTCGGAAAACTCCGCACGTCAAAACGTGGCATGTCTACGGCCTGCTGTGCAGTCATTCCAAAATCGAGAATAGCCATGACCTGCTGCAGCTGACCCTGCGGCTGGAAGTCTGCCCCGGTCACGCCGCCGAGAACGTAGGGTCGGCCATCCCTCATGACCATATAGGGCATGGAGGTGTGTCTGACGCGTTTGCCGGGTGCGATGGCGTTGGGGCTGTCGGGGTCATTGCTCATGAAGGTCATGCGCTCATTCATGTGTATGCCGGTATCGCCGGCGACCATGAAGATGATTCCTATGCTTGTGGTGACTGACGCGGCGTTACCGTAGCGGTCAATCGCGTGCAGCGTCGTCGTGTGTCCGGGGGTCGGGCCCGAGAGCAGGTCGTTCATAGGCCAGGTTCGTACCCGGTTCGGCGAGATAAGCGCCGCCTGCCGGGACAGGTAGTCATCAGAAATCAGATAATCCACGTCGATGTCGACGAATCTTGGATCACCGATAAAGCGTTCGCGGTCGGCAAACGCGAGTTTCAGGGCCTCTGCCTGTCGGTGAACGGTCTCGGCCGAATGCACCTGAAGCCCGGTGAAGTCGAAGTTGCGCATCATCCCGAGGGCCTGCAGCATTGCAATGCCCTGACTGTTCGGCGGGTTCTGTATGACCTGGTATCCGCGGTAATCAATCGAAATGGGTTCTTTCGCCTCGACCCGCTCCATGTTTGCAAAATCGCTGTAGGTCAGAAGACCCTGGTTGGCGCGTGAATATGCTGCGATGCGTTCCGCGATCGGCCCCCGGTAGAAATGATCCTCGGCGGCGTTCAGCGCTTCGATCTCTCCGCGACCGCGAGCGTTCTCGTAGGCCCGGGTTACCTCGGCGAAGGTGTTCGCCATATTTTCGTGGCGAACGGTAGCACCTGCCGAAAGAAGGTTGTTATTGCGGATGTAAATCGCAGCGGTGTCGGGCCATTGTCTGATCTGCGCTTCCCGGGAACCGAGATAGAGGCGGGAAATGCTGCTCAAGGGGTGTCCGTCGCGGGCAATGCGCTCGGCATCCGCGGTCAGCTCGGCGAGCGGTCGTGCCCCGTAGTCCCGAAGCAGTGCCATCCAGCCCGCCCACGCTCCCGGCACTATGGATCGGTGTATGCCGGGGCGGGAAAAATAAGCCCGGTCCTGAAACCGTTCTATCGTCGCGGCCATGGGTGTCGGACCGACCCCTCCGTAGGACACGGTGCGATCGCTTGCCGCATCGTAGTACAGCATCCAGGTACCGCCGCCGAATACACTCGAGAGCATGGGTTCGACGACACTCAGCACGGCCGACATGGCAAAGACCGCGTCGGCGGCCGTGCCCCCTCGCTCGAGGACACGTATGCCGGTTTCCGTCGCCATTTCATGCTGCGACACCGCGGCGATCGCACCTGCTTCCGGCTGTGTATTTGATCCGCTGCGTATGCTTCGCGCGAGCCGCACCAGCGAGTCCGGGCTCATGAAGTGCTCGACCGCTGCAAGGATGGGCTGCTCGGCGGCGCTCAGCGATCCTTCATCGATTGCCTCGCGGCCTTCTGCTCCCAGACGGTACATACCCGGCTCACCGGCGCGCGATGCCTCGAGGACTGCGGTCGAAAGCGCCTCCATGTCAGCGAGTACGATTGAGTTAAAGGTGTGTTCTGAAGGAGTGAAACCCCTGTTTTCCCGAAACGCTTCTGCGAAGCTTTCATACGCGGCTGCCGCACTCGTTGAGTACGACGAGCTGTAGCGGCGATCCCAGACGGCAAGTTCACTGCGCAGTTCGCTGTGCCGGTTCACGTAATCGAATCGGACTTCCGTCAAGGTATCGTCGGCCACCGTTGTCAGGAGAACCGGGTGCCAGCCTTCACCATCGGGCTGCGGACCGTATATAACGTAGGTGCCGTCCTGTAAGGGTGCCGGCCCGCAGGCAGACAGAAATATCGTCAGGCCGACGAACAGAAGACTCAGACCCTGCATTAACTTTGATGTTCGCATACTGTTTCTGAAGATACCCTGAAACGCGTAGTATGTTCAGTACCTGAGGTAAGGTTTTCCAGCGTTGACAGGGAATCTTTGCCTCTGTAGCTTTGGCAGGGATTAACTATGGCAAAATTATGGGACAAAGGATACGCGCTCGACAGTCTGATCGAGGCGTTTACCGTCGGGAATGACTATGAGCTCGATCGGTCGCTCGTCGTAGCTGACTGTCTTGGCAGTATGGCGCACGCACGCGGGCTCGCCCGCGCGGGCATCATTACATCGGAAGACGCGGATGCGCTCGTCGACGAGCTGCTGATCATTGCGCGCAAAGGCGAAGCGGGTGAGTTTGAGATCAGGCCACAGGATGAAGACGCGCATACCGCTATCGAAGCGGAGCTGACCGAGCGGCTCGGAGATCTCGGTAAGCGAATACACACCGGGCGCTCGCGAAACGATCAGATCATAACGGCTCTGCGCATCTACGGGCGCTCGGCGATATGGCAGGTTATAGACGCCACGGCCGAAACCTGCGATGCGCTTTTTACGCTGGCGGAAACGCACGCGCAGACCGCGATGCCGGGTCGTACGCATCTTCAGATCGCTATGCCTACGACCTTCGGGCTCTGGGCAGCGTCGATTGCTGAAGCACTGACCGATGACCTCGAACTGCTTTCCACGGCGCGGAGGCTCTGCGACCGGGGAGCGCTCGGGTCTGCGGCCAGCTATGGTGTGCCGCTACCGCTTGACCGCGCATACACCTCTGACCTGCTGGGATTTGAGCGGCTTCAGAACAACGTTCTCGCGGTGAACAATACGCGCGGACGACTCGAGCTTTCGGTGCTGACCGCGCTTGAGTCGATCATGCTCACGCTTTCGAAGATGGCGACCGATCTCATTCTGTTTTCGCTTCCGGAGCTCGGGTACGTCTCGCTTCCGGAAGCCTTGTGCTCCGGGTCGAGTATCATGCCGCAGAAGCGTAATCCGGACGGACTGGAGCTTCTGCGCTCCCGCAGCGGTGTCGTCGGCGGTTATGCGTCGACGGTGCGCAACATCGTCCGGTCTCTCCCAAGCGGTTACAACAGGGACTTCCAGGATACGAAGGAGCCGTTTCTTCGCGGCCTCGCCCTGACTGCGCTCGCGGTGCGGGTGGCGGGCAGAACCGTAGCTGCTCTTGAGGTGCATCCGGAAAAGCTGAAAGACGCACTCGTACCGGAGGTATACGCCACCGATGTAGCACTCGATCGTGTACAGGGAGGCGAAAGTTTCCGCGATGCCTACCGTTACGTAGGAACTCATCTGGATGATCTCGGTGCGTACCGCTTTGAGACCGCGCTTGAGCGTCGCACAGGTATTGGTATGCCCGGGGCTCCCGGGTTTGACAGCGGGCGTGACGCTCTGGGCCGCTTGCTCGAGCTCGAGCGGGGAAGACAGCATCAGGCGAACGCCGCACTCTCGGCTCTTGCGGGTGATGAGGTGCGGGTAAGCGCGCTATGACGATTCTCGCCGTTGACGTGGGTACAAGCTCTATAAAAACCGCCCTCGTGTCAGACGACGGAACCGTCGGGCGTATCGTCCGCGGCAGCACTCCGTCGGCGCAGTCCGGAGGAGCCTCGTGGCTGCGCAGTGCTGCGGCAGCGTGTCATGAAGCACTCGACGGGTCGAAGCCGGATGCGGTCGTGTTCAGCGGCAATGGTCCGACCGTCGTCCCGGTCGACGCTGATGGTGTTCCGACCTACGAACCGCTGATGTGGCACGACGACCAGAGCGTTGAGCGCATTACCGGAGCGAGGAGCTTTTTCCTGCAGCGAATCGCGTGGCTGTACAGGCAGAAGCCGGAGGCTGCGGAGAAGACGCGATGGTTTCTCAGTTGCCCTGAGTTTTTTATGCATGCGCTCAGCGGCGAGGCGGTCACGGTACGACCGAACGAACGATTTACGCCGTTTATCTGGGACGGTGAGCAGGCGGATCTCTACGGTGTGGAGGCACACAAACTGCCCCCGTACGTTCTCACAGGCGATGTAACTCCCGCGGTCGCCGACGGACGTGGGATGGCATGGGGTCTTGAGGACGGCGTGCCCCTCATCGCCGGGGGGTACGACTTTCTCATGAGCCTCGTCGGCACGGGAACGCTGAGACCGGGGCGTACCTGCGATCGCGCGGGAACGAGCGAGGGGATCAACCACTGTGCAGCCCGACCCGCTGAAGATACACGCCTGCGGTCCCTGCCGCACCTGATGCCCGATACCTATAACGTGGCCGGTGTCCTCTCAAGCACGGGACGACTGTTCGAGTGGTTCAGAAGCATCAGCGGGCAAAAGAAGGTTCCCTATGAGACCATGGTCAAAGACATACTCGACCGCAAGCCTGGGAGTACCCCCTGGTTTTTCCCGTCGCTGCATCAGGGAGCGAACTGGGAGTTTGCGTCGGGTATGTTCATCGGTCTTGGTGCTGAACACGATGAGGCGGACATGGGGCGGGCAGTTGTTGAGAGCATAGGCTACGCCGTGCGCGAGTCGGTAGAAATGCTCGGTGAGGCGGGTTTCACCGTTTCGTCCCTGCGGGCCTGTGGTGGTCAAAGCAGGAACTCGCTCTGGAATCAGATGAAATCAGACATCACCGGTGTTCCCATAGAGGTTCCCGTGGTTCGTGACGCCGAACTTGTCGGGAATGCGATAGCCGGATTCGTGGGGCTTGGCGTGTACGATCGTCTGGACGATGCTGCAGATAGAATCGTCCGCATCGAAGAGCGCTTTGAACCGAACACGGACCGCTATCGGATCTATACGGAGTGCTTCGGTGAATATTGTGCTCATTACGCGGGGTTCCGCATCGCGTTTTCCGAAGCGACGTCACCGTAGTATACTTATGGTCGAGGAGGCTGTTCCTTCATGTTTTTCTTCTTCGGCTACCCCATCATTTTTCTGCTTCCCTTCTTTCTCGCGCTGCTCGCCTTGCGTTCCGGCAGTCGGACCCTCGGGGCACATCGGCGCAGCGCACTCTTCGGCGACGATCTGTACGCCGACTCCGCACTGCAGCGGCAGGTGAGGGGCATCGAAGCGAGGATCTTTCGACTGGCTTACCGGATGAACGGCGTCATTACCGTCAGCGATGTTGTCGTGGAGCTTGGAATCGGTTCCGAAGAGGCTCAGACCTTCCTCGACGCTCTTGTGGACAGTAACCGTGTCAGAATCGACGTCGCCGACGACGGGGTCGTAACCTACGCCTTTCCGGAAATCGAGCACCGCCTGAACATAAACAAGGCAGGCGAGCAATAAAAAACCGGCTGTCGAAAAAACGACAGCCGGCGTGTGCTTGTACGGCAGCTGCGATTCTCTCGCAGCTGCAACGTCGGTGGTCAGCCGACTGCGTCTTTACCTTTTTCTCCGCTGCGGATGCGGATTGCCTCTTCGATGGGAAGAACAAAGATCTTGCCGTCTCCGATCTCTCCGGATCGTGCGCCACGGATGATCGCATCGACGGCCGTCTGCACGAACTCGTCGTTTACCGCGATCTCCAGCCGTGTCTTCTTCAGAAGGTTAACTTCCGTGACGACACCGCGGTAGCTCTCCGTGTAGCCTTTCTGCTGGCCACAGCCGACAGAGTTGGTCACCGACATCTTGAAGACTTCCGCCTTGAAGAGTTCCTCTTTCACAGCCGTAAGCTTGTACGGCTGAATGTATGCAATGATAAGTTTCATATCTTCATGCCCCCACAATTACATGTTGCTGAAGATCTGGAATCCACTGTAGGACTCCATGCCATGTTCGGAGATGTCCAGACCAGTGAGTTCTTCTTCCTCGCTGACTCGGAGCACCTTGGCTGCCTTCAGAATGCTGAACAGTATCAGCGCAGTGACCATGGTCCATGCGAATACTGCCACAATACCAATTATCTGAACGATGATGTCGCCACCGCCGAAGATTCCTACCGCTAAGGTACCCCAGACACCGCACACACCGTGCACGCTGACTGCACCGACAGGATCGTCTATGTGAAGCTTCTTGTCGAGGAACTCGACCGATGCGACGACGATAAGACCTGCGATGATACCTACGATGATTGCCCAGCCCGGGCTGATCACATCAGGTCCGGCGGTAATACCGACAAGACCCGCGAGAACACCGTTGAGGGTCATCGAGACGTCGGGCTTTCCGAACCAGATCCAGCTCAGGAACATTGCTCCGACTGCGCCACCTGCTGCCGAGAGCGCTGTGGTCACAAAGACGACGGCGATATCGAAGTCAACACCGCTGAGTGTGCTGCCGCCGTTAAAACCGAACCATCCGAACCACAGGATGAATACACCGAGCGCGGCCAGCGGTATGTTGTGACCGGGAATGGCCTTAACCGTTGTCTTGCCGTCTTTCTTGACGTACTTACCCTTTCGGGCACCGAGAACGATAGCACCGGCAAGCGCTGCCCAGCCACCGACGGAATGGACGATTGTTGAACCGGCAAAGTCTGCGAAGCCGAGTTCATCAAGGAAACCGCCACCCCAGGTCCAGTGACCGACAACAGGGTAGATAAGGGCGGTCAGAACGATCGAGTAGATCAGGTAGCCCCTGAACTGTGTCCGTTCTGCCATGGCTCCACTGACGATCGTCGCCGCGGTAGCCGCAAACACTGCCTGGAACATCCAGTCAATGTAGACTTCATGCATGACCGTTCCGTCGGGATATGCAAGGAAGAATCCGTCGGCGCCGAACAAACCGCCCACGGATGTTCCGTACATGATGCCCCAGCCGATCGCGAAGTAGACGATCAGGCCTGCTGCGGCATCCATCAGGTTTTTCATGATGATGTTACCGGCGTTCTTCGCTCGGGTAAGGCCTGTCTCCACCATGGCAAATCCTGCCTGCATGAAGAAAACCAGGGCCGCACCAAGAGCGAGCCAGATCATGTCAAACGAGTCGCGGAACATGGTCATGTTCTCGACGCTCACTTCTACCGGATCACCAAACTGGCCAAAAGCGGCTCCGCCGCCGACCAGGAGACCCAGTAGCACCAACAGTACAACTGCGCGTTTGTGCATTACGCGAATCCTCCTCCACTTGTGCAGTGGTAACAAAAGTTTTTCTATATTTATACAGCATGAATCGTGCCAAGATTGTGAGAACCGGATAAACCTGTTCGCAACTATGGTGGTAAAAAGGGGTTAATTCATTCTGAGATAAAGAGGTATCGAGTTACCGTAAACATCACGTTTCTCGTTGACGTCACGGAAGCTGATTGCATAAACCCTGTATATAAAGGAAAAATACTACAAAAATGTAGAAAACGTCCTTAAAAAATACATAATTGTAGGTTACTGGCAGTATGTATACGATTCCGTGTTGTTTCGTTCGGTTGAAAGGGGTTCGCGCTACGAGGGGGTAGGCAGCGCGCGTGTGCGCTGCCTACGAGCGGTAGTGTCGAGGGTCGATGTCGTGCTTCTGCACGCGAAGACCCATGATGCGTTCGGTTACACCGAGCAGCCTCGCGGCTCTGGCCATGTTGCCCTTGGTGCTCTTCAGCGCGTCAAGAAGGAGCTCCCGCTCGAGATTGTCCAGTGCTTCCTGTAGCGAGCTGTGCAGGCGTGTATCGGTGCTCTCGGCGCTCTGGAGCGACGGTGGCAGGTGGTGGCTGTGAATCACCTCGTCGACGCTGAGCAGTACGGCGCGTTCGACACAGTTTTCCAGTTCGCGGACGTTCCCTGGCCAGTGATAGTTCATGAGCAGGTCGATCGCAGGTGTCGAAATGCGTCGTATGCTCGTGTGATTCTGTTGCGAATACTTTTCGATAAAGTGATCTGCGAGCAGGAGTATGTCGCTTTTGCGTTCCCGCAGCGGTGGAATATGAATCGGAAAGACGTTCAGGCGATAGTAGAGGTCTTCGCGAAAGTCGCCCGTGCCGATATCCTCTTCGAGGTTTTTGTTTGTTGCCGTTATTACGCGGACATTCGTTCGTATCGTCTCATTTCCGCCGACTCGCTCAAACTCCTTTTCCTGCAGCACACGCAACAGTTTTACCTGCGTCGTTGCCGACAGGTCACCGATCTCGTCGAGAAAGATCGTGCCTCCATTGGCGAGCTCGAAGCGGCCCTTTCGTGTTGCGATTGCCCCGGTAAAGGCGCCTTTTTCGTGTCCAAACAACTCGCTTTCTATGACAGTTTCGGGAAGCGCCGCGCAGTTAACCTTGATGAACGGTTTCTTGCTCCGGTGGCTGTTGAAATGTATCGCCTGTGCGACGAGTTCCTTTCCAGTCCCGCTCTCTCCCCGAATCAGTACGGTCGCTTCGCTCTTTGAGACCTGTGCGATCATGTCGAACACCGCCTGCATGGCGTTACTCGAGCCTATGATGTTTGAAGGCCTGAAACGCTCGCGAAGCTCTTCCTGCAGGCGCGTGTTCTCTTCCTCGAGAAACCGCTTCTCTTCCATGACCGTCTGCCGAAGCTTTACAGCCTGGGCGATGAGCGACGATACAATGGAGAGCAGGCGTACATCTTCTTCGAGCAGATCCTGCTGTGCGGCGGGTCTGTCGACGCTGAAGGTGCCGATCGTTTCGTTTCCGATCTTGACCGGAACACAGATAAAACTCGTCGCGGCCTTCTCTATTGCCTGTCGAGCGCCGGTGCGGTCGAGAAATGAGGATTCCTGACCGATATCCGGTATAACCATGGGTTTCCCGGTCTGCACGACCTTTCCGGTTATACCTTCGCCGACCATGTACCTGCCGCGCTGTCGCTGCGACTCAGTCAGGCCAAAGGCTGCTTCGGTGATAATCTCACCGCTCTGCCGGTTCAGGAGAGTGATCGCGCCACGGCTCATTCCGAGTCCGTCGACTACCGCATCGAGGACCGGCTGCAGCGTCTGTTTTATATCGAGGCTCTGGTCGAGAATCTGGCTTATACTGAACAGAAGGCGGAGCTCTTCAACTCTGTCCCTGGTGGATGCGGACGCAAATTCCGGGTGTGCGTTGTCTACCATGGAAGGGCTCCTGTGCTGGTACGCAGATGATCCCAAATACTACAATTTTGTTGTAAAAACGACAAGGCCTACAAGAACGAAATATACGGATAATAGTACTACGAAACCGTAGGAACGCGCTTACTCCCCGGTTATTATGCCTTCGTATATCAGCAGTTCTTCTCCGTCAAGACTGACGTAGAAGTTCTCTTCGAAGGTCGTATACGCGTCCGGGACTTCTCCGATGAATGCGATGTCCGGATTGGCGCTCTGTATATCCTCTGGACTCAAGGGTGTTTCGTTTTCCACGATGACACCGGCGAGCCCTTCAAGAAGGGGGAGGTGCTCTTTCGTGAAACCGCGGGTGAGCATGATTTCTCCACCGTCGAGTCGAAGCCTCCTGCGCGCCGAATGTGCATCCTCGCATTTAACAATGCGGCCGGAGCCGAGTTTTCCGCACCCGAACTGGCCTCTATTCAGGATGTTGCCGAGAAAATGAACCTTGACCGTGTTCATCATGATCGGGCTGTTAACCGGTATGCCGGCTGCAGTCACAACCCGGTCGAGTCGACCGACGTAGCCTGATGCAAGACTGACGCGTATGGCGTTCTGTATCATCGCATCGCTGTCGTTTGCGAACTCGGTCTTGATTGGTGTTACACCCCAGTGGATCAGAAGCTGTCGCTGCACGCGATCGCTGACGGTAACCGCGATGATGTCCTGCTGCGGTCGGAACTGACTCAGGACGCGGGGACTGTTACCTCGAAGGCTCGGCGCGATAATCGCTGATGCGCCTACCTCATCTGCAACCACGTACGCGGCCCGTGCGATCGCATGTCCCATATCACTGGTATCATTTCTACGGGCATAAAAATGCGCCTGGCATTCTTTACGGTATTCTTCGGATTCTTCGACCGCGCGCGCAATCTTGTCGAGCATGGCCACGCTTTCTACCGGATAACGGCCGCCGGCGGTTTCTCCCGAGAGCATGACGCAGTCGGCCCCGTCAAAAATCGCGTTGGCGACGTCCGTCGTTTCTGCCCGCGTCGGTTTCGGGTTGTGGATCATAGAGTCAAGCATCTGTGTCGCAACGATAACCGGCTTGTTCATTGTGTTGCAGAGGTGGATGATCCGTTTCTGCGCCATGGGAATGAGCTCGGTGGAAAGTTGTACGCCGAGGTCACCTCGGGCAATCATTATGCCGTCCGATACACGGATGATGTCCTCGATGTTCTCCAGGCCTTCTTCATCTTCGATTTTTGCGATGACCCGGATCTCCGACTTGTGATCGTGCAGAAGGTTCTTGATCTCCTGCACGTTTTCCGCCTTTCGAATAAAACTGGCTGCAATAAAGTCTACTTTTTCGTGTAAGCCGAACAGAATATCGTCGATATCCTTCTTCGTCATTGCAGGCAGTCTCGTGCGAACGCCGGGAACGTTGACATTCTTTCGCGATCCGATAAGTCCGCCGTTTCGAACCATGCAGACTATTTCGGTACCCCTGACTTCCTCGACTTCAAGGTCGATGAGACCGTCGGCAACGAAGATGTGCATGCCCGGTACAACATCGTCGGGAAGTTCGGCATAGGAGATGGATAGACGTTCTTCGGTTCCCGCGACCGTTTCGGTTGTCAGAACAATCCGGTTTCCGTGATGAAGTTCGAGGGTTCCGTCATCCTTGACTGCACCAGTCCTGATTTCGGGTCCCTTTGTGTCGAGCATGAATGCGACGGGAATTTCCAGCTCTGCAGACGCTTTACGCGCCCTCTGTATACGTGTGAGATGCTCATCGTGTGAGCCGTGCGAAAAGTTCAACCGGCAGATGTTTAGCCCGGACGTGATCAGGCCGCGTATTTTTGCATCGTCATCAACGGCTGGACCAAGGGTGCCGATAATCTTCGTTTTTCGGATTTTCTTCATTGCGATCTGGTACTCCCGGCGGCAATTGTACTGATGTCGCGCGTTTGTGTCCAAATGCAGGGACGTGTTGACTTACTCTGCTGCCTGGTCCTCGAACAGAAAGCGGTATTCATCGGTACTGATGATCTCTTCGGTCTCACTGGACGGTGCGGCAGCACCCTGCAGGGCCCGCTGTAGTTCAGCCGCGACAGACCGTTGTTCTTCGCGGTAGCGCTCAAAACGCGGTGCGTGTGCAGAGAGATCCTTAGCGAATGCGGAGTCTGACGTTTTCAGCGAGTCCAGGAACTCGACATAGTTCTGTACGGTACGTAATAGACTTCTCATGTACTCCGTTCTACGGATCAGATAGACGTTTTCGCGCAGGCTTTTATCGAGAGAGCGGAGTGTCTCATGAATAAAGGTAACGTCACCCAGAATTTTTTCACCGAAGTAATCGTGATCAATATCCAGTACGACGCCGGTCGAGAGCGCCTTGATAAGAGCCGACACAAAAAATACATTATCTTCGTAGTTGATTCGCGCTGCCATGTACTCACCTTACAGAGTTCTTGTTCTTATACATCGGCGAACTATCCATGTCCTTGACAGCGTATTTCCCTGCATGGTAATGATATCGAACCTCTTTACTCTCGGGAAGAAAGAGCCGAGGGTCATACGGTCCACAAGGAGGAACTATGAGAAAGTATGAGGTTGTGTGCGTCTTCCGCCCGGAAGACGAAATTTTTAATCGCGGTCGTGACGATATCCGTTCCGAAATTACCAAACTCGACGTAAAAATCGACAAGGAAGAGGATATGGGAGCACGGACGCTTGCGTATCAGATCAAAGACAAAACTCAGGGTCATTACTATCTGTACGTTACTGAGATGCTCCCGGAGAAGGTCCTGGAAATCGAGGAAGCGCTGCGTCACAAGCCGGAGCTTCTGCGGTCCATGGTCGTCCGCCAGGAGGAGTAACCTGTTATGGCCGATATTAACCGTGTCGTACTCGTTGGCCGCCTCGTCCGCGACGCCGAGCTGAAGTACACCAGCGGCGGGCTCGCAATTACGACCTTCGCTGTAGCGATCAATCGTCGCCGCAAACAGGGTGATGACTGGGTCGACGAAGCGAATTTTTTCGACATCGTGCTCATGGGTCGCCAGGGAGAGGCTGTTCAACGATACCTCACCAAGGGTAAGCAGGTTGGTATCGAAGGCGAACTGCGCCAGAATCGCTGGGAACAGGACGGACAGAAACGGAGCAAAGTAGAGATCTTTGCCACCAATCTTCAGCTCCTTGGTGGGCGCGATGGTGGTGAGTCAGGCGGGTCGAAGGGATATTCCCGAGACTCCCATACTGAGTCGCCGGGCGCGGGAAGCCAGGCCAGCGAGCCTTTCTCGGGTGCGCCGGTTGACGATTTTGAAGACGACGTGCCGTTTTAACGGCTTTTAGATATGGAGATGCAAATAGATGGCTGATGAAAGAAGTATGAGTGGTGATAGAGACCGTGATTCCGACGGTCGGGACGGGGGAAGAGGTCGCGGTGGATTCCGCAGTGGACCACCGGGCGGCGGCGCCGGCGGCGGTCGCGGTGGAAGACCTTTTTTCCGTAAGAAAATTGATAAAATCAAGGCCCAGAAGCTGGTCGTTGACTATAAAAAACCGGAAATTCTTCGTCGGTTCATTACCGACAGCGGGAAAATCCTTCCCCGACGCATTACCGGAACCAGTGCAAAAAACCAGCGCCGCCTTGTACGTGAGATCAAGAAGGCGAGGGCAATAGCGCTTCTACCGTTGAGCTGAGTGCTCGACTCGCGTGGTCGAGAATGCAGAATACCGTACAGCGCCGCTTTGACTGGACTGCAATACTCAGTCTTGCAGTCCTTTCAGGGCTGGTGTACTACAGCAGAAGCTTTTATCTTCTATTTCCGGCTCCCTTGCAGTTTCTGTACGGAAAGACGGATACTCGACACTTCCTTATCGGCTGTGGCGCAGCTCTCCTGATTATTTTCGGGATTGTGGTGCACCGGGCGTCCGAGGTTCCTGCTGATCTCAGGATGGTGGCTTTTCTGGAGGCACTTACACCTGCCGGCCTTATGGCTGGACTGCTTGTGCTGAACTTTGGAAGCCGCGGTCGTCGTACGGCGATGCTGTTCGGCGCCGGTGCGATAGTCGGTGTTGCGGCCTTACCGTCCGTTCTGGCGTTCACCCGCAGCGATCTGTTTTCGCTGATTGTGGAACAGCAGGTTGCGGTGGTAGAGCAGGCCTTAGGGGCCATGACCGGGGACGCATCGGTCGAACAGATGATTCCCGGTGGCGCGGAGCAGTTCTTCCGCGCAGTCTGGTTGAGAGTGTTTGCGGCCGGACTGACGGTCATGCTTGGCCTGAACTGGATGGTCGGACGTCGCTTTGCCGTCGGACCTCGTGCAGTCTCTCTTGATCGATACTGGACGCCGCATTGGCTGCCCTTTGTCGCCGCGACTGCGCTGCTGTTTGCAGTGATCGATGCGACCTTCACAGCGGTGCTGTTCGGAGTCATTGGCTGGAACGCGCTGGGTATAGCAGTCGCAGTGTTTGCAGTTCAGGGATTCTCCCTGTTGCAGCACGTTGTTGGAAAGGGCGGAAAGAAACCGGTTGCCAGGGCCATGCTGCCTCTGGTGCTCATGCTGGTTCTTTTCGTACCATTTCTAAGCGGGTTTGTGCTCGTAGGGCTGCCCGCTCTTGGATTAGTAGAGCATTGGAAGCAAAGGCGACGCAGGCCGTCGTCATAAGGAGTGTGGTCATATGAAAGTTATACTGAATGTTGATATTGCGAATCTCGGGGAAGAGGGCGATGTATGCGAAGTGAAACCGGGCTACGCCCGAAACTATCTTCTTCCGCGAGGCATGGTTCTACTCGATAATACACAGAATCGGGCGCTTCTTGAGAGTCGCAGATCGGACATTGAGAAACGACGGCAGCAGAAAGCTGACGCGGCGCGGTCGCAGCGCGAGAAAATCGAGGCGGAACCGCTGGTGATCGCTATGCCTGCCGGTGAAAACGGACGACTGTTCGGATCCGTAACCCCCGCTACGATCGTCGAGCAGCTCGATAAAGCCGGTATGTCCGTCGAGAAGCGGAACATCGACGTTCCCGAGAAGACGATCAAAACGCTTGGCACGTACAAGGTTCGTGTGAAGCTCTACGGTGAGGAAGAAGCACAACTGACTGTACAGGTCATCGCCGCCGGTAAAGCGAGCGAAGAGACGAAGCAGAAGCCGACTCCGACCCCTCCTGCACCCGAAGCGGCCGTCGAGACAGCTCCCGAGGCGTCATCGGACGCTGACGAAGTGCAGACACCCGAAGCTGAGAGCGCTGAGACTGACGAAACCGAATCCGGCACAGACTGATTCGTGTAGGACAGCTGTATGGCCGGCGATAAGGGACGAGTACCGCCTCATAATATTGAGGCGGAGATTGCCACGTTAGGTGCGCTTATGCTCGACAAGGACGCGCTGAACCGCGTCCTTCCCCACATCCGGTCGAGGGACTTCTACCGCACCGCGAACGGAAAGGTCTTCGATGCAATCGTGGCCTTAAGCGATCGCTCTGAAGAGCCGGACCTCATTACCGTGACCGAGGAGCTTCGCAGTCAGGGGAATCTTGACGCCATTGGCGGAGCCGCGTATATCGCGAGTCTCACATCTGCCGTCCCGACCGCCGCCAACGTTGAGTATTACGCCCGTATCGTTCGCGACACGAGTGTTCGACGACGTCTGCTGCGTGTCTCCGAAGGCCTCAACAGCAACGCGTACGACGAGCGGCAGGAAACCCGCTACATTATTGAGGAAGCGGAACGGGAAATCTTCGAGATCACCGACGAGAACCAGACCGAAGGCTTCAAACCTGCGCGCGAAATCGTCAATCGCACCATCGACGCGATAGAACGTCTGTATTACTCGAAGGACAGTTACACGGGAATACCGAGCGGATTCCCTGATCTCGACAAGATGACCAGCGGTTTCCAGAACAGCGAGTTCATCGTCGTCGGTGCCCGGCCGTCCATGGGTAAGACAGCGTTTGCGCTGAGTGTCGCTGCAAATATAGCGGTCAAGGACAAGATACCAGTCGGGTTTTTTACGCTTGAGATGAGCGATATGGCGGTTATGCAGCGACTCGTTTCGAGTGAAGCGCGCATCGGAAGCCACATCCTCCGGACAGGAATGCTCAAGCCCGCCGACTTCGCACACCTTGTCGACGCGGCGGGGATGCTCTACGACGCCCCCTTATTCATTACCGATACGCCAAACATGAAGCTGCTCGATCTGCGCGCCCAGGCACGAAGAATGAAGCAGCAGGCTGACGTGAAGATCATCTTCATTGACTACATCACGCTTGTTTCGTCGGAAAATCGGGATCTGCCACGACACGAGCAGATCGCTGAGATCTCCCGAAGCCTCAAAGCTCTCGCACGAGAGCTCAACATTCCGATCGTCGCGCTGAGTCAGGTCAGCCGCGATTCGGAGGGCAAACGGCCGACTCTCGCAAACATTCGTGAGAGCGGTTCGATCGAGCAGGATGCCGACGTGGTCATGTTTCTCCACCGAGCCCGTTCGGATGACGAGAACGATGCGGTGATAGAAACCGAACTCATTGTGGCCAAACAGCGAAACGGCCCCATCGGCACCATAAAAATCGCTTTTGTGCCAAAGTATACGCGGTTTGAGTCTCTCGCTGGAAACAGTGCACACTAAAGGCAGGAGAAGCTTGTATGGCTATCGACGACTATTATGATTTTTCCGACCTAAAGAACGACACCGAACGCCTGGTTTTCGAGGAACTCGACAGGCAGCTGGCTGAAGCGGGGCCGGACGTGCCCCGGACACAGGAATGTGTCCTCGACATGGCAGCGTACGCCCTGAATCACGCCCGCCCTTTGTACCGGGTAAACCTGATCGGGCGACTTTACGCGCTTTCGAGTACCGAAGTACGCGATCGCGAAGTACAATCAGCGGTGGCCGAAGCTATACAGCGCGTCACCGAAAATCCGCCTCGCTGACCGTTTCGACGCCGCGCACGGTCTGGCCGTCGAATCAGTTTCGTGGTCCGAGTGTGCGCAGGACTGACTCAAACTCAGCCTGAATTCCGCTGCCGTAACGGGGAGCCGTGAGGGGAAGCTCTATTCGCGCATCCGCTATTGCAACCCGGGTATCGGGATCTGCGAAGCGCAGCAGATCTTCAACCGCGACTCCGTCCGCGGCAAAGAACCCACCGTTGGAACCGAGGGCCAGCCAGCGCGTATCCTCGAAGAGATACACGTCGGCAAGAAGCTGCTCGGTCACCTGGTCCCAGATACTGACCGTTCCGTTTGCGTTCACACTGAGTATCTTCTGTTGCCCCAGCGTCAGGCGGCGGGGGAGGTGTGCGGTCTGGGGCAGGAAGCGAACATCTCCGCCATCCCAGACTGCGATTCCGTCGTAGCCGGCCGCAACGTACACGGCACCGGTGAGCGGATCGACAACGAGATCCGCATCAACGTCCTCGACAGGCAGGCGGAATATCGTTTCCGAGCGATTCAGGTTCCTGCCGCTGAGGCGCTCGAGGCTCGTTACCGTCGTCCCGTTGGAACGCTCGAGCCCAAGCACATACACCGCCCCCCGGCGTGGATCTGCGACGACGCGGAAGGCGAAAAACAGGCGCGTTTGCAGAGATACGGTTTCACCCGTTCGTGGGTCTACTCGAACAAGCGCACTCGTCGAGGCCCCGGCGGTGTTTCGGCCGACAACAAGCAGATCCTCACGGGCGAAAGCCGCAGTCCACGCATTCGCAACGCGCCGCGACTGCAGGAGCGCAAGCGAAACAGGGTGGCGCTCCTCGATGGTTCCATCCGAATACAGGATGGTCAGGCCGCGATCCGTTGAGCTTACCTGACGGACACTGAGATTCTCGCTTTCGCGGGGGTTCGGGACGTCCTCCATAATACCGTCGGCGGTGAGGCGCTGTAGAAGTCCCGCTGATGAACCCCACAGGAGAAAGTCACCATCAAGGAGCGGAACGAGGGTTCCGTTTTGGTCAGGTGCGTCTGGCCACGGATCATTGAGCAGCTCCGTTACATCTATGTTTTGCGCGACACCGATTGTCGAAACGGCCCTCGGGAGCACGGGGTCGTCGAAACGACTCGTTCGCAGTAAGGAAAGCTCCGGGCGGGACTCCTGGAGGCTTACCGACCGCTCGAAGATCCGGTCGCCCTGCCTGCCGTAGAGACCGGGAATGCGGCTGACCGTACCATCGGGCTCGGTAACGGTAATTTCCGGACCCTGTGCACCATTCCCGTTGTTATCAGAAGAAGACATGCGCTCCGATACGCGTTCGCTCGACCGAATTACGCGCGATCCCCGGAAAAAATCCGAATAGACGCTTGTACCGAAGCTGTCTGCCGAGACGAGCATGCGATTTGTCGCCAGCTGGACTGATCGGATTGGTCGAAGGATGTTGCGACCGAACACTTCGAGGGCGTCGTCGTCTACGATCGCGAGTCGTCCGCCCGGTCCGCCGGTATGTAAGGTCTGGTTGAACGACAATACCGCCGTGCTGTCAAGGATGTGGTCCCCGGTGATTTCGGCGCTCAGGCCGAGGGTGTTTCCGGAGAAATGGTAACGGCTGATCATTCGTGAACCCATGGCACCGGAAAGCACGATAATGGACCCTGTCCGCGGATCGACCGAAATGTCGCGGATCTGCGTGTGGTCCCGGGACGTGACGATCGAACCGTTCACGATATCTATAACTATGAGCTGGCTCCCGCGCTGTGCAATCGCGAACCTGCGATTCTGCAGGATTCGAAGGCGCTGCAGACCGCTTACGGTTGTGGCGCTTTGCAGTGTCCGGCCATCAGAGAGCGACGTGTAAACAATGCGTCCGTTTGACGGTGCATAGGTCATGATGTTCGCTTCACTCGCGCCTATGGTGAAATATCCTGCGATACCGGTCTGTACACCGACGATCTGTTCCTCTTCCCAGGTATCGGTGCTCAGGGTTATAACGCTCGGGACACCGGTACGTGTATAGACCAGCCAGGTCCCCTGCGGGCTGAAACCGAAGGAAAGCGGTCGACTGCTCAGATCGCGGGCAAAGATCTCTGAAGGTTCTGTCCAGTCCCAGACCGCAAGCCGGTATCCGGTACCCGTTCGTGTCAGAACCGCGACTTCTGTCGCCGCAGGGTGTACAGAAACGGCTTCGACAGGGAAGTGAGAAACCTGAAGGTTGCGAAGCGGTTCAAGACTGCGGTCGTCCCAGAGCCGTATCGAGCCATCCGATCCGGCACTGACCATGACACTATGGGCCTCAGACCAGACAAGCGCATCGACCTGTCCGGTATGACTGGTATTCACAATGAGCTGCGGGTGCTGGCCTGATACGACAGCCGTCGTCAGCACGAAGATACCGATGAAGGCTGCTACTGTTTTGCTGCGATTGATGTTCATTTCTGCACGTACCTCGTTCGGTGTATGGTCAGTTGCCCGTAAAGAATAGTATATCAGTGGTGACCGCAAAAACGATAAGAATCAGGACAATTATCGCACCGACGGTCTGGTATCTACTGATCGTAACGGCCGACAGGGGTTTACGGCGTATTCCTTCGTAGGCGTTAATCAGTATCTGACCTCCGTCAAATACCGGTACCGGGAGCAGATTCATGAAACCGAGAATGACACTCAGAAGGCTGAGAAAGTTGAAGAACGATGATATTCCGGCCCCGAAACCCGCCTGAAACCCCTGACTTGCCACTTCACCGGTAAAAAACACGATTCGTGCCGGGCCTGCCACTGCCTGTGTCAGGTCGACGCCACGAAAGAGCGTTCCCAGGCCACGGACGGTCATGACTACCACCCCGGCGGCCTCTGAGGTTCCTTTCTGAAGCGCGGCTATCGGTCCGAGCCCCGGGGTCCGGGCGCTGACACTCGCGAACACGACTCCAACGGTACGTCGTCCGGTGTCCGCGGTATCGGGTGCGATGTTTGTCTCGAAGCGTTCGCCACCGCGTTCGTAGACGACCCGAAGATTCGAACCTGCCTGCTGAACGCGATTGCTGAAGGCTATGCTGTGTGGAATCTCAACTCCCGACGCTTCCCGGATTATGTCTCCTGCCTGAAGACCCGCAACCGCGGCCGGTCCATCCACCGAAGCGATGACCGGGTCAATCCACGGATATATACCAAGGCGTCCCCCTCCCGTCTGCCTGTCAAGCGCGGGGGTAACAGTCAGGTTTCGTTCATCGCCGTTCCTCATGACCGTAAGCGAGAGCTCACGGTCGGCCGATGCGGCTACAATCTGCTGTATGTCGCGAAAATAGGGAGTAGGGTCGCCGTTTATGACGATAATGCGGTCTCCCGTCTGCATGCCGGCCTCATCAGCACGGGATACTGTCTGCGAACCTGCCTGAGGAAAATCTGTTTCAAGGATGATCCTGTTCTCGAATGTCTCGAATGAGAATCCGGTAAACCAGATTGCCGAGAGAACAAGGACGGCAAATATCCCGTTCGCCAGAGGACCTGCGAACAGAATCGCAATCCGCCTCGGTACTGAGGCTCCGTAGAAGGTCCCCGCGTCCCGGGGGATCTCACTCGCCCGCTCATGTACCGCTTTCTGAAACGACTCTTCGCCTTTCATTTTACAGTAGCCACCGAGCGGAAACATGCTCAGACGGTACTCGGTTCCCCGCCACGAGAACGAGGCCAGGGGCCGTCCCCATCCGAGCGAAAAGGCTTCAACCTCTACGCCGAGGGTTTTTGCCGCGATGAGGTGCCCTGCTTCGTGTACGAAGACGACAAGGCCGAGGCCGAGAAGACCGAAAAGGATGATCAGAAACATAGGAGGTACCTCTTACACGAGAAACAGTGCTGCATACAGGTAAAAGTACACAGGAGCAGCGAAGATAGGCGAGTCAATTGAGTCAAGTATACCCCCGCGACCCGGAATAATGCTTCCGGAATCCTTGACGGTGGCCGAGCGCTTCATGCCGCTCTCTATGAGATCACCAAAAATGGTAGCGAATCCGATGGCAAATCCGAGGACAATCGAGCGCCAGACCGAACCGGGGAAGAGGTCAGGATACAGGTTCTGTGCCACTGCCAGTATCACCGGTGAAGTTACCAGGCCGCCTACGAAGCCGGGAATACTCTTGTTCGGGCTGATTGGTACCACACCACCTTTGCCACGTCCGAAGAGTCTGCCGAACACGTAGGCCAGAGAGTCGTTCAGGAATACTGCAGCGAGAAAGACGAGAATGAGTGTTGCTGCGCCGTCGAGTGCATACATGAAGACGATGTAGCTGATAAAAAAACCGGGGTAGACCAGGACCATGGTATGCATCTTTATGCTGGGTATGATCCCCGCGAAGCTTTCACTATTGCGCCGAAACACCTGTGCGGAGAGAAGAAGGCTCAATACGGTGATTGCCAACAGGCCGATGTACGGTTCTCGGATGACTCCACTTACCTGTAGATATGCGGTCAGTGGAAGGGTCAGTCCCACCAGTGGAATCGTAAGTCTGCTTCCGGCATATCGTGCCGAGGACTCACCAAACAGAACTGAGGACTCGAAACTCGCGAGTACGGTCGTCAGCGCAATGAGCAGACTGAAGAGCGGAAAGTACGGTTCCTGTACGAGCAGAACGGATATCGCGATCGCAGGCAGCGCGAGTACAAACAGCAGAACGCGTATGACAACGTTGCTTAAGGGTCTTCGGTTCATCAGGAGTCCCCTCCGAACGTACGTGTCCGTCTCTGATATTCTTTTAATGCGGTCATAAAGTGTGCTTCCGTCCAGTCAGGCCAGAGGGTATCCATGAATACCAGCTCGGCGTAGGCCGCCTGCCAGATAAAAAAATTACTGAGCCTGTACCGGTTACCGGTGCGGATCACCATATCCAGCGGTGGTAGCTCCGGCTGGTCAAAATGGGCTTCAAGAAGGTCTGCTTCAGGCCGGCTGCTGCCGTCCCAGCTCCCGTCCGCGTACATGCGGTGCACAGCCGACAGGATCTCGTAGCGACCACCGTAGTTGATTGCGAGATTGCATACGATGCGCGAATGCTCGCGCGTATCTTCAACGGTCTGGCGGATATCGTTCTGTACTTCCTCGGGAAGGCCCGCAATGTCTCCGGAATGTACGACACGAACCCCGTACTCGCGATAGAAGTCATACTCATCACGAAGGTGCCGGACGAGGTTCAGGAGAAATTTGACCTCGCGTTTCCCGCGTTGCCAGTTTTCGGTAGAGAAGGTGTACAGAGACAGGTATCGGACTCCCGTCTGCGCCGCGGCCCGAACAGCCGCCTTTGCCGCATTCAGGCCTTCTTCATGGCCTTTGGTGGCGGCAAGACCCTGCCGCTTTGCCCAGCGTCTGTTTCCGTCCATGATTATTCCGACGTGGGACGGTACGTCTGCAGCCGCTTCCGAGGGTGCCATCTCGTTATGCGCCATTCCTCAGATCTCGAGGATCTCCTGCTCCTTCGCCTCAAGAACATCGTTAATGGTTTTCACGTAGGTGTCGGCGAGTTTCTGTACCTCGTCTTCGTAGCGTTTCTGCTCGTCTTCAGAGATGTCGCCGTCTTTCTGCATTTTCTTCAGCTCGTCGTTCGCGTCCCGGCGTATGTTGCGAAGCGCGACGCGGCCCTGTTCCGCTTTTTCCTTTGCCAGTTTCACGTATTCCTTGCGGCGGTCTTCGGTCAACGGAGGAATATTCAGGCGAATCACTTTGCCGTCATTACTCGGATTCAGAGACAGTTCCGATTTCTGAATGGCCTTCTCAATCTCGCCTATGATGGCTTTGTCCCAGGGCTGAATCACCACCAGTCGTGCCTCGGGCACGCTGATGGTGGCAACCTGATTGAGCGGGGTCGGATTCCCGTAGTACTCCACCTTGATCCTGTCGAACAGCGATGCGCTTGCACGCCCGGTCCGAATTTCGTTGAGATCTTCAGTTGCCGCTTCGATGGTTTTTTTCATCCGGCTTTCGGTTTCCTTGACCACTCGTTCCATGATTTACTCCGTTTCCTGTCCGACGCGGAAGTAGCGGTAGTCGCTTATGCGTACCGATCCGCCTGCTTCTTTGCCTATGGCATCGGCCACCGCGGCGACCGACTTCTTGTCATCCTTGACGAAGGGCTGATCGACGAGGCAGACCTCGGCGAGATGCTTTTTCATTTTGCCCTTGATGATGCCCTGCATGACGTGTTCCGGCTTGTCGAGGTTCTCTGCCTGCTTCTTGAAAATGCTTTCCTGCTCCTCGAGATACGCGGCATCGACGGTCTCAACCGACAGGAAAGTCGGGTTGAAGGCTGCAACGTGCAGGGCGCAGTCAAATGCAAACTGCTTCACCGATGCGTGCTCCTTCATGGCCGCACTGTCGAGAGACAATTTCAAGAGAACACCGATCGATCCACCATCACCGTGTATGTAGTCGGCGACGAGTTCATTTTCGGCGACCTCAACGAGGGAAATCCGGCGAAGCGTCATGTTTTCCTTGATTGTGGAAATTGCTTCTTTCACCTTGTCTTCGATCTTTTCGTCGGATTCCGCGACACCACGTGCAACGACGTCTTCTGCGATGCTGTTACCGAGCGCGATGAAACTCTCGTTCCGGGCAACGAAGTCTGTTTCGCACGCCATTTCGATGATAGCCGCACGTGAATCACCGACACAGGTGAATATCCGACCCTCGTTGGTCGCTCGACCTTCGCGCTTCGCAGCGGCAGCAAGTCCGAGTTCCTTGAGGATCTTTTCCGCCTTCTGAAAATCGCCGTCGGCCTCTACGAGGGCTTTCTTGCAATCCATCATTCCTGCTCCGGTCTTATCCCGGAGCTTTTTCACTAAATCTGCGCTAATTGCCACTATATTTCTCCAAAATCCGTGTAATGAGTATCAGTCTTCGCCGTACAGCCGTTCTTCGTCGATGCCGGCTTCGTCTGCTACACGGTCCTCGATGAACTCCTGCTCCGGAAGACCACGCTTTTCCTCGTCTTCGCTCGGATTGTATTCCGAGTAATCCCTGTCGGTAATGACGTCTTCCTGTTTTTCTTCCTCATCCGAGGCCACAGGTTCTTCTTTCGCTGCTTCGGGCTTGGCCTCTTCGGTGGTCTCTTCGGCGACGTGTTCGGCAACAGGGCTGCTTTCTTCGCGTTCTACGCGGGGGCTCGGGCGATAGCCTTCTTCGTCTTCCCGTCCTTCGTGTATGGTGCTGTCGTCGGCTGTTGCGGTTTCGTCGTCATCCTGCATGCTCTCGATGACTTCAAGGCCGATTTCGTTGTCAGCTTCCATTACTGCCTTGCTGATGATCTGTGTGAACAGCGTAATAGCTCTGATTGCGTCGTCGTTCCCGGGAATGGGGTAGTCAATGCCGTCAGGATTACTGTTCGTGTCGACAACCGCAACAATGGGTATACCGCAGCGCTGGGCTTCGGCAATCGCGATTGCTTCCTTGCGGGTATCAATGACGAACATGATGCCGGGCAGATCCCGCATTTCCTTGATTCCGCCGAGGTTCTTTTCGAGCTTTGCCCGCTCTTTGTTCAGCTTGGCAACTTCTTTCTTCGTAAGGCTCTCGAAGGTGCCGTCGACTTCCATCTTGTCGATTTTCTTGAGGCGGAGAAGCGACTTCTTGATGGTCGTGAAGTTCGTGAGCATGCCGCCGAGCCAGCGGTTATTTACATAGTACATGCCGCACTGTTCAGCTTCGCGCTGAATGGCAAGCTGAGCCTGCTTTTTGGTTCCGACGAACAGAACCGACTTGTTCGCAAGTACGGATTGCCGTACTGCCTCATAGGCCTCCTTGATGGCGGCTATGGTTTTCTGAAGATCGATGATATGAATCCCGTTGCGCTCGGCAAAAATAAAGCGCTTCATACGCGGATCCCATCGTTTGGTCTGATGACCAAAGTGAACACCTGACTCGAGCAGGTTCTTCATTGTTACTACTGCCAATGTTTCCTCCTTCGGAACACTCTCTCACATGAATCAACACATACCTGCCCGAACGAAACGACGCAGCGTACACCGGGTACGGTGTCCTGAATCGGTGCTCCACAGGGATGACTCATGCATCCATCGCTTGTTCTCGGTCTGTTTCACGCACGTAAGTCGTTACAGGCCGGAAGATTAGATTCTGTCAAACTGGAATCGACAGGCACATAACATAGAATAAACGAGCCTCAATGGCAAGCCTATAACGTTGCTCGGGCTTCCCTCCACACCACGAAGCAGCGCCGCTCCGGCTCCCTGCATGCGGTAGGCTCCGGCAACCCCCTGCCATTCGCCGGTCGTGAGATACCAGGCTATGTCGGTTTCCTGCAGGGGCTCCACGATGACGACGGTCTGGTCGTGTTCCACACGTTGATGCCCGAGTCGGGGCTGTGCGAGACAGACGCCGGTCATGACCCGGTGACGGGCTCCCGAAAGGCTCCGGAGGAACTCGCGGGCTTCAGCCTCGCTGCCGGGTTTACCCAGGATTCGTCCGTCGGGTGCTACCACTATCGTGTCTGCGGTCAGGACGTAGTCGTATCGTGTCGGATCAGGGACCGAACGGTACTTCCGCTCGGCAAGGTCCCTCACGGCGTCCTCCGGAGCAGTGCCCTCGCGTATCGATTCATCGGTGTCGTAGTGTTCAACGTCGAAGGTCAATCCGAGCGTCGCAAGCAGCTCGTGTCGTCGTGGTGAGCTGCTTGCGAGCAGAAAACGCGCGTTTTTCGAGACGCTCATGCTGCGTGGAATACCCGGAAGCCGAAAAATGCCCCGATGAGCGTGCCCGGGTTGACCATCAGTTCCAGCTTGAGGACTCGAACATCGAGGCCTACCGGGCCGACGGTCCAGTCTATCGCAAGACCGGCGCTTGCGAGGATGCGCTCAAGCAGTTCCCAGGAGAGTGTGCCTATGGCGATGAAGAGTGTCAGGAGAATAATGAAGGTGGATATATTCCGTTTAATGAGCTTCATATGTCGCATAGACTGCCCCGAATGCGGCTGCTGTGCAAGACGACCGGACTGTCCGCGACTGTGGTGTTTTTTCCGCTTATTGACAGCGCTGCCGGGCTGTGTCTATGCTCAGCCCTACGGGCGCGTAGCTCAGCTGGATAGAGCGCCAGCCTCCGGAGCTGGAAGTCGTGGGTTCGAATCCCGCCGTGCTCACGATCACCTGCCTGCGGAGATTTCTGCGGGCAGGTTTTTTTATGGTAAATGCCCTGTTACAGAAAGCCTCCGAAATGCGCGCAGCAGGGCTGGATATCCTTGATCTTTCCGATACCTCCTTTCATCGTAACGGGCTGTGTTTCCCCAATGAGCGCCTGAAAGCGTATTTCGACGAATACCTGGCACGCCGCAGCTACGATCCTGACCCGAGGGGGCTGCCTGCAGCACGCGAGGCAATCGCGTCCTGCTACACGAGCCGGGACATCGCCTGTGAGGCGTCTGACGTCCTGCTGACAGCGTCAACCAGCGACGCTTACAACATCATCTTCCAGTCCCTCTGCAACGCCGGAGACCGGGTCCTTCTCCCGCGTCCGTGTTACCCGCTTTTCGAGCATCTGTGCCGGTACGCCCGGCTTCGAATGGACTACTACGACCTTGATCCTGCACGCGGATTTTCACCGGATTTTGACAGTCTGAACGGCATACTCAGACGCCCTGCGGCTCTGCTGGTGACGATTTCTCCGAACAACCCCACCGGGTCGTGTCTGTCCCAGGGGGACTGGCTCCGTCTGCGTGAGCTGTGCACCGCGCGCGGGATTACCATGGTACACGACGAAGTGTTTTCCGACCTTGTCTGGGATGATGATGCCCGCGGTCGCGGAGGTGAGGCTTCCGCGTACACCGGAGCGCTTCTACGTCTCAGTGGCGTTTCCAAGCTCTTCGCCTCGCCGGATCTGAAACTGTCCTGGATCGCTCTCACGGAGGCGCTCCCGGAGGTACGCACCCGCATACTCGACACCCTTGAGACTGCGCGTGACATGTATCTCAACAGTTCAGGTCCAAGCGAGTATTTCGCCTTCCGCATGCTCACCGACGGTGCGTCGTATCGCGGAGAGCTCTACGAGCAGCTGAAAGCGCGGAAAGAGCTCGCCGACGAGATCCTCATGCAGCCTCACACCGATGCAGGAGGCGCTGTTCCCTATCCGCAGCAGGGCGGAGTTCACCGGGTCATCCGCCTCCCCGATGGGTACGACGATGAGGCTTCGGCGCACGAGCTTCTCGAGCAGGACCGCGTCCTTGTCCATCCCGGGTACATGTACGGGTTCAGAGGTGGGGAGTACTGGGTCGTTTCGATCATGTCAGCACCACACACGCTGCGACACGGGCTGTCGCGTGTGGCTCGTTACCTGAAGCTGACCTAGTTCTTGCCGCTCTGTATTTTTACGAGCGGGCGGGGGCATTGATCACAGCGGTGGTCGGGCCGTGCGCAGAAATACCCGACGTCGTCGTTCCAGGAAACCTTTTCCATGGGGCATGTCTCGTAATACTCGACGAAACGGGTCAGTCGTTCGAACAGTTGAGGCGAGACGCGGTGTTCCATGTGGCAGGCGTCCTCTTCGGCACTCTGCTCGTCCATGCCCAGGACTTTCACAAAAAAGTCGCGGAGGGTCGCATACTTTCGTACAACGTCGCGCGCTACTTCCTCACCGGTCTCCGTCAACGTGACAATATCATATGGAGAGTAGTTGATCAGTTCGCGGTCACGAAGACTCCTGAGGGCAGCGGTAACCGAACTCCCCATGACACCGAGTTCGCCCGCGATATCCGTCACCCGGGCAGCTTTTTTTCGCTGTTCCACGGTGTAGATCGCTTTCAGGTACATTTCCAGGCTCTCAGTGAGTGGTTTATGTGCGGAGGCCATGGCTACAGAGCGTACCGGCGAGGATCACGGTCTGTCAATGTTCGAGGGAAAAGATTGCCCAGCGGTCGGTTTCGCGAAATCCGATCTGGCGATACAGCCTGCCCGCGTCGAGATTATCGTAGAAGAGGCAGAGGATGCGGTTCTGCTCGAGCAGTTCCCGGCAGAGATGTGACAGACACGCCCTGGCATGACCCCGGTAGCGGTAGGCGGGATGTGTTGCTACGCCGACTATCATGGCGCTGCGCGAGTTTTCTGCGGCTGTCGACGCGGTTGAAACAATGTCCTCACCAGCTTCGACTATGGCCACTGTTCTGTGGCCCGCACGGATCGAGGATCGGAGCTCGTCTGCCTGAGTTTCGTGTGTCACAAACTCATCGATGGATTCGTACAGCTTCATGAGTCGCGGCACATCTTCCACTCCTGCGATACGAACCGTTCGGTCCTCCGATGTGGCGGGGAGCTTCTCTGGGCTGTCGATGCGGGCAAAGTGCATAGTCCGCAGCGTTCCTGCCAGCGGCATTCGACTGCGGGACTCCGGGTCGTCGCGACCTTCCGCAGCAGACTGGGGTATTTCGGCGGCGGAACCTGCAATTGACCGGATAACCGGCTCAGATCCGCTTGCGACAATGTGTCGTCCGCCGCTGCCCGTGAGTCCGGGCGGAAATGCAGCGCTGTACTCGGCGATGATCTGTCGGAAGGCTTCGGGGCGTATCGGGCCGGGTTGCGACACGACGAAGCTGTCGTGGTAGCGAAGCAGTACAGACGTGAGTATGCCGTCGGTGAATTCACCCCATACGTCCTGAAAGGGCTGCTCGGTGCCGTAGTTTTCAAGATCGCCGAGTATGAAAAGGTTCAAGTCAGGGTGGGAGGTCAGAAGGTCGAAGACGGCAGGGAGATCGTCCATGGACAGGACCCGAACATCGGTGTTTCCGTAGCGCGGTGCTTCGTACTCGTCGCTCATGAGGGTTCGTGCTCAAGCCTCTGCAGCAGGTAGGCTACCTGACCTGCCTTTGTTCGCGGAATTATGGTGTCACGATAGAAGCCCACGACGACATCCGGAGAGATGACCCGGCGAACCCGGGTATGAACCTCCGTCTGCAGTTCCTGCATCTTTCTTCGAAGCCGCTCGATAATCGCCCGCTCGACGTCGGCCCGGGTGAGCATGGCCTCGATCTCGGCCGCGTCCGCGCGCCGTATCGCACGGCGATAGGCCTCGGTATCCCGGCAAAATTTCGCCTCAGCTACGTACAGTGCACCGAAATGCACTCGACGCGAGACCGCCTGAAGAACCGAAACGTCGTGTTCGACACTCGATCCGTAGTGGCCGTCATCGCGGTGTTCGCACAGCTCGGGCAGGGTGGCAAGGTAAGCTTCAAGGAGTTCATCACTCTGACGCACGACATTCCAGTCATCAGCACGGAGCGACGCGTGAAATCCGGCCGCTGTGCGCTCGGCGTCCGGAAGTCCACTGGTGAACGGTCGCTCCTCCGGTACCTGATAACGACCGAAGCGGGCTTCGAGTTCCTCCTGCGCACGCAGCCGTGCATGAAAAAGCGAGACTGACTGTGCTCCCTGAAGGCTTTCGGCTCCCGCCTCGTAGGCGCGCGGATTCCATGCGAACTGCGCGCGGTCGATGAAGCGGTACATGATAGACTCTTCAAGTGCTTCAAGCTGTGCCGCGATCACGTCGAGATCAAGCGGCGTATCGGTGTCGCCCCTGCTGACCCGTATCACGAGGTACTCCCTGACGGCAGCGGGGAAATCACCATGACCTGCATGGGGAGCAGTTTTGTGAGACTCGTTTCTTCTTCGGAAGACGTCGGGGAGGCGAGTAGAACCGAACCGTTTGCGCAGGCGTCGGCAAGCTCAGCGGGAACGTCCCACGAGGCATCGCGGGCGGACAGATTAACGACAACGTACACCGCCGATCCATCCTCCATTCGGCGTGCGTACGCGATGATCTGCGGGTGCTCAGGTGCAAGGTCTTCGCAGGTCCCCTGCGTCCAGATCGGGTCGTTCCGCCGCATGTGAAGAAGCGAACGGTAAAACGTGTGCACACCGTCGGACTCCCGCGACTCGTTGCGTACGTTAATGTCCGGGTAGTTCGGGTTCAGGGATATCCAGGGTACCCCCGTGGTGAATCCTCCGTGGGCATCCGGGGACCACTGCATGGGAGTGCGCGCGTTATCGCGGCTACGCAGATGCACGACACGCAGCGCCTTTGACTCGGACAGGCCGTTTGAAACGGCTTCCCGGTAGTAGTTCAGGGTCTCGATATCACGATAGGAGTCAATGTCCGGAAAGGCGACGTTGGTCATACCGATCTCTTCGCCCTGGTACACAAAGGGGCTGCCCTGCATGAGCAGGAAACTCGCGGCGATCGCCTTCGCCGAACGTCGGCGCATCTTCTTCCCGTCGGTCACGCCGAGACGGGAGACCATGCGCGGCTGATCGTGATTACCGGTGTACAGACTGTTCCAGCCCTTTCCGGACAGCCCTTCCTGCCAGGTTCGCAGGGTCTGCTTCAGGCGCGGCAGATCCCAGGAAACAGGCAGGTCATACTTGCCCGCGGGACCGTTGTCTATTCCGAGGTGCTCGAACTGGAAGATCATCGACAGCTCCCGGCGGTCCGGGTGCACGTATCTGATCCCTTCATCGACTGGAGTCTGATGCATCTCCCCGATCGTCATGCACTCCGGGTATTTCGAGAGTACCTCGCGGTGCATTTCCTGCAGGTGCTCGTGCGTGCGCTCGCGATTCGCGTAATACCGCGAGTCGTGGACGTACCGCTGTCCGTCGCGCGCAGGTACATCGGGAAGATCGGGATCCTTGGAGATGTAATTAATGACATCCATCCGGAAGCCGGCTATCCCCTTGTCGAGCCAGAAGCGCATCATCGTGTAGATATCTTGACGCACAGCCGGGTTTTCCCAGTTCAGGTCAGGCTGTTTTCGCGAGAACAGGTGGAGATAGTATTCGCGCGTTGCTTCGTTCCACTCCCAGGCTGAACCGCGAAAGTGACTTGCCCAGTTATTCGGTTCCGGCGGAATCGGGCTGCCCGGTGCGGAAGGTTCGTCAAGGTTTCGGCCGGGATGCCAGATGAAATAGTCGTGATACGGGTCATCCCGTGAGACGCGGGCTTTCTGAAACCATTCGTGCTCGTCAGAACAGTGGTTTACCACCAGATCCATAACGAGCTTCATGTTGCGCGCGTTCATCTCAGCGATGAGATGATCCATGTCCTTCATGCTTCCGAATTCCTGGTGAACCCGGTAATAGTCCCGGATGTCGTAGCCGTTGTCGTCGTTCGGTGAGTCGTAGACCGGGCACAGCCAGATCGCATCTATACCGAGGTCTTTCAGATAGTCGAGCTTTCTGGTAATGCCTTTTAAGTCACCAATGCCGTCACCGTTTGTGTCGAGGAAACTTCGCGGATAAATCTGATAGAAGTTTGCCTGCTGCCACCACTGCGTCATACCCATAGCCGGAACCATACCCCGAGCACGCGGAGGTCGACAAGAAAGACCTTTCGGCCGCGGCTCTGTATAATGAACCGATATGGCTTCACAAGAATCCCCGTCCGGCGCCTACGGAAGTTTCAACCTGCTCTCGCCACAACTCGCACTCGAGGCGGTGGAGGCCGTGTACGATCTGTTTCTCGACAGTACCCTGACGCCGTATCCGAGCTATGTGAACCGGGTGTATGGCGTCATGTCCGAAGACGGAAAGCCGTACATCGCGAAGTTTTACCGCCCGGACCGCTGGAGCGATGAAGCATTGCGCGAAGAGCACGAGTTTCTCACCGACTGTGCCGATGCCGATGTACCGGTCGTCCTCCCCATACCTGATGCCGATGGAGAGACCATACACACCCTGGTCGCAGAGGCCGAGGACGGAAATACCGAAACCGAATACCGGTTTACGCTGTTCCCGAAACGAAGCGGGCGGCTGTTTGACGCCGACCGGGAAGAGGACTACGAGCGGCTCGGGAGTCTGATCGGGCGCATGCACCTGGCCGCACGTCGACGCGCGTCAGAGCACAGACTGATCTGCACGCCGAAGGACTCGACGAGGCGCTTCGCAGAGGAACTCGATGAATCCGGGCTTGTCGCCTTCGACGGTGAGGATGACTTGTTCGACTGCATCGACCGGGTTCTCGACAGAATTGAACCCCTGTTTGACAGCGTGCGCCTTCAGAGAATACACGGAGACTCGCACCGGGGGAACATCCTTGACCGTGCGGATGAGGGCCTCATGCTGATCGACTTTGATGACATGATGATGGGGCCCGCGGTTCACGATCTGTGGCTGCTTCTTCCCGGGCGGGTCGACGATTCGCACGCCGAACTCGGTGCCATGCTCGCCGGTTATGAGCAGTTTGAGACGCTTGACCCGCGTGAACTCAGGCTTGTTGAGCCTCTGCGTTTTATGCGCATGATCTACTACACGGCATGGTGTGCCCGGCAGATCGACGATGCCCGCTTCCGCACCACCTTCGGCGACTGGGGAAGTGCCGCGTTCTGGACACAGGAGCTCGAAGACCTTCTGGATCAGGAGCGGGTAATCGAAGAGGTGCTCGGCTGATGTCCGGACCCGGTGCGACTACATGGTGTCGAAGGCCGTCAGCGACGGTGAACACACCGGAAAGAAGAGCCGTGCTGCCTGCAGGGCAGCGGCCGTCCCGGTAACGAGCCCGTCGGCGTGCAGAGCGTCGACCGTATGCGTGCCGTAGAGCATGCGCGCCGCGCTGTCACCGGCGTAAAGGACAGGAGCCCCGTCGATGGTCTCGGGAACGCCGCGGGTCGCTGCGGACCCGGCAGATGTGATGCGGACGGACTCTCCACCGACTGCACCTGGATCAAAGCTTATGAGCGCCTGCTCCCTGCCGTCTTCGAGGACGAGCGACACCGGGGCGGGGTAGCCGACCGAGGCGAGACGGGACGCGAGTTCGCCTGCGAGCGAACGCAGTGCGGAGGCAAGCGATACCGAGCGTATCATGGGCCCGCCGTCTGGTTCTGCGACCGCGGTGAGGGTATAGGGTCGTTTCTGCAGGGCTCTCACGTAGGGGCTCGCAGGCGGGAACGCGATAAAGCTGACGCGGGCACAACACTGCCGTGAGGCCTCCGCACGGCAGGCGGCAAGGACGGCTTCCGGATCGCCTGCGGCGTCGGTGACCAGTAAGGCGTCGTCGGATTTGTGGCACACGATGTAGCCGGAGACAGCACCCGAGGCGTCCTGCCACTGGTATCCCCGGTGGCTTGTTCGGGGATTGTCCCGATAGGTCGGACGTATCGCTGTTCCGGGTATACCGTCGTTCCAGGCGTTCGCGAGGCTGGCGAGGGCGACATAATCGCTGACCGTGCTGGTCGCCGGCGCGTTCTGATCCGGCAGATCACAGGCCGAAACGGTCCACCGGTAGTCGGGCCACGCCGTGACGTATCCGAAACGGTGATAGAAGTTGCGTATACCGTAGAGCAGCGATACCTCGTATCCGGCTCCGGCGAGTCCGGCCACTGAATCTGCTGCAACCGCGCGGACGATTCCCCGCTTGCGGAACTCCGCGTCGCAGGCTACAGCACCAATACCCGCGACGCGCAACGTGCCACAGCCGATGCGCTGGGTAATGTCGTACACCCCGAAATGACCGACGAGCCGGTCTCCCACGAAGGCGACCCGGCTGGCCTGCCAGTCGTAGGGGCTATTGTCGAGGTATCCGTGTTCACAGCGTTCGACCCAGTCGAAGTAACTGTCACCAAAGGTTTTGCCTGTCAGATCTATGATTGCGCTGCGGTCGCATTCAGGGTCCGGGGAAACAATGCGTATATCCTCTGTGCGTGTCATGCCGACAGTAGAACCCGGCGCCTGCTTTCAGTCAACAGAGCGAGTCGCGTTGCGATGTCGAAGTCTGTACTTCCCTTGAGTAAAATCATGACAGGTCAGATACTGTTTCGTGTATACGGAGGCATACTATGAAGGCAATGGTCTGCAACGAATGGGGTTCTCCCGACGTGTTTACGCATGCAGAACTCGAAGTACCTGAACCGGGACCCGGGCAGGTGCGGATTCGGGTCGCTGCGACGAGCGTCAATCCTGTTGACACGAAAATCCGCGCCGGTCGTATCAAGGCGGCGCCGGCATTTCCTGCCGTCCTTCACGGGGACGTTGCCGGGGTCGTAGATGCGATCGGTCCGGGCGTGAGCCGGTTCGCCGTCGGTGACCGGGTGCACGGGTGTGCAGGCGGATTCAAAGGCCTGTCCGGTGCACTCGCCGAATATATGATTGCCGACGCGCGCGCGCTTGCCCGAGTGCCGGAAGGCATGAGAATGCGCGAAGCGGCCGCCATGCCGCTCGTGTCGATTACTGCCTGGCTGGCGCTGGTCGACAGGGCCCGGGTGAAGCCGACTGATCACGTGCTGATTCACGCCGGAGCGGGTGGTGTAGGGCACGTGGCCGTGGGAATTGCAAGGGCCATAGGTGCACGTGTGGCGGCAACCGTATCAACGGAAGAAAAAGCCCGGATTGCGACGAACATGGGCGCAGACGACATCATCTATTACCGTGACGAAACGGTCCCCGAATACCTTGACCGCCTGACCCGTGGGACCGGCTTTGATGTGGTCTTTGATACCGTAGGTGGTGAGAATATCGAGGGCAGCCTGAGCGCAACTCGTATTAGTGGTCACATGCTCGGTATCGCAATGCGAACTACCGCTAATATTGCAGCAATTCACGAGCGGAATCTCACGGTTTCCGGTGTCTTCATGGTCCTTCCCCTGCTCTCAGGAGTCGGACTCGAACATTTTGGTGATATCCTCACGACCCTCGATCGCTGGTATACGGATGGAAGATTCGCTCCTGTTGTTCACCCCGCAGAATTCGCTCTCGAACAGATAGCGGATGCACACCGACTGCTCGAAGAAGGCTCGGTTTCGGGGAAGATCGTCGTAGACGTATCCTGACGGCGGCCTCTATGCCGGATAACAGCGATCTCGTACGAGAGGCAGTCAGGAAAGGACTTCGCTCGAGATCTGTCGTCGACGCCATGAAGTCGGTCGACAGGCGCTTGTTCGTCGGTTCGGATGCGCGAAGCCAGGAGCTCGCGTACAAGGACGCACCGGTTCCTATTGCCGAGCGGCAGACAACCTCCCAGCCGTCGCTGATCGCATCCATGCTGGAAGCTCTCGCCATACAGCCCCACGAACGCGCCCTCGAGATAGGCACCGGATACGGTTACCAGACCGCGCTTCTGTCTATCCTGTGCCGCGAGGTCGTGTCGGTCGAACGCTTCGCCGAACTCGCCGAACGCGCTGCAGCGAACCTCGAACGCTGTGGCATGCGGAATGTCATTGTGATACAGGGCGATGGTGGCCTTGGTGTTCCTGAGCATGCCCCGTACGATGTTGTCATTGGTTCAGCGGCCGCCCCGGCGGTACCCCCACCTTTCGTGGCGCAGCTTTCCGAGGGGGGCCGTGTCGTGATCCCCATAGGCCCGGGTGGCCACGAGCGCGTATTGCTGTATCGGAAGACCGGTGGCGAGTTGATCGAGGAGCGCGTGCTGACGCAGGCCCGCTACGTGCGCATGATCGGGGAACATGCGCACCCCGAGTAGGAACACAGAGAGGATGCCCCCGGGACGTTCGGACGCGGTATGATCCTTGCAAAGCGGGATTTTTTCAGTATGCTCGAAGAGGTGGAGGTGTTTGCTGTGAAAAAAATCGAGGCACTTTACAGGGATGCAGGGATTGTGGTCCGTACCAAGGCTCCAAACGTAGCCGTCGTACTCACGGTTGTCGCATTTCTGCTCCCGATAACCATCGTAAACGATGTACTGGACGGCCGAATCGTCAATGCAGCACTTACCACCGTTATCGAAGGAATTATCATCCTCTCGATTCTGCTCCTGTATAGAGGCCGTTTCCGCTCAGCAACGCTCATGCCTTTAGTACTTATAACGCTGGTGCTTGTGGTCCTGTCTGTAGTTATCGAGCCTGAATCTGCCTATCAGGTCTACGTGATTACGGTGTATATGGTTCCTCCGCTTGTGCTCTCCCTCGTTATCAGCGAAACCGAATGGCACACGCTGGCCGTAATGCTCGTTGGTGTGGCCACAATCATTGCGGTTTCACTGTTTGTTGTCCGGCCTGTTTTATCGGCAGAAGAAGCGGCATTTGTCGTCACCCGACTCATGACCGCGACCGTCATCTACATTCTGACCGGTTTCTTTGCGTTCCGCGTCGCCCGGGCGAGCCGCAGCTCAATGGAGCTTATCGAGCAGACTAACGTGAAGAACGAGGAATCGCTTCATTCCATCGCGAAGATCGTACAGGATGCCGATTCAAGTGTTGATGCCCTGCGTTCGGTAGAAAGCCAGTTCAATGCCGCAAAATCCGGAGCAGACGAAATCCGTCATCAGACAAGCGCGGTGAATGAACGAATTGCCGGACTTCGCGAATCCGTGGACCAGGCTCTGTCCTTCATTCGAAAAACAGCCGACCGCGTTTCCGGATTCCATGTACAGGTCGATGAGCAGAACACGGTCGTGCAGGAGTCTACCGCCGCGGTGAACGAAATGTCTGCATCGCTTGACTCAGTTGCTGCAATAACCAGCGAGAAAAAAGAAGCTTCCGAACGACTTGTGTCGATAGGCGAGGCCGGCCTTGAGGATCTCAACCGGACAACCGAAGCGTTTGAAGTCGTCGCACAGGAAGTCGACGCGCTGCATGAGATAAATAAAATCGTCAGTGATATTGCAGCCCGGACGAATCTCCTTTCGATGAACGCCGCAATCGAAGCTGCGCACGCGGGTTCGGGTGGTCGGGGTTTTGCCGTTGTGGCCGAGGAAATTCGGAAGCTCGCAACGAACACAGCCGAGAACTCACGAGTCGTGTCAGAACGACTGAAAAAACTAATGGACACGGTGAAAAACACTTCGGGCCACGTCGAGCATTCGGCGAGCAGCATGGCGGAAATCGCTCGCGAGGTCCGGCTCGTGTCAGAAGCATTTGCCGAGATCACCGGTTCAACAGCAGAGTTGAGCAGCGGTGGACGCGAAATACTGCAGGCAATGCAGGCGCTTCAGAACAGCTCGGTCGCGGTGCGGGATGGCTCGGATGAGATCGCCCAGGAGCAGGGCCTCGCAGCGGAGCAGATCGAAAGCATAAACACGATCACCGAAAAGATCAGTGCCGCTGCACTCCAGATGGATCAGTCGCTCGACGCGATTGGCCGGTCGATGGATGACCTGCAGGAGACCATTATGAGCGGTACAAAGAAGACTTCGGCGTTGACCGAGTCTATTGCGCGTTTTTCTACGAGCCAGTCCTAAGGGCATGCGTTCTACTTCTTTCGCCTGGAGATATTGATGAAGCGGCATCGCCGCAGAGAGACACGTGCGTACCGCTGGCTACACGACATCGTTCGTCCGTGCATACGCGTTCCCATGCAGTGGTATTATCGAATCCGGCCGGAAAACACGGACATCTTCCGGCGTGTTCGCCCCCCGTACATAGTCATACCCAATCACGTCATGACCTGGGACCCGCTTCTCGTAAGTTTCTACGTCAGGGATCCTGTACACTTTGTGGCCTCGGACGCGAACTTCCGCAGCTCCTTCGCGTCGTGGTGGCTCAGGCGCTTTGGCGCCATTGCCAAATCGAAACTGCGGGACGATTTTGGCACGCTTCGCACTATCATGGACCTTCTGCGAGAAGGAAAGGTTGTCGGACTCTTTGCCGAAGGCGAACGGACCTGGGATGGAATCACCCTTCCCATCATCCCGTCGACGGCAAAGCTGATAAAAGCAGCAAAAGTGCCGGTGATCGTGCCGGTTCTGAAAGGGGCTTACCACTCGCTTCCACGATGGGCGTTCAAGTCGCGCCGCGGGAGGATCGAGATCGATTACCGACTCGCGCTGACCCGAGACGAGGTCCTTCTCATGAGCGTGGAGGAAATACGGGTCAGAATAGAGCAGGTCATGTACCACGACGAGGACGCATGGCAGAGCGAAAACCCGACGGCTTTTACCTCTAAGCGTGCCGCTGAGCCCATGCAGCTGCTGCTGTTTTACTGTCCGAACTGCGAAGGTCTGAACTGCATGGGCAGCAAAGGAAGGCGTGTGTTCTGCACCGCGTGCGGGTACGAGGTTCATTTTTCGCTGCATGGGCGATTCCTGCCGGGCCGGCCCTCAGAGTCACGACGCGTCGTCTACGAGACGATAGGGGCATGGGCACGGGCGCAGGACAGTTTTCTCGACACGCATCTGAAGGAACTCGTGTCCAGAGCGGACCGTTCACCCGCTGTGGAGGCGGAGGATCCTTTGGGCCCCGAGGTCTTTCACGACGAACACGTCCGACTCTCTATGGGGTATCGCATGGTGCGTCCGGCAGTCCAGGCTCACGGAAGGCTTACGCTTCATGTCCGCGGCCTGAAGTTCACGTCTGTCGACGGTGAAATCATCCGCTATCCCTGGAATTTAATCAGCGGCCTGAATGTGGTGTATCAGGCACAGCTTGAGTTCTATCACAAGCGGAGGCTGATTGTGTTCGAGTTTCCCGGACGTGACACATCCGGCTACAAGTATCTGCTCTGCGGATGCAAACTCATGAACTAAATCGGCTCAGGCCGACCGAAAAGGTACCCCTGCACGATGTTGCAGGATGTTGATTGTATCGCGCTCAGTTGTGCGGCGTTTTCAACACCTTCGGCAACGAATTTGTGACCGAATGCGTCAGCTATAGAACACATAGATCGGAAAAGGCCCAGGGATTTACTGTCGTGAGCGATATTAGACACGAAGGACTTGTCGGCCTTTATCTCACTGATCGGGAGTGTACCGATGTAACTCAGAGATGAGTAACCGGTACCAAAATCGTCCAGGGATGTCTGTATGCCGCGTAGCGAGAGATCACAGATCAGGGTCTCGACAACAGCCAGTTCCTCGATGAACAGGTCTTCGGTTATCTCGAAAATGATTCGCTCGGGGTCGACCGAAGCCTCTCGTATAATGTCAAGCGAAGAACGTAGAAAGCCCTCACTCAAAAGTGCTGCCGGTGATACGTTAAACGATACCGTTATATCCGACCCGAACCTGGTATCGATTCTGTCAATTTTCTTGAGAACCGATCGCACTGACTCCAATGTAAACCTGGTTATCAAGGCTTTTCGGGTCAGTGCGGGTATAAAATCGCCGGGGTTTACGATCCCGAGGTCTGCATTTGACCACCGGCAAAGCACCTCAGCACCGACGACTTTCCTGCTCGACAGTTCAAACTGTGGTTGAAGCACGAAGGTGAACTCGTCGTTCAACAGCGCCTGTTTGATGTTCTGCTCAACGGCCTCTGTGTATAACAGAGACTCTTTCATACGCGGTGTGAACCATCGGATACCGCGTGTAGACTGAAACGAGTCGTGTAGCGCGAGTTCGGCGTTCAAGAGGCACTCTTCGACCGTCGATCCGTCTTCAGGATACCGGGCCACCGCCTTATCGATCTCGATCGGTAAGCCGGGGGCGTTTGACTCAAGCATATCACGCGCGGCTGTTCGATTCTCGGTAAAAAAAGACGTGAGTCTTTCGGCCGTCCCGTGTGGATTCCAGACAGCAAACTCGCCGCCATCGATACGTGCGATAAAGCCTTCGCCCACGTATTTCTGAAGCATCAAAGCCATGGCCTTGAGCTGGGCTTCGGCAACTTCCGAGCCATACAGGACTTTTGTGAGTCTGTACTTGCGTATCTCAAGGATCACTATGAGACCCTGACTGCATACTCCCGTATCGATTTCTTCCTGTATGCTCATCACGAATCTCGACTTGTTCGCAAGGCCGGTCACAGCGTCGAAAAACGCAATCTGTGTAATCTTCTGATTCTGGACGACGAGGTCCTTGTTGCTGTTCAACAGATGAGAACGCATCCGACCGATGAGCGTTATTGCGATAACACTAAACCCGGACAATGCAAATGCGTGAATGATCCACTGGAAGAAGTCCGTCTGGCGCTCGAGGACCGAAGGCGGGATAACGATTACGCTCTGACTG
>RECN01000033.1 GCA_007694005.1 Spirochaetaceae bacterium
TCCGGGATGTATGCTATGCTCGCCGGAATGATCGAAACAGGCAGCCATCGTACCCGAACCGCTTTACTCACCGCATCGTCGTTTACCTCCATGCTTCTGCTCGGCATAGGAGTTGCCCTGATCGGGGCGGCAGCACCAGCCATAGGACTTTCAGCGCGAGAAATAGGACTTCTGCAGGCGCTTCAGAACGGCGGGTTCACGGTCTCGGTCGTCGTCTTCGGCTATCTCGCCGATGTCCGGTCGCACAGCAGGCTTCTTATTGTCGGCTGCGTGGCCATGGGTCTTGGACTCGGCCTGTTCTACGCGCACCCCGGGTTTCTGCTGAATGCCCTGATCATGATAATGATCGGCATCGGCATAGGCGTTTTCGAAGCGGTCACCGACGCCATGCTGTTCCGGCTCTACCCGCTGCGGCGCAGTCTCGCCATCAGCCTGAATCATCTGTTTGTAACGCTCGGATCTCTTGCGATCACCGTCTATATCCTGTTTCTACACCTCGACTGGCGCACGAGCACGTTGCAGACCGCAGGGCTGACCGTGCTTCCCATGCTCGTGTACCTCTGGTATTCGCGGCGGCCGACTGCGGGTGGAGCGGATGCATCGGAAATCCCCAACCGATCAACCGCTTCCGCGTCCCGGACAATCGGCCGCAGGCTCGGCGTTCTTGTCTCCGAACCACGAATCCTGAATCAGTTTGTCTGCATGGTCTGCGCCTACGGGATGCAGGTATCGGCCATAGGCCTCGTTCCGGTATTCCTGATCGAGAACCGTGGGTTCAGCGTCTTTGCCGGAACTATGGGGCTTGTTGTACTCGTATCGGGCATTGCCGTTGGCCGCATGTTTATAGGCTACGTTACCCGCGAGGCGCACATACTCAGAAACACAACGCTGCATTTTGTCGGAGCCGCCCTCTGCCTGAGCGTGGTCTACTTTGTTCCGCTTGGCACGGTCGTATACGCGGTGCTGTTCTGTGCAGGGCTCATGATGAGCGGCCTGCTGCCGCTTATTATTACCTTCGCCGGACTCACCTACCCCGAGTTCGCAGGCCTCGCGATGGGGGCGGTTAAAACCGGAATTCCCGTCGGTGGCATCGTGATTCCCCTGCTGATGTCGGCGCTTTCAGGCGGCGACGCGGTCTGGCCAGCCTTCCTCGTACCTACGTTTGCCGGGCTGACCGGCATCGTCCTTCTGCTCGCCCAACGACACCGCACAACCGCAGCCGCATAAGGAGTCACTGTCTATGCAGACGCCCCTTGGCACCCGCATACACATCTACGGAAACAGCTGCTCGGGCAAGAGCACACTCGCCGAGAAGCTTGCACATGCGTATGGTCTACGCTGCGTCGATCTGGACAGGATTAACTGGCAGCCTGACTGGGTGGCGCTCGCCACAACCGACCCCGATCTCTTTATCACACGAATCAATGAGGAAACCGAGGGTGATGAATGGATCGTCGCAGGGTCCTACACCCGTTTCTGCCGGCAGACCTTCTGGCCGCGTCTTCAGACCATTATCTGGCTCGATCTCCCGGTACCCGTACTTCTGTGGCGCGTGGTGAAGCGCTCGTGGCGACGATGGCGGACACAGGAGCTTCTATGGGGTACGAACCGTGAACGCTTCTGGCCTCATCTGAAAGTATGGAACCGGGACTCACTGATCTGGTGGATCGTCTCGCAGTCGCGAAACAAACGGGAGACCCTGCTCCGGGTGATGGCCGATCCCCGCTACACGCATATTCGTGTAATCCGTATTCGATCGGTGCGGGAGCTCGAGTTTTTCTGCGCCGCAATTGACGGGGCGTCCGACTCGTTTTAGTCTTACAGGTATGGCACATTCCGCAGAATACACACGTGGTCCGGCTGGACGAGTCGTCGACGTGATCGCATTTCTGATATTTGGCGTGGCGCTCGGGTTACTCGTGTACCGCGCGGTGTCAGGGCTCGTGAATCTCGGTACAACGGCCGGAGTTCTTCTTCCGCTCATAGCCGTCCCTCTGTCCCTGCTCGCTGCAGATCTTATTTCCGGCGTTGTACACTATCTCGCTGACAATTATGGTAATGAGGACACGCCAATCGTCGGCAAGCGATTCTGCAAGCCCTTTCGTGAGCACCACGTGAACCCGAAGGGAATTACCGAACACGGCTTCATAGAAGCGAACGCGAACACCTGCATTGTCGCGCTTCCCCTCGTAATCGTGGTTGCACTTCTTGGCCCCTACGAAGGTCCCTGGTTAACGTTTCTTGCCGTGTTTGTCGCCTTTCTCTCGGTCGCAATCATTATGACCAATGAGTTTCACAAGTGGGCGCACCTGGAGAATCCTCCGGCGATCGCAAAGATCCTGCAACGCTGGGGCATTATTCTTGCGCCAGACAATCACGACGTGCACCACGTAGCGCCATACGACACATACTACTGCGTAACAACGGGCTGGCTGAACGCGTTGTTCGACCGTCTCGGAATCCTGAAAGTTGAAGTTCCCGGAGATCACCGAGATGCGGAAATCCTCCACGCGGCAACAGCGCGCGAGGCACGGGAGATAATCCTCAAGAAAATGAAAGAACAGTCACAAGCACAGGGTTCCGATCCGGCGTGATACATCGACCCACCTACCACGCAGCGCGCAGCCCGGCAATCAGCTCGATAAGTTCGTCATTGCCGGCAGCCACCTCGCGTTCGAGCAGATCAAGATAGTGTGCAGCCTTCCGTGGTCGTTCGTAGGCGTCATAGCTCAGCGCAAGGAGCAGCATGGCACTGCTTCGCGCGTCGTCGGATAGCGTTCCAGCTTCTTCAAGCAGTGGCTCTATCAGTCCGTGCACCGCAGGGTGCATAGATAGATCGTAAAAGAGCTCTGCTCGCAGGAGCGTGTGAGCCTCCCACAACGGATCCCGAGCCGGTGGCTCCGCTTCAGTAAGTACCGACAATGCGCGACGCAGATCACCCGCCTGCTGGTACACGATAGCCCGATAGAAGTTCACCGTGGGTTCCGCTGCGCCGAACTCGCGGGCGTCAGTCAGCGTCTCGAGGGCAAGGTCGTACAGGCCGTCATCAAGATAGGCAAGCGCTTCTTCGATGAGCTCGTCAGCAATATCGCCAGCAACCCACACAGGATCTGTCGTGGCGGGCCCGAGTACCTCGTTGCCCCGGACACCCGCGGCTACCGCCGGGCGAGCCTGTACCGGGTTGCGACCAAGACTCCGCACGAGACGGCGCACAGCGCCTGCGGCAGCCCGGGTTGCCGGGTTCCCTGCGCGTGCTGACAGCGAGGCCAGTTCGTAGCGGCCGGGCTGTGACAGCACAAGTCGGCCGTCTGGCAGGTCGATTTCGATGAGCGAATCAGTTGCAAGGATAAGGACTGCGTCGGTGGGTATGCGGTCACCGATTTCGAGAACCGGACCCCCGTGGTCAAGCGCGACCGATCCCTCCACGTAGACCACAATCGCGGTGTCGGAAGTGGCGACGCCTGCGACCCCGATCAACAGACATACACACAGCAGAGACAGCCGTGCACGTGTCTGACCTCGTAGAGTCGGGTGTGTTCTCGGTACTCTCCTCATACCCGGATTATACCCCGCGGCGTCCATATTGACAGTGCCCGGTTCAGGGCATAGCGTTACACAAACTGCCGGTCAGGAGCACACGGGTGAGGCGTTTCGTTCAGATATCCGTCATAAGCGCTCTGCTGATTGTGACGCTCGGCCACAGCCTCGCTGCGAAGGAACTCGTCGAAATTACGCCGCCCGACCGCATGATTCATGCACCCGGGCTTGTCGCGGAACTGACAGGCTTCCTTGAACGCGCTGCACACCAGGCGAACGAACTCTTTCCGGAGCGCTTTACGGTCTCGCTTGCAGGTGGCGGTGGCGGCCGCCCGGACTACCGCCTGACGGTACTCGGCCAGGCGGATGGTAGAAACAGCTCGCTCGTGCTAACCATGACGCGCGCATCAGACGGAAGAAGCGCTCCGGTTTTTCCCGTCATCGGGGCGTGGGACGAACACCTCCCCCGGCTAATCGCGCAGGCGATCCGATATCTTCATCAGTCTTTCGCTGGCTTTGATCTTCCCGAACAGGCCTCACAACCGGTGTATCTCGACGAGTTTGCGTCGAACATGGTGTCCATGCTCGACACAGGTCATACAGCACGCATATTCCCCTACTCGGTCGATGTCGGCCCGGGTGGAAACATAGTCATAGGCTCGCTTTTTGTAGCCGTAGAGCTCGACCGCATGTACCGCGAAGTCGGAAAGCCGGGGCGCGAGCTCTTTACCCGCGACGCGATCAACTACGCCATGGATGTCCGTGTCAGCCCTGGCGGAACGCTCTTTGCGCGAACCATGGGAGACGATCTTTTTATTATCCGGCAGGAAATGCCGCGACCCCAGCGGGTTCGTCTGGGCATGACCATGCTCGTTGCCTCCGCAGCACTCTCCGACGGGAGCTACGTCGCGACCGCTGGTCGCGGAAGCGTGCGCGTGCATGAAGGTCGTGTTGAACCTCTGGATCTGGCGCTTCACCCGAACGCGTGGCTGAACCTGCTCGCCGGTGGTCCGGAGGCGACTATCTGGACCTGGGATGCAGTTACGGGCGCCATGCCCGTGTTCACCGCCGAGGGCGTGCGTACCGACACCATGATTCCGCTCATGCCGGAACAGGACCGTCGTGCAGTACGCGCGCTTCGGGTACTCGAAGACGGGTCTTTCATTGCGCTTACGGTAAACTCGCTGTCGCGTTTCGACCGCCACGGTGTACCGGTGTGGCGCATGGACGGATTCCCTGCTCCGCTCACCGGTGATTTTTCTGCGGTCATGTCCATGGCTGTGGACGAAGAGCGCGGGTACATCTACCTTCTGAACCCGACCGCACAGCGCCTCGTTCGGCTGCTCGACCGTGATCTCGCACGAAACCCGGACCCCTTCGACTGGAACGTCGCACAGATCCGGATCCGTGTAGAAGCCGACTCGAGGGAAGCGTTTGAGCTGTCGGCCGACGATGGGCTGCGGCTGCTCGCGCGAAACTACGAACAGGTTGGTGCATACGGCCTTGCGCTCGAAGCACGCCGTGCCTTGCTCGATCGCAACCCCTTTGATGCGGAAATCAGCGACGCGTTTGACGTGAGCGAGGGGCTCTTTATCGCAGGGCACGCTTCCCGCGCCGCGGAGGCCGCGCTTGACATACTCCGCGACATAGGCCCGGAGACCGCCCGCCCCCTGTACGTTTCGACGGTGCAGCAGTTCGAGCAGGCGGTCTCCCGCCTCAGGAGCAGCCCGGATCGGCGCTCGGAGGTTGCGTCGGCGCTCGAGGCGTTCCGGCGCTCGTTCCGCGAGTCCGAGTTTCCCGAGACACGCCCACCGCGAATGGAAATCGCAGGTCTTTCGGATCTCTTTCCCGCGCTTATTCAGACCTATCTGAGTCAGCCGGCCGGGACCGCACGAATCACGAACACCCTGGACGAGGAGCTTTCTGCGATTCGTCTTACAACGACATTTCGCTTCGCTGACTTTCCGGACCAGAGCGAAGAAATCGACGCTCTCCATCCCGGCGAATCGGTCGATGTGCCGCTGTTCGTGACCCTGTCCCCGGACGTGTTGTCGCTTCAGGAAGACATCCCCGTGCTCATGGAGTTCTCGCTTGAGTACACGCGTCGGGGGCGACCAGAACAGCTGCGTCAGACGCAGACGGTTATGATGCGCAGGAACACCGCGCTTCTCTGGGACGACTCGGGAAAGCTTGCCTCCTTCATTACCCCGAACGATACAGTCGTACAGGAGTTCGCCTTGTCTGTTCTGCAGCATGCACTGCCCGACAGGTCCGGCATCATTCCTACAGGCATGCGAACCGCCGCGCACCTTGCCGACGCACTCGGTGTTTACGGCATTCAGTACGTCGAAGACCCGAACTCACCCTTCACCGAGGTATTCGGTCAGACGGGCGCGCTCGATACCGTGCGCCTTCCGCGTACGACGCTCCGGCTTCGAAGCGGGGACTGCGATGATACGTCAGCCCTGCTCGCGTCTCTGTACGAATCCGTTGGTATTGCAAGCGCGATCATGACCTCGCCGGGTCATGTATTCATTGCCTTTGATACCGGGGAACCTGCTGCCAACCGCTGGATGTTTGAGGGTAATGAAATAACCGTGATCCCGCACGACGGCACGCTCTGGGTCCCGGTGGAGACCACGATACTCGATCAGGGCTTCGTAGCGGCGTGGACCGAAGCATCGCGGTTGGTCAGGCAGTACGCAGACGATATCGAGTTCCTGCCGCTCGCTGAACAACGCGCGGTGTACCCTCCCATACCAACCGGCCCGGCTGCGTTTCAGATCGTCGCACCGCGACCAGCCGCTGTTTCCGAACGCGCACGCACGAGCCTGACCCGGTTGGACGACACGCTGTACGTAGAGCGAACTCGGCAGCTTGCGACTTCGGCGGCGCGGGCGGACACAGGCGGCAACGAGTGGGTCCGAACGCAGAACCGTCTCGGCGGCCTCCATGCACGGGCTGGTGAACTCGCGTCCGCGCGGCACGCGTTCGAGGTCGTAGCATCACGGGTGCCGGATAACGTTCCCGCGCTCATTAATCTTGCCAACCTGCTTCTACTCGAGGGTGACTACCTGGGCGCAATGGACCGCGCCGAACGAGTACTCGAAATCAGACCACGTTCTGTGGCGGCCATGAATCTCGCCCTGCAGGCCGCGCTTGTTGGTTTGCGCGAAGACAGGTTTCGCATGCACACACACGAACGCTACGCGCTGCGCATGGCCATGGACCTCTACGCAGTAGACCCCGAACTCGCCGGCAGAATCGCCGCTGCCAACCCGCGCGTACTCATGGCGCTTGTTCCCGGATCAGGGAGCACTGCCGAGCCACGGGCGAGTCTCGGCGGGACAGACCGGGCCAGCGTCCTCCTCTGGGTGGTGGATGACGAGGGGTGAGGCGGGCACGAATAAGGTCGCAAGAACTAATCCGCCGTTAAGTTGACCGAATCTTCCGGAGATGCATCTGAAGGTGTAAGCACGCCCGTCCCTGTGGAGTTCGTGATTCGAGAACCTGAGTAGATTCGATCTGTGATTGACTCGTCATCGATCTCGCCTGGATTCAGCGGAAGGAATCCGATCAGGCGACCTGCTGTCGGTGTTTCACTGGTGGCGGTAACGATTCCGAAAGCGTTGGACGAAATAATCCGCGCTGTTGCGCCGTTCACCTGACCTACCAGTCCGCCAATATCGAACGTACCCGACGATTCCTCCCCCTCCACGGCTGTCGCCTGTAATTTCTCCCGTTACATGCACGTTTTGTATAAGGGTATCGATTCCGGAAACGGAGCTTGCGAGAATGGCAGGTCCCACTGACTCGTGACCGAAGTGAAAAGACGCGTCTTCGATTCGCAGATTTCGAATCTCCGCCGTATTGTAGACGTCGCCGAAGAGGCCTGCAGGCCTTCCAGAATCTTCCGCCTCGTCGATCACGAGCCCTCGAATCGTAAAGTTCTGCCCGTCAAGACTTCCGGTAAAAACGAGGCTTTCGTCATCCTCTCCGTCCCAGAACCCGATCGAAATCCAGCCGGCGCCACCGTTCCAATCTGCCGTCTGGGTCAGATCGATATCGCGAACGAGGACGTAGGAAGCCTCAAGCAGCGCCGGTGTGCTACCTCCGCTGGCAGACGATGCACCGAGGCCAATAATGATTTCGGACGAACCGCCGCCAGAGCCACCGAGCGAAAACGGCTCGCCAAGCGCGATCGCCTGCAACTGTCCAGCATTGGCAACGTGGAATACATCCGCATTATCCTGCTCTTCAATCCTGTACATGGCGACGTAGTCAGAAAGTCCGTCGCCGAAGTCAGCCTCGAACATATACAGCGGATCGGTAAAGGTAAAGTCTGCCTGAACTTCTGTCGCACCGAGAGTTCTCGCGGCGCCAGCGTACAGTGGATCGGTCGTCCACCACTCGTCTTCGACAGAACTGATTGCGACTCCGTCAACGCTCACAACGATGCGCACTGTTTCGAGATCAGACGAAACGTCTACGGTATACGCACCGTCCGAAGCGGTACTCGTTTCCTGAATCAGAACAGACCCGCTGTAAGCGAATACATCCGCTCCTGGAACAGGGACCGGACCGTCTTCATAAGGTACCGTCACAAGCCCCGTAATCGTACGCGTTGCGCCCGGATCGGGCACCGGGCCGGTCGATGGGTCGCAGGCAAGGAGTATCGATATCATCATCAATCCAAAAAAAAGAAACTCGTCTGGCCATTGTGCAGTACCTCCGATGCCGTACTGGTTCAGAGGGGACCGCGCGAGTGTGTGCGTGTGCGTACGTAATTCGTCGTATTTTCGCACATACAGCCCTTGTTGACGCGCGCCAGAAAGCGATGGTGGTCTGACGGATTCGACGAACCGGAACATCTCCAAGCCGTTCCGACCGGATTCTCCGGGACTATCTGGACAAACCGTATCGACCGTATCGCACCCCTGCTCAACCCATAGGCGCAACTCTTACTGCTCCACCGACCAGTCCTGCTTCGTTCCACGAGACACACGTAAGGTCATGCGTTCGCCGGTAGTCGTTTCGATATCGAAGAAATGGCGGCGCACGTAGCGTTCGTCCGAGCCGCTGGTACACGGGCCGGTGTCCTTACGGGTGCCGAGGACACGGACTACCTCGTACCTGGTGCCACGAACGGTAAACCTGCGCGGAACACCGGGCACTCCGGTGGACATAGACTCAGTCATGAATGAGCCCGGTTCGGGCACGATGGGTTCTCGCAACATACCACAGTTTCGTACGTACGGCGCGTTTCGTCTAATCGTATTCTGATGATTGCAGACGTACGTACGTTTGTATACTATGTACGTATGAAAATCTCGCCCACAGAACTTCGTCAGAATCTCTACCGCATTATCGACACCGCCATAGAGACTGGTGAGGTAGTCGAGATCGTCCGTAACGGGCGCATCGTACGGCTGATACCTGAGTCACGGGCGAGCATCTGGGACCGGCTGGAGGTGCATGAGGTAATCTCTGGTGATCCGGAGGATCTGGTACATAATGACTGGTCCAGTGAGTGGAAGGCGGAGGATGTGTAGTGGATACTCTCGAGCTTGATACCCATGTCCTCGCCTGGCTCTACGCAGGCGACCGCTCCCGATTTCCCGACCGAGCATTGAAAGTACTCGAAGCGAACACGCTTTCGTGCAGTCCAATGGCAGTACTTGAGCTGTCGTACCTTTTCGAGATCGGACGAATCAGTGTTCCGGCGCACGAAGTAGTCGCCTACCTTCAGGAACGTCTACAACTGGCAATTAACGATACGAGATTCAGCACCGTTATCTCATGCGCGAATGCCCTCACATGGACTCGCGATCCGTTCGACCGCATAATCGTCGCCACCGCAGACGCACAGTCCTCGCCTCTGCTCACCAAGGATCGGACAATACTCGCACACTATCCGGGCGCGATCTGGGACTGATCGAGCACGCCGACATGTAGTAAGGCTCATTGCCCGTAATATAGCGTATAGTCGCGGACGCAGGCGCATCTTCATATTTCTCCGACGCTTGACCGGGGTCACCGGGCTCCGTAGAGTAGCTTCGTGAGTCACGTTGCAACATTGCGATCTTCAGGCCTCTTCCGAGACATTGACGCTTCCACCGCGGAGCGGCTCACTCAACAGGCGGACCTGTTTCAGCTCGAACCGAATGAAGTGCTCTTCGAACAGGATGATGAAGCGACGTTCATGTGCGTTGTCCTTGAAGGCTCGCTCGAGGCGGTCGACGGGTCGCGACCGGGAACGACAGATCGTCTCGGCATCATTAAACCGGGAGAACCCGTTGGTGAAATCGCACTGCTGCTGGGAGGGAAGCGAAGCGCACGGGTCCGTGCGATCGAACACTCGACAGTCGCACGTTTTGACAGCGCCGATTTCAACGAACTCGTCAAGTCGTCTCCCGCTCTGAAAGCCGGCCTTGAGACGATTATTCAAGAGCGCCTGAAACGCAATCGCATTACACAGGCTGTGCAAAGCCTGTTCGGCGGACTCTCCGTCGACGCTCTTCGCTATATCCTCGAACAGCTCGAATTCCACCAGCTCAAACGAAACGAATACCTGTTTCGGGCAGGTGACCCGGGAGACTCTCTATACCTCGTCGTCAGCGGTTCGCTTGAGGTTGTCGCCGACGACTCCGGAGGACCGGGACAGGTCGTCGCCCACGTCCGTCGCGGCCAGCCCATAGGCGAAATGGCTCTGCTCGCCGGTGACGCACGCGGCGCCTCAATACGTGCCGGACGGCACAGTGAGCTCGTGTCCCTTTCACGCAGCTCGTTCGAGAAGCTCAGCCTCCAGTATCCCGACATTCTGCTCGGTATCACCCGCGTCCTGGTGAACCGGTTCCGCTCAGTCAGCGGTCAGTCCAACGGAGGCACATCGTACTGCCGCAGCTACCTGGTGTATTCGACGAACGAAAGCCCGCGCGATTCTGGTGAGACGACTGCCGATATAATTGAAGCAATGCCCGATGGAATCCGCGCAACGGTGATTTCGCCACAGACCGTTGAACAGACATTCCATCGTAGCGCAACCGAGGCCGGACGCCTGGCGCTCGAATCCTGGATAGACGAGATAGAGGCGAGGCACGACGTGGTGTTCTTTCTTCCGGACGATCCGGCGTCAGAAAGAGGCGCCGACACCTCGACGCCATGGTTTGACATGTGTCTGAAGCGATGCGATGAAGTACTCCTGCTCGCCGACGCGAATGCAGACCCTGCACCAGGTGCGCGGGAACAGGACCTGTTGGGCAGCGACCGGAC
>RECN01000060.1 GCA_007694005.1 Spirochaetaceae bacterium
CGCCGCGTCGACCGTCATTTTTCAAAGCACGTCGTGCGCAGGACCTTTCCGTCCCGTTTCCCTATCCTGCCCCTGGACCGCATCTGGATTACCCGAAATCTTCGCCGTAGCGCCACACGGGTGCATCGCGACTGGCCTGCCCGGGTCGCCTCGGACCATCTGCCGGTATGGGTCGACGTCGATCTGCTTACGGTTTAAAACGTCCGTGCGTCGACATACGTCGCTACCGCGGCTTCGACTGCCGGTCCTGAGCTTCGCGGGCAAATCGGTTTACACGCTGCTCGATAAAGGCTGCTTCGGCGCTGAGCTTCTGATACTGCTCGAAGCGTTCGGCCTGCAGTTCCCCGGACTCGATGGCCCGCTGCACGGCGCAACCGGGTTCGTGTTCATGCGTGCAGTTTCGAAACCGGCACCCGGATGCAATGGCAAGGACGTCCTCAAAGGAGTCATCCACGGCCTCGGACTCGCTCCACAGGTGCAGCTCCCGCATCCCCGGCAGATCAATGACGGCCGTGCCGTCGGGTAAGCTGAAGAGACGCCGGAAGGTCGTCGTGTGCCGGCCTTTGTAATCGTTTCGCACCGCCCCTTCCCTGGCAAGTGCTTCTCCGGCCAGTGCGTTCAGCAGGCTCGATTTACCGACGCCCGAGATGCCAAGCAGACAGATCGTTTCACCTGCCTTCCACTGCTTTCTCAGCTCGGGTATGCCCGCACCGGTACGGGCACTGACCACACATACTGAATGTTCGGGAACGGCCGCTCTGGCGATTTCCAGTATACCGTCGCGGTGTTCCGGTGCAGCAAGGTCGGCCTTGTTGAGTACGACCACAGGTCGCACGTTCCCCGCACGGACGGTGGTGACCAGGCGGGACAGCAGGCCTTCAGTGAAGGCGCGCCCCCCGTCCATGCCGAACACCAGCAGAGCTACATCCACGTGGGCGGCGATGACCTGCGACTCGTCCCTGTCACCGGGGCGTCGACGCTGCAGTATGGCCGTTCGTGGCAGCGTCTCATGGATGTACACGAGGGCACTGGTATCCTGATCCGGTGCGGCGTCGATCAGAACATAATCGCCGACACAGGGGTAATCGCTGGCTTCCACAACCCGGTAGCTGTACGCACCCGATACGCGGGCGTCCAGACGGGTTCCGTCGGCCAGTTCAGCAGTGTAGAAGTGATGATCCTGTGCAACGATGCGGGCTTTCTGCATGCAGACAGTTGACGCTATGGAAAATCGGGAGAAATAGCAATCTCGGCGATCCGTTCGCCATGAACGACCAGCTCAATGTTCATGGTATCCGTCGGGCTCTCGCCGAACGAATACACGTGGGATGACCCCTGAGAAAAAATCGGGCGTCCGAGCAGATCGAGCACGTCTTCGTGCAGCATACCGACCCGTAGTCCGTTGTCGATCGCGAGTTCGGGGCTCTTCAGAACGGTCGCCACCATGAGATTCAGTGGCGGCGGCTCAGGCCCCTGCACGTCCTCGGCGTATTCATCATCATCAGTCTGATTCTGGCCTTCCACAAAAAAGACGAACTCCACTCCATCGAACACCAGGGTGTATCGACGGTTGTTCTGCTCGTCGCCAACACCGGTCCCCGACACACGTTCGGTGATTACTTCGATGGGTTCACCCCAGATTGCCGTGATGTCGTCCTGAGTCTGCTGAAAGTCAAAATCATCTGGATACGTAAAGGTATGTCGCACCGGAATATCGGCGAGTTGCCGGCTGCCGAGAACCGGGTCGTCTACTGCCTCCTCGACAGGTGTGCAACGCACGAGGAGAGCCACAGCTACGACACAAAAAAAGAAATGGAGGATAGGGGATTTGAACCCCTGACCTGTTGATTGCGAACCAACCGCTCTAGCCAACTGAGCTAATCCCCCAGCGTTGTTTTCGGAAAAACACTATATCGCGGGTGATGCACCGAATGCAAGTTATCCGGTGATCATTAATGACGGGCAGTTGAAATCATACGGACGAGCCCCAATAATGAGGTATGCGATGTACTGGGGAGGTAGAGCTGTGAAGGTACAATGTGTTTCCATCCCGATACCGGATGTATATCTTATAGCGGCAGGAGTGCAGGATGTCCTGAACCGTCCAACCAAGACGGATCTTCGGGGCCGGGTGTATCTTCACGCTGATGGCCCCTACACCTACTCCGGTGTCCCGGACTTCGGCGATCGACCGCTCCCGGTTATCGCGGAGTTCAACCGCCAGATGAACCAGATCGAAGAACTGGAAGCCGAGTCACGGTTTATCCGCTTTCCCGAACACGGGATACGCGTGGAAATCAAGAACGAGGATGCGCAGGAACCGGAGACACTCAGGGAGTACAATCTGCTCGCACGCATCTACAACCACTTCCGGAAGACACGCGACGTCCCATTCTTTGTTTCCGACGCGATTATCGGCCACGCCGACCTCGTCGACGTCACGCATTCATCGCATTCGATATGGGCCGAAGACAAGATGTTTCATTGGGTCTTCGCCTCCGCAACCCTGTACACGCATCCGATTACCGGGGTCCGTAACCGCAACGCGGTACCGCTCTGGGAATGGGAACCGCCACACGGAGTCAGCCTGTGAGTAACACGCAACAGGAGCGTACACAATGCTGGAAAAAGTAAGCCTGCGGTTTCGGGGAAGCTGCATGATGTTGATGCAGCGAAGCGGGGATTCGGTCGAGTTCCTCGGCAGCTGTTTTCTTGTCAGATCATCCGGGTACCTGCTCACCACGGCCCGCGCGGTCGCCACGGATGCCGAACTTCTGGCGGTTCCACCTGAGACCGATGATCGGTATCCGTCGCTCACACGCAATGAGGTAGATCCGATTCCGGTCGAAATCGTAGCGGTAGACCGCGAGCACGACATTGCGCTGCTTAAGCTGCAACCTGACCTCAAGATACAGATGCCCGCAGACATCATCGGTGAACCCGATGAGACACCCCGTGGCGCCGCCCTCATGTCCATAGGCATACCCTTCGGGTACTATCGCGTGCACACAGTCCTTGCTCCGGGATCGGTGCTTGCCGGACGCGCACGTACGGCAAACGGCAGTCGTCTGCTGATCTTCGATCGTCGCGTACAGTACGGTGATTCAGGGGGACCGCTTGTCCGTGTTTCTGACGGATCGGTCATCGGAATCGTCGGAGGGCTGTTTGATCCGGAACACTTCGGTGGGGTGCAGGCGCCGGAAGGTGTACATGTCCACCCGAACTTCTCGTACGCCATATCTATTGAGTACGCATCAGAGCTGATGACAGCACAGGGCATCTGACAGCGCAGGGCATCGAAGGGAAGACTCAGCCTCCCTCGTTACCCGGACCGTCAAGACTCCGACGTATGTTCCTGATGCGGTCGCGCACGCGTTCAGCGAGCTGCCGCAAAGGAACATCAGACGCGAGCCCTTCGAGGGCTCCAAACGCTGCCTGTATGCGTTCCGTCGTGAGCGGCTTCCCACCAGGCCCGACCGAGGGGCCTGGGGAGACATCCGTGTGCAATCCCTTGCGCCCCCGAAGCGCATTTTTAAGCCGTTCAACGCGAAGCGGCATCTCACTCTCGAAATAGGCGTTCGTCTTTTCAGGTGGCAGATACTCTGCAAGACCTTCCAGATACTCGAACATGCTGGCCTGCCGTTCCTGCCAGCTTGCTTCGGTCTTCGGTGCTTCAGCCGGCGGACCGGCGGAGGCAGGCGACGAAGCGGCTGGGGCTGCTGCGTCTGCCTCGGGAGCCGCTTCGGGTTCAGATAGTGGCTCGGAAGCCGCTTCGGACGCGGGCTCAGTGGTCAGAACCGGCTCCGTCTCGGTATCCGGCGCAGGCTCAGACCAGGGAACGTCTGCGGACTGCTCTTCTTTCCCGGTTTCCTGGGGAGGTTCTTCGTCAGAAAGCTCATCCAGATCATCGAGTTCACTTATTTCATCGGTCTCGTTGATTTCTTCCAGGTCGTTGAGATCGTCGAGCTCATCGAGAACCGACGCCTCGGGCTCGGGTTCCAGCTCGGGCTCGGTGTCAGCGTCATCGAGCATAAAGTTGCCGAGTATACCTTCCTCGCCCTCATCCCCGGGCTCGTCTGAAGCGGGTTCGAGGGCGTCTTCAGACACGGCTTCGCCTTCGGGTTCAACTTCGTCTTCGGGTTCAACTGCGCCTTCGGGTTCAATTTCGTCTTCGGGGTCATCCTCGAAGGCCTGGTCGGGCGACTGCTCGGGGAAGCCCATGGACAAGTCAAGCTCCGCATCTGCGTCAGGTTCGTCGTCTTCGACCGGCAGCAGATCATCGCTTTCCGGCTCGTCAGTCGGTTCGTCCTCGAGAGGAAGCGCGTCTGCAGGCGGCTGTTCCGGCTCCGGTGGTGGCACCGGCTTTACCGGCAACTCTTCCGGCGACTGGATCGGCGGCTGTTGTGGCTGTTGCGGTGGCGGCGGAGGCGGTGGCGAGTACGACTGCTGCTGCGGTTGCGGCGGCGTGGGCGGATACGGAGTCTGAGGAAAGGGCTGCTGAGGTGGGAAAGGCTGTGGCTGCTGGGGTGGAAACGGCTGCTGGGGCGGCGGCTGGACCGGTTGCGGTGGCTGGGGGCGCTGTGAGCCGCCCTCGTCGCCGCCCCGGCGATCTCCGTAGTTCGGAAGATCGAGCAACGATGGACCCCGGTCATTTTCCCAGTTCTCATATTCTTCGATGTAGTCTACGGCTTCAGGCTCAACCGCGGCCTCGTCCTCATCAACGTCAAAGTCATCCCCAAAATCAAGAAGAGGAATCGACTCCTCATCAAGTTCACCGAGCTCATCAACGGCCAGAGGCTGTATGCCGGGAACTTCCTCGCGCTCACCACGGGCGAGCTTGCCAAGTGTCTCAAGACTCTTCGCCCAGGCTTCTCCGTGATCCTCTTCAAATGCGGCGACGGCTTTCTCATAGAGGCTCAGGCTGTCGTTGAGTCGGCTTATATCGTCGGGCCGGGCTCGCTGCCCCTGCAGGCTGACGAGCTGATCGGCGGCGTCAATCGCCTGCTCGCGCTTTCCGAGCTGCTGATGTGCCCGGGCAATGGCAACGAGAACCCGCTCGTCGTCGGGAGCGCGTTCCTTGAGAACGCTCAGTATTTCGAGTGCCTTCGTCGGCTCACCGTCGTCAAGTTCAATCTTTGCAAGAAGCAGATCAGCCTCGATTGAGCCGGGAATCTCAGCCCGGTACATCTCAACGTAAGACCGTGCCTTATCCGATTTCCCGAGGTCGCGGTAGATCGCTGCAAGCTCAAGCGTATACTGATGCTTCCCGTCACCTTGAGCTTCGATGAAACGGAAACACTCTTCGGCCTCGGCTGTCCGGTCGGCCTCCAGAAGCAGTCGCCCCAGCAGTTTCACCTGATCGACGTTTTCCGGTTTATGCGCGACCAGATAATCGAGATGCCTTCCAGCTTCTTCGCGCCGTTTCTGCTTCAGCAGGTGCTCGATCAGACTCAGACGAACCGTATGGTTCTCGGGATACTGTACGGACAGTTCCTGCAACTCTTCGGACGCCGCACTTCCGTTTTCGTGGCGCTCGAGTAAGTGACTCATGTTCGAGATCGCATGATCGTAGGTTGGCCTGTTGTTCAGCGCACGTTTGTAGTATTTCAGAGCGTCGTCGTACTTACCCTGTTCAGCGAGGACGGTGGCACTGTTATTCAGGGCGGTGGCATTCGACGGCTCGAGATCCAGAATTTCAGCGAAGGTATCAAGCGAGTCATCGAAGCGGTTCAGCCGCTGATATACGATTCCGAGATTGTTGAGGGCGTCCGTCCACCCGGGTTTCTTGGTCAGACTTTCACGGTACTCGTCCGAAGCCTCTTCGAGCTCTCCGAGGGACTCGTAAACGAGTCCGAGGTTGTAGTGCAGTTTCGGATGATTCGCGTCGACCTGCAGTCCCGCCCGGAGGGTCTTCAGGGCTTCCTTCGACTCACCGTTCTGATGCAGCAGCGTCCCGAGGTTGTTGTAGGCAAGCGCGAAACCGGGCGCAAGCTCTATCGCCTTCTCATATGCGGCCTTCGCATCATCGATGTTTCCAAGACTCTTATGAATATTGCCGAGGTTGTAGTAGACGTCGCTTCGATTGGGCCTCAGCGCGAGCGCCTCTTCGACGGACGCGAGGGCCTGTGCATACTCTCCGGTCTGTCGGTACGCAACACCAAGGTTGTTGTGAGCTTCAACGTTGTCAGGTTCAATCTCGACCGCTTTCCGGAAACTCCGCACCGCCCGGTCGTAGCGCCCCGCCGAGCTGTGAACCGAGCCCATCAGCAGGTGCACCGCGGCTCTGCCCGGCAGTTCTCGCGTCAGACGCAGGGCGAGCTCACCCGCCTGCTCGACATCTCCGATCTTCAGTGCTTTCGCAGCGCGATCAAACTGCCGCTTGAGTTCTTCCTGCCGTTTTTTAATTTGCTGCCTGGTCACTGTACTACAACCTGCCTTATACCATAGTCAATATCACGGGTTTGGTCTCACTTCTACTTCACGACTAAACATTCCATCCCGTGTATCAGTCCTATCGCGCGCGACGATCGTAAAAAAGTACATCCGGCCGTTGCTCAGTCCAGTCAACTCGAACTCGGTCAGGTAGTCAACCGAAATCGGGCTCCGTCCCTGGTCCGCATCTTCCCCGAAGTACTGCCCCGGCCTGTTTCCGTAGAATATGTCGTATCCAACGACCGAATCGCCGGGTGCGTGATCCCAGCGCAGCGTGACAGAACCGTCACCCGCCTCACCTCTGACCGCCGAGGGCGGTGCCGGTGGGCGGCTTGGCAGATATCGTATGTGAACTCTGTCCAGAACCGGGCTTTCTTCCCCCGGTCCGTCGGCGAAGAACTCGGCCCGCAGCTGTATGTATCGCCCCTCATCGCGCAGAGAAGTCTGGTCGCTGCTTTCAAGGGTCCTCCACGAAGACCCGTTCAGGGAGGCGAGCGAGTCGAACACCCGGTACGACACCGCGATGTCGGCACCGTGCGGTAATCGGCGTTCCACCTCTATCCCGACGAGCTGACTTCCCTCGCGTCCGAGATCAAAAGGCTCCGTGAGCAGAACGCCTGAACCGATGTCGTACCGGGTCAGGGCTGGATCGGTCACGTAGCGCTCTTCGACGCGAAGGCTGTCGAGAATGCCCGAAAACCCGCGCCCAAGATACACGTTCCCGGATCCGCTTCCGGCAGCCGGTATCCGCACCGTCGAACCCGAGCTCCGATCTTCGGTGGCGTAGGTAATTGCATCCGGGCTGCCGTCAACGAGATACGTGAGAGCTCCTGTCTGTGGGTCAAATCGAAGCTGGTGATGAGCCACCCGACCCGGCGTAACCGCCTGAGCTCCCTCGACACGGACGGTAAAGGGTTCAAGATCGGGAAGAATGAACAGATTCTCGAACTCCCAGACGAGACGGCGGCGTTCGAAAAACACCCGGACGGACTGAGTAAGCACCTCTCCGTCGATAACGAGGGTTCCATTCCAGGCAAGTATTTCGCTTCCATCATTCGGACGGACCGGCTGCATCAGAAACTCAATGCTGAACGCGTCCCAGACCCGCCCCGTGTGAAACAGGGCTCCCGGGCCGGAAACGAGCGTTATACCATTACCACCGGCCCTGAAACGCAGGGCAGCGTCTCCTCGCAATGCCTGGTCGGTCGTGATATCGGCGTCCATCGATCGAATCTGGTAGCGCCCGGCACTATCGACGACGTTTCCGCCGCTGTCGATTACCGGGAGCAGATCCGTTTCGGGCCCGGCTTCATACGACTGTTCAGCGAGCTTGAATGACTGGTGGCCGCGTCGACCCTCGGTTACCGTCAGGTTATCCGTCTGTCGCAGCTGGCTCCAGCCGAATTCGCCTCCAAGACCCGTATGGCTTTCCAGACCGGGAATCGCCGACAGGGGGAGTGTCACAGCACTCATGAGAAGAATCAGGTATGTGGCCAGCCGGCGAATTTCTTTTCCGGGCATAAGCGTGTACATTCACTATCGGCAGGAATGGAACAGAATAAAACCGAAGGGATACGTGCCAGGCTGAAACATTTTCCGACGGAGCCAGGCGTATACATAATGAAGAATGACTCGGGTCAGATTCTCTACGTGGGGAAGGCAAAGAACCTGCGCAATCGGGTTCGAAGTTACTTCACCGGCCGCAAAGACCCGAAGACTACGGTACTCGTGGGACACGTAGAAGAGATCGAGCACATTGTCTGTAGAAGCGAGTACGAGGCACTGCTGCTTGAGAACTCGCTGATCAAGAAGTGGCAACCGCGATACAACATAAACCTCAAAGACGGGAAGACCTATCCGGTAATCCGCATGACCGCCGAAGAGTATCCGAGGGTTTTCCGGACCCGTCGGGTCGTACAGGACGGGTCAACGTACTTCGGACCGTACACGAACGTCGGTGGTATCGACGCCTATCTGGAGATCATCGAGCGCATGTATCCGCTGCGGAAGTGCCGTGGGCCTGTCAGGAAACGGCCCCATCCCTGCCTGTACTACCATATGGGACGCTGTACCGCCGTCTGCGCGGGCAAGACGTCCCGGGAGCAGTATCTCCAGCACGTCGCCCGCATACACGAACTGCTTTCCGGAGAACAGGATCGCATCATCATCGACCTGACCAAAAAAATGCACGAGGCAGGACAAAACCTCGAGTTTGAGCGAGCCGCACAGCTCCGGGATACGATACAGGCTATCGAAAGTATCTCAGCCGAGCAGCAGGTCATAGACCACGACCCCGATGTCCGCGACTACGTGGGCTTTGCGGGTCGAGGTGAGCTGGCAACCTACGTCGTCTTTCAGATGCGCGGAGGAAGACTCGTCGGAAGCGACATGTTCCGGACAGAGGTATTCGCTACCGAAGAGGATGATCTGCTTCAGTTTCTGCTGCAGTACTACTCCCGCATACGGAAACCTCCTGCCAGACTCTTTCTTCCGCTCGCCCTCGACACTGCACAGCTCGACACCTACTTCAGGGACGAGCTCGATGCCACGGTAACGATAGACAGCCCGCAGGGCGGAAGAGACAGCTCTGTTCTTAACATGGCCCGGGAAAACGCGCTCCAGGATCTTGAGCGGCGCATCCGCGAACGCGGAAACGTACCGGCGCTCGAGGAACTCGCAGGCGTGCTCGGCCTCGACACACTGCCCTACAGGATCGAAGGCTTCGACATCGCCCATATAGGGGGAAAGCACACCGTCGCTTCGCTTGTTTCATTCCTCAACGGTGTCCCCGACAGGGGTAAATACCGTTCGTACAACATCCGGAGTCTCGACGGAAGAATCGATGACTTCGAAGCCATGCGTGAGGTGACTGCACGGCGCTACAGTCGCCTGAAGAACGAACAGAAACCCCTCCCCGATCTTATTCTGATCGACGGTGGTCTCGGACAGGTCAACGCGGTACAGGAAATACTGGAGACCCTTGATCTCGGAGGAATCCCCGTGGTCGGTCTTGCCAAACAGGATGAGGAAATCTATTTCCCCGGAAATCCGGAACCGGTGCGATTACCGAAAGGATCGGAACCGCTGCGGGTTCTCCAGTACGTCCGCGATGAGGCTCATCGCTTTGCGACCGGTAAACGCGCGGGCAAGCAGACGAAAGAGCTGGCCATGACTACGCTCGAGTCGGTTCCGGGTCTCGGCCCCAGGCGACTGAAGCAGCTCCTCGCCGCCTTTCGCAGACCGCAGGATATTGCTACCCACAGCGCCGACGAAATAGCCGCCCGAAGCGGCATTCCGCGTTCAGTCGCCCAGTCGCTCCTGGATACGCTGTCTCAGAAAAAGAGCTGAAACCTCAGAGGTAGCTGCCAGCTTCGCGACGCATATCCCGCTCTACACGACCGGAACGCACGATCACGTCGTAGAGAAACAGCTCGAGCATCATCGCGTGCCAGCCCGGGCGAGACGAACGAAGCTGTTCTTCGCAGACTGCGATGCGCTGGATGATCTGTTCGAGGTCGGTCACGGTGTACTGTTCTGCCGCTTCCTGCATACTCTTCTGGGCACGTTTACCCTTTATACCGAGGGAACTGCAGGCTTCTGCAGTTCGGTACCGCTGGTCGACGAGTCTGCGGAAGGCAAGCAGACGCCGTGTCTGCCACAGGAGCCCCCCGAGAAGCTGCACAGGATTTGCCGAATCCGAGAGCAGGATCGCGTGCAGAATTTCCAGTGAGGTCTCGAGGTTTCGCGTTCCCAGCGCATCAAACAGCGTAAACACGCTTTCTATCTTGCTGTGATAGATGTAGGCCTCGATATCATCGGTTGTCACGGTATGATCAACATCCGTGACGAGACAGACCGCATCGCATACCCGCCGCAGCTCTTCGGTGTTGTTTGCTACGATCTCAAGCATGTACTCGACGGCCTGCGGCTCGATGGTCCGGCCCTGCCGACGCATGTATGACATAATCCAGCCAGGCTTCTGATTGTCGAACATTTCCCAGAATATCCTGGTACCATCCTGCCCGACGGCCTGCTGCAGCTTGCGGTGTATTTTCACCTCGTCGCTCTCGAGCACAAGAGTCGCATCCGGCGACGGGTTCCTGCAGTAGGCCAGAAGCACTTCGACGTCGGCCTGCGTCTTGACCTGTTCAGCCGCCTGCAGGATCACCAGCCTGTGGTCGCCAAAAAGGGATCCTGTTCGCAACCGTTGCACAATGTCGTGAACGTCGGCATCAAAGGCGTAGAAACGCTCTACTTCGCCGCCTTTTTCTATCGTCTTTTCGCTGAGTTCGCGGAGGAACGCGTGTTTCTCGCCGATTTCCGGACCAAGAAGGAGGTAAACCAGAGTACGGTGTTTAGGCATAGCTACGCATCAGATGCACAAGGCGACCAAGTACGCGCACGTTCTGCGAGTAGATCGGCGGGTAGGCCTCGTTTTCGGCTTTGAGCATGACCCGGTGCTTCTCCTTGTAGAAGCGCTTCAGGGTCACCGCATCGTCGACCATTGCCACGACAATCTGACCGTTTTCCGCAGTCGCCTGATGAGAGAACACCGCAACATCGCCCGAGTGTATGCCCGCACCGGTCATGCTGTCGCCGGACACGTGCAGGGCGAAATGTGTGCTTCCGCGCAACTGCGAAGCCGCGACGGAAATGGTGCCTTCGAAGTTTTCCTCGCTGAGCAGGGGGACACCAGCTGCGACCGTCCCGATAAGCGGCACCTCGACAAAGGCCGGTTCGGTCGGTCCGTCGTCTCCGGGCCCACCGGCAATGATCTCGATCGCCCGCGAGCGGTTTGAGTCACAGGCTATGACCCCTTTTTTCTGCAGTGCACGAATATGGTCGTGAGCGCCTTTTACCGAAATCCCCAGATACTCGCCAATCTCGCGTATGGTCGGTGGATACTGATGCTCTGCGACGTATGACTTAATGAACTCAAGAACCTGTTTCTGCCGCGGAGTCAATTGTTTCATCTGCCGACCTGTATCCCAAGCTTTCGAATTTTTCCGTGGAGATTACTCGGGTACACTCCGAGATGTTCCGCAGTACGGGTGATGTTAAAATCGTGCTCGGAAAGCTTCAGACTGATGAATCTGCGCTCAAACTCGTCCCGCGCTTCGGTAAGCTTCATACCGTCAAAATCGGCAAGTCCACTCGATGCGCGCGCGGCTACAGGCTCTCCGAGTAATGTGCGAACTACGTCCCCCGTAATCTCCACATCATCGCACATGATAGTAACTCGTTCCACCAGATTTTTCAATTCCCGAATATTTCCGGGCCACGGGTGGGCTTTCAGAACGTCGATTGCGTCGGGTGTGAAACGCCGCTCAGAACCCCGTTTTTCTGCAAAGCGATCGAGAAAATATCGCGCGAGCTCGGGGATGTCATCGAGGCGTTCGTGCAGGGCTGGCATCTGCACGGGAATGACGTTCAGGCGAAAAAACAGATCCTCACGAAAGCGCTTCGTCGCCACCTCTTCAGCCAGGTCCTTGTTTGTCGCCGCTATTATCCGCACATCGACTGAAAGCGAGTCCTCACTCCCGACCCGTTCAAAGCGAAGCTCCTGTATGACCCGGAGCACCTTAGCCTGGGCTGTCAGGCTCATATCGGCTACCTCATCGAGAAAGATCGTGCCGGTATGTGCCATTTCGAACTTCCCCCGCCGGGCGTGTGAAGCGCCGGTGAAGGCCCCTTTTTCATGGCCGAAAAGCTCACTCTCGATGAGTGTGTCAGGTATGGCCGCACAGTTGACCGCGATAAAGGGTCGATCTCTCCGCCTGCTGCGGTAGTGAATTTCTCGGGCGATAAGCTCTTTACCGGTTCCGTTATCGCCGGTGATCAGGATACGGGCATCGCTTGCCGCGCTCTGATCGACCCGAGCGAGCACGTCCTTCATAGGCGTGCTGGACCCGACAATCGCGTCAAAGGGGTGCAGCGATTCTTTCAGCGACTGATTCTCCCGCCGCAGCTGCTCAAGACGATCGGCGTTTCGCACGATGGTCGTAACCCTGTCCATGCTCAGAGGCTTCTCGAGGAAATCAAAAGCTCCGAGCTTGACGGCTTTCACCGCAAGGTCGATCGTTGCGTGCCCTGTGATGATGATAACCTCGGTCTCGGGATAGGTTTCCTTGATGTCCGACAGGACATCGATACCACCCCGGTTCGGCATCCATACGTCAAGGAGCACAACGTCCACCGGCTCGGTCTTGAGCACGTCCATGGCGACAAACCCGTCCTCGGCGGTGAAGGTCTGGTAGCCCTCATCCTCGAGTATGTCTGACAGCACCTCACGGATACCCTGTTCATCATCCACGATGAGCACTCTGCTCATACTGCGCTCCCGGCTCAACGAGCTCCGTCCCCGGTCGCACCTGCGGGGAGATCGATAAAGAACGTCGTACCCTGACCAGACTCGGTTTCGAACCAGATCTGACCGTTGTGATCAACGATGATGCGCTCGACGATTGCAAGGCCAAGGCCTGTGCCGTCCCTCTTGGTCGTGAAATAGGGGTGAAACACCTGTGCCTGTTGCTCGGTCGGGATCCCCGGACCGTTATCGCTGATCTGTATCCTACAGTACCTGCTGCGTCCTCGCGTTACAAGGTCGGCTCGAACAGAGATGTGCACACGCTCCGAGGTGGCCTCGATTGCGTTCTTGAACAGGTTCGCCAAAGCCTGCTGTATCTGGCGCGAATCCACACGGACCTCAAGATCGTCGGGAAGTCCGACGAGGTCAATGGAAGCCTGACTGCCTCCACTGTAACTTGCCGCAACCTCCGAGACCAGCGTGCGTAGCGATACGGTCTGCAGATGCGGTGCCGGGAGGCGTGAGAAGCTTCGAAACTCCGACAGGAGGTCATTCAAGCCGTTTACTTCACGGATAATGTTGTTCACCGCACGATCGAGCACATCCGGGAAGTTCTCCGCCCCATCCTGATACTTGCGGCGGATGCGCTCGGCAGAGAGCCGGATCGGGGTCAGGGGATTCTTGATTTCGTGCGCCATGCGCTGCGCTATCTCCTGCCACGCTGCGACCTTCTGCGTCTGCATCATCTGTACGCGGTTTCTTTCGAGCTCGCGTATCATCTGGTTGAAACTTTCAACGAGGGTGCCAAGATCGTCGTTACTGCGGGAGAGAATACGGTACGAATAGTCTCCCTCGGCGACCGATCGCGTCGCTTCCTCCAGATTGGCAAGGGGACGAATGATTTCGTCGCTGAGCAGAAAGCTGACGAGTATCGTCAGGAGCAGAAGCGGAGCCGAGAACAGCAGGTAGAACAGGAGTACCGACAGCATGAAGGTTCCACGGAGCGCTTCGACCTGGGTAAAGGTTTCAATACTCCGGGCCAGCTGCTCGGTTACCCGGTCGAAATTCTCGGGCAATGAAACGCTGAGCACGGCAAAACTCTGGTCACGGGTACCATCGGCGCCTGGATGGAGCGTCTGTATACGTAGAAAGCTCCTTCCACCGGAGGAATCACGGCTTACCGAGCCCGGGCGCACCCGTGCAGCCTGGGCAGGCCGGAGCCGGTGCGTTTCAGGCCCGTCGAAGAAGAGTTCAACGAGATCCCCGGAGAAGACCTGCACGCTCTCGACCGACGGGTTCAACTGCCTCACGTCGCTCCAGACCCGCGCCGGACTCCGGGCGATATCCTCGGAAATCTGTCGGTACAACGGACTCGCGGCAAAATCTTCAAGCTGATCGACCCGGTCGATGTATGCAGCTATAGCCAGATCCTGACCTCCGCGAAGTGCGGCGCCTGTTTCGTCGTTGTACCAGATATCAAGGGTGTTACGGGTAAAGTTGATCGCAAGAATACCCTGCGGGATGGCACTCAACGCGACGACGCCGAGAAAAAACCAGAGAAGCCGGGCACGGAAATCGGCACCGGGTTTCCGCAGAGCCCGATCGCGAACCAGACGCGCAAGGTTGACCAGAACGAGGAAGCCCAGCAGTACCGGAAATCCTATGGTAAGAACCAGCGGCAGCCCGCCGAACCGGCCAGCTCCCTCGGCGATACCGGATACGATCTGATCCGCAAACACCAGCAGCAGAACAATGCTGACGATGTACAGGAGCACTACGCTGATAAGTCCGCTGTATGAAACGCTGCTGCTTCGGTTCAGGATATTCATGGCTGTGCCCGCGTCTCCACCCAGGGGCTTCTCATGGTATGGACACCCGAAACGGCGCGTACCAGATACAGTGCGTCGGGTATGACCCGCGGCTCGAGTACCATTCGGACCCTGCCATGAGAAGGCGCATCACCCGGGCCCTCCGTCGCGAGTACTCCGTCAATACGGAAGAAGCGCTGTATTGCCGCATCGAGGTCCGCTACGGTCGTCTCAACAGCGCGGGAGTCCACGATGCGATATCCTTCAAGATAGGGATCGTATGACAGTGTCTGGTGTATGACGATCTCGTCGGTGACCGATCGTCCGAGAAGGGAAAACCCGTCATCCTCGGTAGCAAAGAGCCTCGCGTACATCGTGACCCGGGCCCTCAGACCGTCTTGAAGCGTTGCCGCTATTTCGTCGCGGGCACGAGGTTGGGCGGACACACTCAGCTGCCAGGCCTGCGCGCTTCGTCGCAGCTCGGCATGCACCTCAAGGTCTGCCTGACGGGCGCCTCGCGTAGATATGAGGGGAATGCTGACTGCGCTGATCAACAGGAGCAGAAACACATACGGAATGGCAACACCGGGAGCGCTTACACGTACAACTCTGCGGATCGCAGCTCGTATGTAACGCCCCGGAGACCTGGTCATTCCTCTTCAAAACGGCTTTCAAACAGCTTCTCGAGTGCGTCGACCGCTGCTTCCTCATCGGGCCCATCCGCCTGTATGACCAGCTCGGCCTCGTAACCCGCGCCCAGAGTGATGATACCCATGATACTCTTGGCATTGATCGTTTCGTGGTCCTTCTGTAGAAGGATTTTCGACGAAAACTTACTTGCCGTCTGCACAATCAACGCAGCCGGGCGCGCATGGATACCAGCCCTGTTCCTGATAGTCACCGGTCTTTCAATCATTCATCATCCTCATATGACGCCTCCTGTCTGAACGCCTGGCGCCGCCGCAAGTATATGTTCCGGGCATTTTCGCTTTCAAGCCATTTTATGACGCTTTCGTTAAACTCTTTCGCGCTGAAATAGCCCATCTTTTTCAATCGTTCGTTCATGGAGGCCGTTTCGATGATAATAGGAATATTACGACCGGGTTTCACCGGAATAACAAGATTCGGCACGTGAACACCGAGCAGTTCGACCGTGCGCTCATCTGCACCGAAACGGTCGTACTCCTTGTCCGGATCCCATTCTTCAAGGTCAACAACAAGCTGCACCTGTTTCGTGTCGCGTATCGCACCAACACCGAAAAGATGGGTGATGTTGATGATGCCCAGTCCGCGGATCTCCATATGATGACCGAGTGCCCGGTTTGCAGCCTCTCCGTTCACGAAGTTTCCTGACGCACAGTGAAGCTGCACCGTGTCATCGGCGACCAGCCGATGTCCGCGTTCGACGAGCTCAAGCGCTGTCTCACTTTTACCAACCCCGCTGTCGCCGCGAAGCAGCACACCGATGCCGAAAACTTCGACGAGTACGCCGTGAACTATTTCGCGCTGGGCGAAAATATTCGAGAGCGCCCGTATCAGTCTTGAGGAGAACTCGCTCGATGGCAGAGATGTCTGCAGTATCGGGCATCCCGTCTCTTCGGCGAGATGGTAGAGATCGTCGGTAGGATTGAGACCGTGGGAGAACATGACGCAGGGAATGTCCTGCCTGAACAGTTCTTCAAGAGCCTCGGTCTTTCCCTCGTCCGCGAGTTTATGAAGAAATGCGGTCTCACCCCGTCCAAATAGATGCACTCGCTGGAACGCAAAATTCTCGTAGAACCCGTTCAGAGCGAGACCAGGCCGGTTGATATCCGGCACCTTGATCTGCCGGTTCAGGCCAGCCCGCCCCCCTATGCACGTGAGATGGAGATCATTGTGTTCTTTCAGGTCGAGACCGAGGAGATCAAGAACCGTGAATTTCCGGGTTGACTTTGTGGCCATCGGCCTTGTGCTCTTTTATGCGGTCTTTTTCTTTCCGGACTTTTTCGGACAGTTTGTCGATGAGCTGGTCGAGTCCCTCATGAAGGCCGTAGGACCGTACCTTGATATGTGCGCTCTTGTGCCAACGAAAGTTCACCGTGACTTCCAGAACATAGTCACTCTTCTCCTTGGTCATCGTAATCATCAGGTCAACGATGTAGTCCTGTGCAAAATCGATTTTTCCGAGCTTAACGTCGATAAATTCTCTCGTGTCGTCGGACAAATCGAAATGGACGGCTTTCAGTTCAAGGTTTCCGCTCAAATCAAAACTCATGTCAGGCTCTCCTTATCTGTCGTAGGAGGAATCGATTGCAAGTTCTTTTCTGTACTTGGTAACCGTCCTCCGCGCTAGTTTGATGCCTCGTTTGGCCAGTATATCCGAAATCTTCTGATCTGAAAGGTGTTTCGCTCCAGCTTCTTCGTCGAGTATTTCCTTGATAATAGCCTTTACTCCTTCCTTGCTGTAGCGGGAAGGCCCTACCGACGTAGATGAGACCGAATTCGAGAAGAAATACTTCAGCTCAAAAATGCCCCACTCGGTCTGCATGTATTTCCCGTTGGTGATCCGGCTGACGGTGGCTTCGTGCACACCAACCTCTCCGGCGATGTCCTTCAGCGTGAGGGGCGCAAGATGTTTCGGGCCCCGCAGAAAGAAATCTCGCTGAAACTCGACGATCGCACGCGCAACATTCACCATCGTTCGGCTTCGCTGCTCTATGCTCCCTATGAACCACTTCGCGTCCCTCACCCGGTTTGTTACGAACTGCCTCACTTCCTTGGCACCAGACTGCATCTCACGGAAGAACGGGTCCACCCCGAGAACGGGGATCTCAGTGTCGTTGAGCAGAATAACGAACTGCCCGTCCTGAAGACGCACCTGGAGATCGGGCACAACGTAGGTTGGGGACTCACTGGAAAACCGGGCTCCAGGGTAGGGATCGAGGGTGCGTATGTATTCCAGCGCCGATTCCAGCCTGTCAGGATCGACCTTAAGCCGCCGGGCAAGCTCGGCCGGCCTGGTCTTCTGAAGACTCTGGGTGTGATTGCGCAGCAGCTCGACGACAAGCTCATCGACATCGGGATCGGCTGCTGCCTGGACGAGAAGGCTCTCCCAATGATCGCGCACGCAGGTCCCCACCGGCTCGAATGACCGGACAAGATCCATTATAGGCGCAAGCAGGGGCTTTCTGTTTTCCGAAAGCAGCTGCTCGGGCTCGACGACGTGAAAACCGTGTTCGTCAAGGTTGCGGATGAGCAGTTCGGCGACCTCAAAGGAGGACTCATTCAGGGGCTGCAGGCGCAACTGCCACAGCAGATGATCCTGAAGGCTCTCAGGCCGGCTCAGTGCCCCTTCTATGAAGGACTGCCGATCGTCGGCAGCCTGCTCGTCCACCCGTCCGGATGTCGTGCGGGCGCCGGCCTCGGTATACGCCGAGTAATAGTCGTACTCCTCACGATCTTCGCGTCCGGTCGAGGGGCCTGAGACCTCCTCAAGACTGACGGTGGATGGATCGGCAACGACCTGCAGGGCAGGATTGACCTCGAGCTCCTGTTGTATGCGGAGTTTGAGATCCTGCACGGGTAGAGCCATGAGCTGTATGCTCTGATACAGCCGCGGACTCATTTTTAGTTTCTGTTGCTGCACCAGGGCAGGGCGTTGAACCTGCAAAAAAGCCTCCTCCTGCTCATTTCATATTGAGTCAGCCCCTATGCTTTGTCAACGTCGCAGATCAGGAACCGGTGTTTTTGCCTTCAGCTGTATTGCCGCCTGCGCGTATCCCCCGTCGGCAGCATCGACGAAATGAACCTCTTCGGGGGCCTCTGCGTGTATCAGGCAGGTCATAATGGCCCGGTCCGTCACGTGTATGCCGTATCGAATTCGGCCCTCAGCCTCAAGGGCGGACAGTTTCTCCTCAAGGCTCATTCGGGCCGGGGTACTGCAGGCTATCACCATTTTGAGTCGCCCGTCGAACTTCTGCACGTCCGCGTTGACGATGTTGTGCAGCTTCCCGTCCGGAAGGTATTTTCCGACCCGCGTCACCGGGAGCCGCAGCAGCATGATCAGGGCGTGAGCTCGAAGCTCAAAACGCACACGGACACGCTCACACAGGCGCCTGAATCCTCGTGCCCCGCGCGCGTGAACCGCCGCCTCGATGTCGATCGCTGCACGCCTCCGGATGTGCCGCTGCACGCCTTCGGCAACCGGATTTCGCGTCTCAACCGATCCGATAATGCGGTCAACGAGGCCCGCTGCATCCTGCAGCGTTGCCGCCCGCGCCGACTCGACCGGATCAAGAGCTTCAACGATCAGCGCGACGGTTTCACCAGCGGTCGACGGGATCTCGTCCCACCGGCAGCTGAACCCTGCGGTAGACGCGCGAACGGGCGATTCCGGCGAACGTTCGAGCCGGCCACTCTTAAGCCATTCTTCGGCCAGGGCAACGCCGGTGCCATCGAGTGCTGCCTGTACGTAGCGCTCTGAAAGGCGGATTCGTGCAACGCGCACCGGTGCGTTTTCCGCGATGAGATCCCTGACCGCGACAGCACCGACGCGAACCTCAAGGCCGAACGAGGCCTGCATCGTCGTCGCGGTGTCATGGAGCACCGCTTCACATGAAGCAGCGTGTACCGGAGGCACGAGCATGGTGGCGCCGTCGCCGCCGAAGACATAGGGAAATCTGAGATGCCCGAAGAGATTACTTACAGATACGACCGCGACGGCTCCCGCGACGTTGACTTCCTTGTACCGGCCATCGCGAATAGCCTCGGTTGAGTTGACGACGTCGGTCATCAGAACCACCCAGTCCGCCGGCACATCACGGTATTGGGCGGGGTCAAATGCATCAGCTAGCGAGGAAAGTTCGTTAAGATTCTCAAAAAAATCAAAATCAGACATGATACGTTCTCTCTTTTAGTAATTTTACCGTACCGGCACGCCGTTGTCTGCTTGTGCTTTGACACCTGCCCTGACACACTCAAGCGTATGGCCCGACCATTCTCCCTGCTCGTGAAACCGGCAGGCCCTGACTGTAATTTAGCCTGCACCTACTGCTTTTATCTTTCCAAGACATCCCTCTTCGGCAGACAGATACACCGTATGTCGAGCGCGATCCTCGAACGCATGGTCGCTTCATACATGGCTACCGAACAGCCTGTGTACACCTTCGGGTGGCAGGGCGGCGAACCGACCATGATGGGGGTTGAGTTTTTCAGGAACGCGGTTGCGTTGCAGAAACAGTACGGACGCCCTGGGGCACAGGTTGCGAACGGACTGCAGACCAACGGAACGAGAATCAGCGACGAGTTCGCGGCGTTCTTCGCCGAATACAAGTTCCTCCTCGGTGTCAGCATAGACGGCCCACCTGAGCTCCATGACCACTATCGGCCCTACGAATCGGGCCGCGCGTCGCACAGCGAAGTCCTCAAGGGCGTCGAACGGCTCCGTAAACACGGGGTAGAGCATAACGTGCTGACCGTCGTGAACGCTCACACCGTCGAACACCCGAGAACCCTCTACCGCTACCTGAAAGACCTTGGCTTTGATTATCACCAGTACATTCCCTGCGTTGAGTATGAGCGTGACGGCTCACTGCGACCCTATTCCATAGACGGGCCACGATGGGGTCGTTTTCTCTGTGAACTCTACGACGAGTGGGCCGCCGACCCGGACCAGGTCTCAGTCCGCCACCTTGATGCCCTTATGCAGCACGCGCTCGGAGGTCCGGCCGCCATGTGCAGTCTTGCTTCGAGCTGCCGTCAGTATTTCGTGGTCGAGCACAACGGTGACGTGTACCCCTGCGATTTTTTCGTGAATGAGAACATGAAACTCGGGAATGTACAGACGCATCGCTTCGGGGAAATGTGGCAGAGCCCCCTTTTCAGACAGTTCGGGCGCATGAAACGCATGCTTCCGGTAGCCTGCAGCGAGTGTGAGTACCTGTCCTGGTGCCGTGGTGACTGCCCCAAGCACAGGGTCAACGGCGCCGACAATCCTGTCGCTGCCCTGCAGGCATCGACCGAACCACCGGTGAGCACCCTGTGTGAAGGCTGGAAGAGCTTCTTTTCCACCCGGCTTCCGGATATAGAACGGCAGGCAAAATACCGGGCGCAGGTTCAGTGACCCCCCGTAGAAGTGAACGGCCGTAACCGTATAGTATCGGCCCATGACCGAGAAAAGAGTTGTTATAACAGGTATGGGTACCGTCAGCCCGCTCGGGAACTCCGTGGAGCAGTCCTGGCAGAGCGTGATCAATCGAACATCGGGCATAGCTGCGATTACCCATTTCGATGCCTCCCACCTGCAGGTGCAGATTGCCGGTGAGGTCCGTGGCTTTGAGGTCAGCAGCTGTGTTGATGCAGAGACCGCAAAGAAGACCCGCCGCATGGACCGCTTCTGCCACTATGCACTCGGTGCGACACGAGAGGCGTGGGAGCAGGCAGGACTCTCGGGAATCGACGATACACGACGCATAGGAATCGGGTACGGAAGCGGCATAGGCGGGCTGAACGTGCAGCACGATAACTCTGTACAGCTCGAAACCAAAGGCCCGAGACGCGTAAACCCGTTTTATATACCCATGTCCATAGGCAATATGGCAGCCGGTGTGATCAGCATGGTGTTCGGCGCAAAAGGTCCGAATATAAGCCTGCAGACCGCCTGCGCGACTGCCAATCACTCTATCGGTCTCTCCGCACTCATGATAAAAGCGGGTATGGCGGACGTCATGATCAGCGGCGCGAGCGAAGGTTCAGTCAGCGAGATCGCCGTCGCCGGTTTTGGAAACATGCGCGCGCTTTCCACCCGGAACGACGACCCAGCCGCAGCATCACGACCCTACGACGTGGACCGCGACGGGTTCGTCCTGAGCGAGGGGGCAGCCACCCTTGTGCTTGAAGACTACGAGCACGCGAAACGGCGTGGAGCAACCATCCTCTGCGAGGTGCTTTCCTGCGGCATGTCCGGAGACGCATACGATTTTGTTGCACCGGATCCGAGCGGGACAGGCGCGCAATACGCCATGGAAATGGCGCTTTCACAGGCAGGAGTTGGAGCCGACGTGATCGACTACGTGAACACACACGGGACATCCACACCTGCTGGTGACATCGCGGAGTTGCGGGGAATTCACGCGGCGCTCGGGCCGCAGGCGGAACGCGCGTACATCGGCTCGACCAAGAGCTATCACGGTCACCTGCTCGGCGCAACGGCAGGACTCGAAGCCGTGCTCACCATCATGGCGCTTAGACACAACCTCGTTCCGGGCAATCTTAACCTCGATACGCCCGATCCTGAGCTGCCCCGCATGAAGCTCCCGACAGAGCACGTGGAGACACCCCTGACAACCGCGTTGTCAAACTCCTTCGGATTCGGTGGTCACAACTCGAGCCTGCTGCTTCGAAAGCTCTGAGGCTGATCAGACGGGAGACCGGTATGGCGGAAAGCTGCTGCACACCCGGGCGCGATCCGGGACAGGAACAGATACACGACGCGGCTCCGGAAACCAGCCCTTTTCCGAGTCCGCAGGGTAAAAACGGACACGAGGAAAACCTCGTTGAGATCCCGGTCACGCGTTTTGTCATGGGTGCCGACGATGAGGTCGGATTTCCCGATGACGCCGAAGGCCCCGTACGCGACGTTCAGCTCGCGCCGTTTCGCATCGACCGCTATACGGTCACGAACAGACAGTTCCGCGTTTTCGTCGAGTCAACCAGGTACCGCACCGATGCCGAACGCTTCGGCTGGTCCTACGTGTTCCGTGGATTCGTCGGCAAGGCAACCCTGCGCAGAGGCCACGCTCGGGAGGTTCCGGGCTTACCCTGGTGGTACGGAGTCACCGGGGCGTACTGGGCGAAACCGGAGGGCAAGGGCTCATCCATAGACGAGAGGCTCGACCATCCGGTCGTGCACGTCTCGCATACGGACGCGGCGGCCTATTGCAGCTGGGCCGGGGTTCGCCTGCCAACCGAGGCTGAGTGGGAGTGTGCGGCCCGCGGGGGACTCGTCGGAAAGCGCTTCGTGTGGGGAGACGAGCTGACACCGGATGGCCGGCACATGTGCAACATCTGGCAGGGCACCTTCCCGACACACAATACCGTCGACGACGGATACGCCGGCACCGCCCCGGTGGATAGTTTTGAGCCGAACGGCTACGGCCTGTACAATGTCGCCGGAAATGTCTGGGAATGGTGCGCCGACTGGTGGACAACCCGACATCCGAAACAGCAGCCGCTTATGAACCCGACCGGTCCGGAACGTGGCACAGCGCGCGCCATGCGCGGAGGCTCGTATCTGTGTCATCACTCATACTGCAACCGCTATCGGGTTGCTGCGCGATCGTCAAATACTCCCGACAGCTCAACGGGCAACTGCGGTTTTCGCGTTGCGGCCAGCCTCTGACCGGCCCGGCCGCCCCGCCTGAGCTTATCGCTCGACGGTCAGGGTAAGCGGCGCAGGAGCCCCGAGCGCTTCACTCCGCGCCCCCGGGGAACTCCCCGCGACGGTAATAATCCACTCGCCGCTGCGCACACCGGAGCGCCCATCATCATCAACACACTCAAAAGCGCGTGAAGACAGCGAAATCGCCGTTTTGACCGTCTCACCGGCGCCAAGCCAGACCCGCTGCACGTCCACGAGGCGCGAGATTGGCTGGCTCCCGTCGTTGTGTGCAAGTGACACATAGGTCTGCACCACCTCCGATACACCGACTGAGGCCGCGTTGCGCAGTGTCAGCAGCAGATCCACGCCGTGGGCCACGCCCGGGTCATGGCCACCGGCAGACGCCACCATGTCCCAGGACATGCCGGTAGCAGCATCGATCTGCTGCAGGGCCTCGTAGCGGACGTCGCCATAGCTCAACCCGAACCCGAAGGGATACAGGGGGGCCTCGGTCATGTAGCGATACGTGCGCCCGCGCATGGCGTAGTCTTCGAAGGGCGGAAGCTGATCCAGAGACTTCGGGAAGGTGATCGGCAGCCGACCGGACGGACTCCGGTCTCCGAACAGGAGCGCCGCGAGCGCATTCCCCCCTTCTTCTCCCGGGTACCAGGCAAAGATGACTGCGTCAGCAAGCTCATGAATCTCGGTCAGGTCGATGGGCGATCCTCCGGTCACCACGACAACAAGTGGTGTACCAGCCTTCCTGATCTTGCGGCAGTACTCGATCTGGTCTTCGGAAAGCGCAAGGGTTCGTCTGTCTCCTCTGAAGTCCGATGCAAAGGCATCCCCTTCTTCGCCTTCAAGATAGCTCGATATCCCGAGGCAGGCGATTACGATGTCGTGATCCTTCGCCTCGTTAAACGAGTAGTTGAGTTTGTTCCGGACCGGCGTATCGAAGCCACAGCCCTGCCGGTACACCACCACGCGGTCATCTCCCGCTCGATCGGTGATGCCGTCGAGGAAGGAGACAAGACGGGTCGATGTCCCGTGGTAGTTCGCAAGAAGAACCGTGTGATCGGTCGCTGCAGGACCGGTCACGAAGAGCTTTTTCACGTCCGGCGCGAGCGGAAGCACGCCGTTGTTTTTCAGCAGAACACAGGATTGCTCGGCGACCTCCCTGGCGAGGGTCCGATGCGTCTCGCAGCCGACCACAGACATGGGGACGGTACTCCACGGAACCATCTCCGGAGGGTCGAAGAGCCCGAGTCGGAACCGCGCTGACAGAAGGCGCCTGAGCGAACGGTCTATGTCGGCCTCTTCGAGCAGGCCCTGCTCGACGGCTTCGACCAGCGCCTCGTAGACGCAGCCGCAGTTCAGATCACAGCCGGTGCGCACACCAAGCGCGGCCGACTCCTGCGGAGTCGAGGTTACCTTATGACTGCTGTGAAAATCACCGATCGCCCAGCAGTCCGACACATAGTGCCCCTTGAACTGCCACTCTCCGCGAAGGATGCGGTTCATGAGCGTTTCGCTCGCGCAACAGGGTTCACCGTTGGTGCGATTGTAGGCGCCCATGACCGCCTCGACACCCGCTTCAACAAGCGCCTTGAAGGCCGGTAGATAGGTCTCGCGAAGGTCCTTTTCGCTGACTCTGGCGTCAAACTCGTGACGCAGACCCTCGGGTCCGCTGTGCACCGCGAAGTGCTTCGCACAGGCGGCGGCCTTCATGTACGTCGGGTGGCTACCCTGTATGCCCTTCACGAACTCGGCGCCGATGGCCGAAGTCAGAAAGGGATCCTCGCCGTAGGTCTCCTGTCCGCGCCCCCAGCGGGGATCGCGGAAAATGTTGACGTTCGGCGTCCAGAATGTGAGCCCCTGGTAGCGGCCACGCTGCTTGTTCCTGATTGCCTCGTTGAACTTAGCCCGGCCCTCGGTTGAAATCGCCTCAGCAACTTCGAAGGCAAGCGCGGGGTTGAAGGTCGCCCCGAGCGCGATCGCCTGCGGGAATACCGTTGCCTTGCCGGCGCGGGCTACGCCGTGGAGACATTCGTTCCACCAGTTGTATGCCGGGACACCGAGGCGTTCGATCGCAGGACTCTCGTGCAGCAGCTGCGAGGCCTTCTCTTCGAGCGTCATGTGCGACAGGAGATCATCGATGCGATCGTCCAGCGGCAGATTCGGGTTGCGGTATTTCACGGGGAGCTCCTTCACGTCGGTGCGCGTATTCGGTGCCGGCCCGGGCCTTTACAGGGTAAAGGTTTCGCCGAGGTACACCTTGCGCGCGATCTCGTTGGCGGTTATCTCGTCCCGGTTTCCGGATACGACGATCTCGCCGTCCTTGATTATATATGAGCGATGTGTGATTTCCATGGTGTCACGGACGTTGTGATCGGTAATTAGTACCCCGATTCCCTTTTCGGCGAGTCTGCGCACGATGGTCTTGATCTCGTAGACGGCGATGGGGTCTATGCCGGCGAAAGGCTCATCGAGAAGGAGAAAGCGTGGCTCGATCGCGAGGCTGCGCGCAATCTCGGTCCGGCGTCGTTCACCGCCACTGAGTGTATACGCGGGTTGTTTCCGGTTTTCGGTAATCCCGAGCTCATCGAGCAGTTCATCGAGCAGCAGCGTCCGTTCACGACGATTAAGGTCTTTACGAAGCTCGAGAATGGCCAGAATATTGTCTTCGACGGTGAGTTTGCGGAACACACTTGGTTCCTGCGGAAGATACGAGATTCCGAGCCTCGCGCGTATGTACATGGGCTTTTTCGTGACATCCCTGCCGTCGAGCACGACCTGTCCGGCGGTCGGGCGAATGAAACCGACGACCATGTAGAACGTTGTCGTCTTCCCCGCCCCGTTGGGCCCGAGAAAGCCGACTATCTCCCCGTCGGTCATCGAAAAATCGATACCGCGAACGACTTCCTTTCGTCCGAACGCCTTGTGGAGATTCCGTGCCTCAAGGAGCGACATAGTCAATCCTCTCCGTCGCGGACAATCGCCCGGACTTCGCCACGAAGCGTGATTTCATCAGAATCCAGGTTGATGATGATGCGACCCGCACGGAACTCATCACCATTTCTGCTGACCTGCGGGAGTCCCGACAGCTCCAGAGTGGAGGTTTCGCGTAGATAGCGGGCGAACTCGGCACGCGCGAGCAGATCGGCGCGCAGGATGCGTACGCCTACCTGTATGATCGTCAGTTCCTGCTCTCCGAAATACTCGATGAAACCACCACGAACAATCATTTCGTTCTCGCGATCTTCCATTTCGGCATTACCTTCGACACGGATAATGTCGAGATCCCGATCGACAAACAGCCGGTTCCCCGTCAGCCGCAGATCCCTCTCGAGATCGATGACAAGCAGGTTGCCGCTCGCTCGAACGAAACGGAACGAGTCGCCCGAAAGCTCTATTTCGTCTGCCTCGACGACGATGCGGTCCGAGCTGACCCGCGCGTTGCCGGTAAGTCGCGTACGCTCCTGCCCCTCGGCGAAGACACTCTGCCAGCGGTCGCTTCTGATGCTGAGGTCAGCGAAGAGCGAGAATGACACACACAGGAGCAACCCGGTCGCGAGGACCACTCGACGGTTCATTCCTCGTCTCCTTCTACAACCAGTCCCTCTACCGGACCGTCGAAGTCGATAATGCGCCGCCGTAAATCTGCCTCGAAGCCCCGGCCCTCAAGACGCGTACCGTCTGCCCGCGTGACCCGGACCACCGCGTCGGGATCACCGTAGAGCATGCGTGCCTCACGGTCCCAGAACAGATAATCAGCGGTCACGACCGCTTCCTCGATTTCGGTGGAGAACTCGATCGAACCGATCAGTTCGACGTTTTCGGTTTCGGAAAAGAAGCGTGCAAAGGCAGCATTGCCCGATGCGCTTACCTCACCGTCGGCATTGAACTCCTGAAAGCTGACATTCTCGAGCTGCTGCTCGTTATGCCGGTCAAAGCGGCGCGCGGAATCAGCTTCTATGGCGAACACAAGCCGGCCCCGCCGGACCACCGTATGGGAAAACACGAGAAGCTCCGCATTGGGTGTCGTTTCGGGAATCGACTCCGCGAGCCGGGCAGCCTCGTAGTCAAGACTGCAGGCGGAAATCAGAAGCAGTGTCAAAAAACTGGTCGCGCAGACGCTATACCTCATTACCCTTCCGATGCTGTTGCCACCTCAGGAACCCTGTCGCGTTTCGCGCGTGCCGTGTGACGTTCAAGCGCCGCATGCACGAAATCCCGGAACAAAGGCTGCGCCTTCGACGGGCGCGAGCTGAACTCAGGGTGAAACTGTACCCCGACGGCCCAGGGATGATCATCCCACTCAACCGACTCGACCAGTTCCTGATCGGGCGTGGTACCGGAAACACGAAGCCCCGATTCCTTCAGCTCCGCACGATACCGGTTAGAGACTTCATAGCGGTGACGATGGCGCTCGGTGATCCGTTCGGTGCCATAGGCGCGGTAGATGAATGTGTGCTCTACGAGCCTGGATTCACTCGCACCGAGGCGCATAGTGCCACCGTAGTTGTGCACGTCTATCTGCTCCTCAAGCAGACTGACGACGGGATTCGGCGTGTCGGGCGAAAATTCGGTGCTGTCGGCATCGGCGAGCTTCATGACGTTGCGTGCCCACTCTATGACCATGATCTGCATTCCCAGACAGATGCCGAAGTACGGTATCCGGTGTTCGCGCGCGTAATGCGCGGTCGCGACCATACCTTCAATACCCCGACTACCGAAGCCGCCGGGAACGAGAATTCCGTCAAGGTCTTCGAGGGCCTCACCAACCTTGCCGGTACGCTCTAAACGCTCCGAATCAATCTTTACCAGCTCAACCCGCACCGCGTTTGCAATACCACCGTGATAGAGCGCCTCATCGATTGACTTGTAGGAGTCAGCAAGATCTATGTACTTTCCGACCACACCGATTCTGAGGGTGGTCGTTGCAGTCTTGAAGGTGTGAACTACGTGCTCCCAGTTTGAGAGATCCGCATCTGCACATTGCAGGTCGAGCCGTGAACAGACGATCTCATCGAGCTTCTGCTCGTGATATACGAGCGGAATCTGATAGATCGTAGACTCCACGTCGTGAGCTGACACAACCGCTTCGTAGGCCACGTTCGTGAAGCTCGCAATCTTCCGGCGCATATCCTCTTCCATAGGACGCGGACAGCGGCACAGAAGGACATCGGGCTGTATGCCGATCTCACGCATCTCTTTTACCGAATGCTGCGTCGGCTTGGTCTTCAGTTCGTTCCCCCCGACCTCGGGAATGAGGGTCAGGTGCACACTGATAACGTGCTCGTGGCCGATCTCGTGTATCATCTGCCGGGCGGCTTCAAGAAAGGGGATGCTCTCGATGTCGCCGACGGTCCCGCCGACTTCGACGATCGTGACGTCCACGCCTTCCTGCTCTCCAACCGACATGATTCGCTGCTTGATGCGATCGGTAATATGGGGAATGACCTGTACGGTACGACCGAGATAGCGCCCTTCGCGTTCGCGTTGTATGACTTCCTGGTAGACCTGGCCGGTCGTAATTGAGTTCGCCCGACTCAAGGGTGAGTCGGTAAAGCGCGAGTAGTTTCCCAGATCAAGATCGGTCTCCGCGCCGTCATCGGTCACGAAGACCTCTCCGTGCTGATACGGACTCATGGTTCCCGCGTCAACGTTGATGTAGGGATCAATTTTGACCATGCGCACCGCAAGACCGCGGCTTTCCAGGAGGCTCCCGAGACTCGCGGCGGCTATGCCCTTGCCAAGACTCGAACACACACCGCCGGTTACTATTACATATTTCTTCATCGGGATTTCATTATCCCGGTAGACCGCAGCCCGGTCAACGAATCAGAGCGCAGATTACTCCATTCCTGCGATAAGATCTCGATAAAAGTAGTAGCTGTCCTTGGGAACTCTGCGACCATCAAGGTAATCACAGTACACGATGCCGAAGCGTTTCGTGTAACCATAGGCCCACTCGAAGTTGTCGATGAAGCTCCACAGGAAGTACCCCTTCAGGTTTACTCCTTCCTGGACCGCGTCAGCGCATGCATCGATGTAGGACCTCAGAAACGAAATCCGGTCGTGGTCGTGGACGCGAGTACCATCGGCACTCAGAATATCGGGCATCGCACAACCGTTTTCGGTCACATAGATCGGCATGCCGGCGGTATGCTCGTGCAGCCAGGTCAGGTGCCGGTGCAGTCCCTGAGGCGTGATCGGCCAGTCCATGTCGGTGGTCGACTGGTACTGAGTGACCCTGCGATAGCCCTCGGGGTGATCCGGATCGTGCGCTACACAGTCTTCGTGGTAATAGTTCAGACCCAGAAAATCGAGGTCTGAAGAGATGATGTCCAGGTCCCCTTCTTCGAGCGGAATGACCGCATCTTCGTATGCGTCGAGGAAGCGCTGGGGGTAGCCCTTACCGATGAGCGGATCAAGAAACATGCGCGTCGGGAAATCCGCCGCCCGATCGGCTGCTTCAATGTCCTCAGGGGACGACGTAGCCGGACGCGCTGTCTGCGTGTTGAGGGTCGTCCCGATTGTTCCGGCGTACCCCCCGTTGCGGAAGGCCTGCACCGCGAGTCCGTGACCCAGATTCAGGTGATGTATCGCCGCGATGGCCCGTCCGCGATCCTGTTCGCCCGGCGCGTGATTTCCTGAAAGGTATCCCGATACTGCACTGCAGAAGGGTTCGTTGAGCGTAATCCACATGTCTACACGGTCCCCAAGCGCCTTGAAGCAGGCCTCGGCGTAGTCGGCGTACGCGTACGCGGTATCCCGCGCAGGCCATCCGCCCGCATCCTGTAAGGGCTGAGGCAGATCCCAGTGATAGGTCGTCGGGACGGGTTTGATCCCTGCTTCCAGAAGACCGTCGACCAGTGCGTTGTAATAGTCAAAGCCTTTGGGGTTCTGCTTCCCACGGCCTTCGGGAAAAACCCTCGGCCAGGCTATGGAAAAACGGTAGGCCCCAAGTCCGAGGCCTTTCATGAGTTCTATGTCTTCAGGGTATCGATGGTACTGGTCACAGGCGACATCGCCGGTGTGGCCGTGCAGTACTTTACCGGGTGTGCGGGAAAACGTGTCCCAAATGCTGACGCCCCGGCCGTCTTCGTTCGCGGCCCCTTCAACCTGGTAGCTCGCGGTGGCTGTTCCCCACAGAAAATTATCGGGGAAGCGGCTGCTAATATTCATCTTATCATCCTCCGTCCCCCAGTGTAGCGGCAGGCAGCTTCGATTGACAGCCCTGATCAGGGTACATAGACTTGTGATCAAGCACAAAAATGGCAGGCATACTGAACGATAGCGACTTTACCCGTTTCCGAGATCTCATTTACGGCGAAAGTGGTATACACTTTTCGGAAACAAACAGATCGATACTCGAAAGCAGGCTTCGGGAACGGCTGCGCCTGACCGGTCATGAGACCGTCGGTGACTATTTTTTGCATCTGAAGCGGGACGGCGAGGAGCTCAAAGAGTTTCTTGACTCGGTTACCACGAATCTCACCCGCTTCTTCCGGAATACGGCCCATTTTGAGACCTTTGAACACTTCGTTGTGCCTGATCTGATAGCACGCAAGAAATCATCCTCCGACCGGCAGATACGGGTCTGGAGTGCGGGATGCTCGACGGGAGAAGAACCCTACACCATAGCCATGGTACTCATGGAGATACTCCCACCCGGCTACAGCGTGAAGGTAATCGCGAGCGATATCAGCCTGAAGTCGCTTATGACGGCCAAAGCAGGCTACTACCCGACCCAGCGAGTGACCGGTGTACCCGAGCGCTACCTGAAGAAGTACTTCCTCGAAAAAGACACGGGATACCAGATACACCCGGATGTCATGAAGAACGTGACCTTTGACTATCACAACCTCAAGCACTCGAACGGCGTCACGAGCCTCGACATCGTGTTCTGCCGTAATGTGCTCATCTATTTTGATGATGCCGCACAGAAAGTCACCGTCGATCACTTCTGGAATGCCATGAGTCCGTACAGCTACCTCTTCATAGGGCACTCAGAGTCGCTGTTTGGAATGAAAACACAGTTCGAGTTTGTACGAACCGACTGGGCCTGTGTGTATCGAAAGTCAACCGGGACCACCGGTGTTTCACGGTAAGCAGCATGAGTATGGATAGCATTTCAGTACTGGTCGTCGATGACTCCGCTCTCATGCGCAATCTCATATCCCGAATCATCGAGCAGAGCCCTGATCTGACCGTCGCCGGGCGGGCCATGAACGGACGCTTTGCGCTCGAGAAGATCCCCCGTCTCGACCCGGACATCATCGTCCTCGATCTGGAAATGCCGGAGATGAGCGGACTCGAGTTTCTGCACGAGCGGAAGCGACAGGGCATCGAAATCCCCGTACTTATCCTGTCGTCCCACGCGCAGAAAGGCGCGAAGGTGACCATGGAAGCCCTCGCCCTCGGCGCCTCCGAGTTCATCATGAAACCGACGGCCGAAGAAGGGCAGGATATCGCGGCGGTGTCCGTGCAACTGACCGAGCTCGTCCGAGCCTACGGCGGCGAGTACCGCTCGAAAAAAGGGAAGGCCAAGCCGCCCCGACCCGCGTCCGTTGGTACCGATGCGAGCATAGCGCCTGCGACAGCGACGCCCGACCGGCACGGCGGACGGGCTGCGTCAGGAGCGGGAGCACAGGCACCCGACGCGCGACCGCTGTACGATCTTCCGCGGCGAACGGCGGCCCGTTCACCCGGTCCCATTCGGGTCATCGCAATCGGCATCTCTACCGGTGGCCCGAACGCTCTGCGTAAGGTCCTGCCCGGTATCAACCCGGACATGGCCATCCCCATCCTGATCGTACAGCACATGCCTGCAGGCTTTACCGCTGAGTTCGCGGTCAGCCTCGGGCGCATCTGTGACCTCGAGGTGAAAGAAGCGGTGGACGGGGACCTGGTCAAACCGCGCCGCGTGCTTATCGCGCCCGGCGACCGCCACATGCGCCTGGAACGACGGTCACTCGCGACGGTGGTGCGGATCTCCGACGACGAGCCGGTCAGCGGACACAGACCGAGCGCCGACGTACTGTTCGCCTCCGTCGCCGCGTCCTATGGACACGAAAGTATGGGAATCATCATGACCGGCATGGGTCGCGACGGAGCCCGGGAGATCGGCAGCATGTACGAAGCCGGTGCCCTGACCATAGGGCAGGATGAAACCTCGTCGGTCGTATACGGTATGCCACGCGCCGCCCAGATGGCAGGCTATCTCCACCGGCAGTTCAGCCTCGATGACCTCGGTGAAATCATTAACGAGACGGCACGGAAATACGGGACTGGGACATGAAGAAGCTCGCGGTTCGCGACCTCGGTCGCATGCCCTACGGCGAGGCACTGGAAATTCAGGATCAGGCGAATCGAAGCCGGTACGACGAAGAGATCCCTGATACGCTGTTTTTTGTCGAACACCCCCCGGTCATAACCCTCGGACGCTCAACGAGCGAAGACGATATTTTGATATCCAGCGAGGAACGAAGCCGCCTCGGCGTAGAAGTGCACCGGATAAGCCGGGGCGGGCTCGCGACCTATCACGGACCCGGTCAGCTTGTCGGCTACCCCATTGTGCACCTGTACGAGCAGGCGGTGCACATAAAGCGATTCATTACCGCACTCGAGCGGATGTTCGTGGACATGCTTGGTGAGCTGTACAACGTCGACGCTCATCTCGATGCAGAGAACCGTGGTGTCTGGGTTGGAAGCAGGAAAATCACGGCAGTCGGCATCGCAGTACGGAACCGGGTGACCATGCACGGCTTCGCCTTCAACGTGACAACCGACCTCAGTCACTTTGACTGGATCATCCCCTGTGGGATACGCGACCGCGGAGTCACCTCGCTTGAAGAATGCACAGGCCGCACCGTCAACCTTGCGGACGTCCGGGCTCAGGTCACCCGCGCATTCCGCGGCACCTTCGGCTATACGGACTGATCATCACACAGCTGTCATTCAGAACCGCTTTCGGTCCCTTCCGGCGGCTCAACAGGCTCGCGTATGTACTCCGCTGAGACCGTCTTCCCCGACTCGTCTATGTCGAGCAGAACTCCCTGAAGCTCGAGATTGTCCCAGGCGTCTCCACTGCGCTGTGGAATCGCCGTCAGGAACTTTTCGATTTCTACTTCAGCCGCCAGCCCGGCGACGCTGTTCTGGCTACCGGTCCGACCGCAGTCGGTGATAGTCGCAGTGCCGCGGGCACTGAGCTCAAGATCAGCGGTCAGGACCCGCTGTCCGGTACCCATGACCGCGGAGACCATGCCGTCAGCATAGATGCTCATGATCCGCTTCTCTGCGGTGGTGCTTGCATGATAGTCAAGAATGATGATGGATGCGTCCTTTCGCAGACGCTCAACGAGTTCCGGCAGGAATGTGTAGGGGTTCGAAAGGTGCACCCGCAGGAAGCCACTCAGCCCGAGCAGGTTCAGAACCGCAATCGATTCGTCACCAACCCGGTAGATCCGATACCCGCGCCCCGGGTTCTTCGGAGGAAAGTTCGCCGCCCGCACCATATGGCCCGCGCGGTCTATGAACTCGGCGATGTCTTTTTTGTAGTAGACCTGGTCCCCGCCGGTAATGCAATCGACACCAAGCTTGCGCAGATACACGGCGTGGCTCTTTCCGATGCCGAAGCCACCGGTAGCTCCGTCCCCGTTTGCGATCACAAACTGTGCCCCCGTCTGCTTCCGGACATCATCCAGAGCAGTCTTTACACAGTAGATCCCAGCCTTGCTTACGATTTCACCGAGAAATAATATCTTCATACGAGATTCCAGCCCCTACCATACGCGGAATAATCAGTTTCCGAAAGACAACGCAGCATTCTCTACTCGGCGTTCGCCGGATTGGAGTGTATATTATACCCGTACGCGCTGCCGTTGGCAGGCGAACAATGTGTCGCGGAGATCCCGGACACATACACGGTTGCCGAAACCCGGAACCGGATCACATTCACAGGAGGCTTTGCCATGAAAAGCCACGACTATTTTGATATCGGCAAGATCATCGACGAGATCTTTGATGCTGCCGAAGAGTTTTCCACTGCCCTGAAGGACTCCATGTCCTACCCCGGAGCCAAGGTGTACTCCTGGCGCTTCGGAGACGAACGGGACTACTACCCGGCCTACTCTTACCCACCGTCCAACGTATACGTGAAAGACGACAAGACCATGGTGTTCGAGTTCGCCCTTGCCGGCTTCCACGAAGAGGATATTACTATTGAGTTTCGCGGAGACCACCTGATATTCGCTGCCACGGTGTCCGAAGACCAGGAATCCGAAGAATCGGTCAAGTATTTCAAGCGCCGCCTCAAGCTCAAGGATATACAGGAGCAGAAATACTTCGTTCCTGCCGACAAATACGATCAACAGGCTACCGAAGCAGTCTTCAGGAATGGTATCCTCAAGGTCACCGTACCGCCCCGTGACGTCGTACAGGCGGCAGAAGGCGTGAAGGTCAACATAAAAACCGAGAAGCCCGAAAGCGCTGGCAGCAAGAAGGGCAAGGAAGGAAGCTGATGTTTTGGGGACTTATAATCGGAATCGCAATTGGCGTGCTGTTCAAGCCACAGATAGAAACGGCCGCCATTCGTGTTATCAAAGCAATCAAGGACAACACGAGCGGTCCTGACGACCAGATCCCGGACTAACACGCCCTGGGCGCGGGCCATCCGCGCCCGTTGCGCACACGTCGGGGCGCCCCCCGGCACGATTCCATTGACACCAACCCGTCCGACACGCTATAAAACACGTCTAACACTCGAGCCCGAGTGGCGGAATTGGTAGACGCGCTAGGTTCAGGGTCTAGTGTCCTTACGGATGTGGAGGTTCGAGTCCTCTCTCGGGCAAAAAAACGGCGACCTTCGGGTCGCCTTTTTTTCGGGGCCCCGGGAGAGGACTCGAAACGGAGGCACGGCGCGACCGGCAGGGAGCGCAATCCTGCACGGACGCAGGATTAGTGCCGAAGGCGGCCTGGAGGAAGGCAACACGATGTTGCCGACCGGAAGGCGAGTCCTCTCTCGGGCACAAAAACAGATAGAGCAGCTCGCAAGAGCTGCTTTTTTTGTGTCCGGAGAGGACTCGAAACGGAGTGAGCGCCGAGCGATAGCGAGGATGAGCGGCCAGGGATGGCCGCGGAAGCGAATGTAGGCGGGTCGGAATGAGCCGACACTATGTCGGCGAATGGAGACCGAGTCCTCTCTCGGGCAACTGATGTGGCTGGCACAAGTATTGACGTAGACCGGGATGCTTCGATATTTACAGACTAGTTCATACTCATCACGCACAACGCGGTCGTTATGTGGTCGCTGTCGGGTGTTTCACAGGCCGACGCGTTGATGTAACCTTGCGGAGCAGTAAATGCTCAGGAGGTAGGGAAGCCCAATGGCAGCTGGGGAACTCAATCATATTCGCGATAAGGTGTTCTCGTACCATAGTGCGGGCCAGTACCACGATGCGCTGTCGTTTCTGAAGGAGGCGCAATCTTCATATCCAGAGTTCGCTGGTGACCTTATTTTCTGGAGGCTGTGCTTTGCGTCTCTATCACAGGATTCGGCGCTTGCCTGCGAAGTTCTCGAAGGTGCCATAGCCAATGGCATATACTTCCCCTACGAAATCCTACAGGCTGACCCGGATCTATGTTTTGTTCTTCTTGACCCTCAGTTTCAGATGGCGGCGGCGGCGTCACACCAAGAGCATTTGGAACGCATTCGGCACACCGAGTTTGTCTATCGCATTCGAGAGCCCAAGGATGAAGCAAAGCTAGACGGTACCGCAATTCTGTTCCATGGGAACAAATCAAACGCAGACCAGGCGTTGGACCAATGGCGCGGAAGTTTTTCAACCACTTGGCGTCTGATTGCCGTGCAGTCGCTTGAACCGAGCTACAGCCAGCATTCCTACTTGTGGTTCAACGAGGAGGCAATCGACAGTGTTGTTGCGCAAACGGTTGCTGTCGTGCCGCCAGATCCCGGTCCAAGCGGTGTGGTTCTGGCTGGGTTTTCACGTGGCTGTCTTCCAATAGCGAAGCTATGGCAGCGCCAACTGCTCCGCACTAGTGGAGGGATATTGATTGGTCCAGCGATTCCCAAATCTGCAATGTCGATCCTTGATTCGACAATCTTCCCTGACACGGTCTTGTGCGTTGTCGGAGAACATGACCAGTTCGCAAATGAGAGTGCTGCGCGTATCAAGTCGCTTGCCGGTGACGGTGCTGAGATTAGGACCGTACCCAATCTGGGTCACGATTTTCCGCAGGAGTTGCCGTCTGTAGTGTCGGAGTTCATTTCGAATCTGTAACATCGGCACACCGACCACTTGAGATCCTGCAAGCGAATCGGAGCGACCACATAACATAACGCTCCAGCAGAATTAGCGCGGGATAAGTTCTCGGTTCGGTTCGTTCGCCCGGTGTTACGGAGAAATCTGCGATCCGTGCCAGTCGCACCAGTGCGCTAATCAGCTGAGCTCAACGATCAGCCCAATTCTCGTAAAACCGACAGATAGCTATTTCATGACAATTACGATGAACCCGGCTCGGCGCCTAACTGGAGCGAATCAGCTGGGCTGACGACACCAAGCTTGTTCCGCCTGGAAACGTGGGTATAGATCATTGTCGTGGAAACGTCGTGATGGCCAAGTAGTTCCTGCACCGTTCTGATATCGTACCCGGCCTCGACGAGGTGGGTGGCGAAGCTATGTCTGAGCGAATGTAAGTGCGCATCGAGCCTGGTTCCCGTTTCTCGACATGCAGATTTGAAGGCCTTCTGTAATGAACTCGAGTAAACATGATGCCGCCGAGCGATTCCGGACCGTGGATCAACGGATTCTCGCGGTGCCGGAAACACCCAGAACCATCCAAGCTCCGTATGTGCGCTCGGATACTTGTTCTCAAGTGCGTCGGGCAGCGCCACCCCGGGCCGTCTTGCCAGCCGGTCGCGTGCATACATGGTCCTTGAGCAACGGTACGCACTCCCCTGATATTACGGTATATCGGTCTTTGTTTCCCTTTCCCTGCCGCACGGTAAGCACCCGTTTGGCGAGATCGACATCTTTGTGACGAAGCGTCAGACATTCGTTCAGTCGTATTCCGCTCCCGTACATAAGCGCGTTAAACGCCTGATTCTGTGTAGCGACAGCGACATTCCTTTCATTTGCGAGCCAGGTCAGAAAGTCCTTCACGTGCTCAGACGTGCAATCCTCTGGACAAACTTGTGAGAAGCGCCGTCTGAATCGGTGAATCCAATAGAGATACGTTTTCTCAGTCTGAAACGATTTTCCCTGTCGGCGGATCTCACGACGGACGCGGTCTATTACCGTCACCCACGAACGACGCTCGGGCACTTCGATATTGGTGGATCCACGTTGGAGAAAGGTGTGATAGAGTTGGACCGATTTTGCCGCCTGCGATACGCGCCACGGTTCAACCCGATCCGTGAGGCGTGTGTAGTACTCCTGACAGGACTTGTCCCACTCCCCGAACGAGTTGAGGCCCTGAACAAACTCCGCGACCCACCTGAGCATCCACGGCACTACCTTCGGTTCGAAATTTTGGTCTATAAGATACTCCGTAAACTCCTGGCGATCTGAAAAATCCATACAAACGACCTCCGAGCTAATTCTGTATAATTACCTGTATATACGTGGCGCTTCGGCTTCTTGATTGCGGTAACGACGGAATTTGGCGTAAGATTCGTGCAAGGTTTCGGAGGCTCCAGGATCTGGATAATTCTGGAGAGAGAATATGTTATATTTCCTCTGGCGGGTCCGTATGACCCGTGGCTCAACGCGTAGTCGTTGGCAGTGACCATTCGCTGGACGATGATTCCGAGGGACGAGGACCTCAGAGAATGTTGGATTCTTGTTATCGGTAGGGTACCTGAGAGCGTATGACGGTGTCTGTATCTAAGACGACTTCATGGCGCTCGAGAAACAATTCGAGGCTTCGCTGATCGATCATACAACGGGGGCCACGGACGATGGAATAAAACCTGGTGGAACCATCTGGTATGCAAAGACTCGAGGCAATTATTGATACAAATGTTTTGCTTTCCGGTCTGATCAGTCGAAACGGAAAAGCATTTAAAATACTCGAAGCTTTATCAGAAGATAAGTTCAATATTTCAATTTCCGTTCCATTGGTTCTTGAATACGAAGCTATACTAAAGAAGAAGTTGAATAGAAAGATTTACTCAGATAAGGATATTCAATCGGTGATCGATTACATCTGTAAAATCGGAAGACACATAAAAGTATTCTATTTATGGAGACCGATTCTTAAAGATCCATATGATGATCATCTGCTTGAAGTTGCAGTTGCTGCCAATGCAAAATGGATTGTTACCTACAATGTGAAAGATTTTGAACACACGAGTAATTTTGGCATTTCTGCTGTTCCCCCATATGAATTTCTGAAAATGCTGGAGGAGAATAAATGAGTACCCTAAGTATAAGAATCCCGGATTCACTACATGCATCTGTAAAGCGATTTTCAAAAGAAGATCATATCTCGATTAATCAATTTATTGCTTCAGCCGTTGCGGAAAAGATCACTGCACTTGAAACTGAAAACTATCTCAATGATCGTGCTAGTTCCGGAAGCAAAGATAAATTTAATCAGGTATTGAACAAGGTTCCAGATATTCAACCTGAACAACAGGACAAATGACCACATAACAAGCACTTCGAGACGGACTCGCCCAATTCCGAGAGATTGAATCGCTTGCCTAGTAATAACGCTTTACGTCAATAATGTTCTGCGTTATTACTGGTATAGTTGATCGAATCATTTAAGGACAAAGAGACGTCGAAAATTTGGCGGCAAGAATTCTCAAAAAGAATACCCGAACCGATTCAGAAAACGGCTTACCGCAAACTCGTCATGATTCATCGGTCCCGAGATCTGAATGATCTCCGAATACCACCAGGGAATCGATTGGAATCACTATCGGGTGGTCGATCAGGGCAGCATAGCGTTCGGATTAATGATCAATGGCGGATCTGTTTTCGTTGGGAAAACGGATCGGTACACAACGTCGAAATCGTGGACTACCATTAGGAGGATGTGATGGACAAAATTCCCAATGTCACCCCCGGAGAAATAT
>RECN01000003.1 GCA_007694005.1 Spirochaetaceae bacterium
GGACGCGATAGCTTCTATGCAATGAAACGACCCCCTGCGCTTTCGACGCTTCTTATGCTTCTCATCCTCGGTTTCGGGCTCTCCTCGTGCACCGTCAGCGGTCAGCTCGCCCTCGGCTCGGGTTCCTCAGCTGCCGCTGATCTTGACGTGCAGCTGTCGAGCGAGTTCGCGACCTATCTTCTGGACCTCTCGGGTGTTCTCGGTATGGTCGAAGAGCCGATTTCTCCCTTCGACCTGGAAGCACTCGCCATAGCATTCGATGCGGAACCCGGAGTGCGGCTGGTCGGCGGGGGGATTCCCGATCCTTCGCGGCTGCTGATTGCGCTTGACATCGAAGATATCGAGCGCGCGTTTACCGAAGGGCCGACGCGGCTGGATGGGCTTGTACAGATAGAAGACGACGGGCAGGACCGCATCATGACGGTGACCCTGAGCCGCGAGCGCATCATGGAGCTTGCGACGGTCACGCCGGTCTCCGAACAGTCGTCGATAGACTTTCTGCTGCCTCCCGACGGTATGAGTGCCGACGACTACGTCGAGTACCTTGCCTGGGCGATGGAAGAGTACGAGACCGATACGCCGATCGAATCAGTAATACGCGACGCCCGGCTCACTGTGCAGGTCACCGCCCCGGGGCAGATCATCTCGGTGACTGGCGGGCGTCTCGGAGGTCCGACCAACGGGCAGTACGCAGAGTTCAGCGAGCGCGTGGTCACTCTTCTGACAACAGATCGTCCGACGAGCTGGTCGGTGCGCTATCGCCGTTGAAACGAAACAGGGATGATATGATCCGGTCCCGCAGGGCGTCACGTATGGTGGTGAACTGTACGTGCACGCTCCAGTCGTCCCCGAGGCGAACGATTTTCCCAAGCGCGTTTGAGGCCCGGGCCCGATCATTCTCCGGTGCAATCGGAGGATAAAACCGTATGGTAATAGCTGTGCCGACCTTGAGATCTGAGCGGTCCGAGCGGAAGCTCAAGCCGCCACCGCCCATGTCCACCGTCGTAACCGGATGAAAGGTCGAATCTTTTTTTGTGGCGATGCCGATCTCTGTCTCAACGGGTTTGCGAAAATACCGGCGTCTCTGAGAGCGGTTCACGTGCTCGCTGTGACGCAGCAGGACGAGTCGACCCTGGACCTTCAGCACGGTACTTATGAAGGAATACACTCCGCTTGAGCTCTGATACAGAACACGGACCTGCCTGCCTGTCTTCAAAGCCTTCCACTCGTTCTCGGTTTCAATGACCATGCCCTGGGTTTTCTGCGACCGTACCCGCGCAGCGGTGACGGTCGGTTGGCCCTCGATTGCGATCGCAATGCCCGATCCCGCTGGAAGACTTACGCTCGAAATCGGGACGCCACCGTGTCGTGTAAATCCAAGAACGAGTCGCAGGGCGCTGATGCTGTCATCGGCAAAGGAACCAAAGGCTGCCAGTGACTTGACGCCGCGGTTGAACAGGCTTTCATCTTCAAATACGAGGTGTTTCTGATCGGGACGTGCACCCTGCTGTGCGATGGCTTCCATGAGTGCCGTTCGGCTCGGCGTAAGTTCGTGTTTCCGGCATGCGGTCTGAAACGCTTTCTCGGCCCGTTCTGCTGCGCGCTTGTGTTCGCGGCGACGGGCAACGACCGCGTAACTCACCAGCGCGGCGACCGGAACAAAGAGGAGAAGCAGAAAGACCGCTATTTCAAGCGGGCTTCTGTCGTAGACGCTGACGACGTCCTGCAGGAAAATCTGTCCCGCAGTCTGACTGAAGATGCCCACGTAACCCCCTCTCATAGTGTACACTCTACCACGATATGGCAGATACCCTGTACTGGTACGATCTGGAAACCTTCGGTCGCAACGCGAAAATCGACCGCATTGCGCAGTTCGCCGGTGTGCGTACAAACGATGCGTTCGAAGTTATAGGTGAACCTCTCGTGCTGTACTGCAAACCGACGCCCGATTTCGTTCCGGACCCGCTCGCGTGTCTGGTCACCGGGATTACCCCGCAGCACGCCGCCGAACAGGGTGTTGCCGAGTACGAGTTCATTACCCGCATCCGCGAGCAGTTCATGGTACCGGGAACCTGCGTGGTCGGGTACAACAGTCTCCGTTTTGATGATGAGTTTATCCGGAACGCCCTGTACCGGAATTTCTATGACCCCTATGAGCGGGAATACGCGTCGGGTAACAGCCGATGGGACCTGGTCGATGTCATGCGCGCGGCGCATGATTTTCGTCCCGAAGGACTGGAATGGCCGGTGAATGATGAAGGCAGACCGAGCTTCAGACTCGAGGAGCTCGCGAAAGCGAACGCGGTTGCGCAGGAACAGGCACACGATGCGCTCTCGGATGTACACGCGACCATAGGCCTCGCCCGCCTGCTCTATCAGAAGCAGCCGCGGCTTTTTCGCTACCTGTTTTCGCTTCGCCGAAAGGAACGGGTCTACGAACTCATAGACCTGTATCACCGGCGACCGTTTGCCTATACGTCGCGTCTCTTTACCCGCGCTGCCGGCTGTACGACAGCAGTCGCACCGCTCGCCCCGAACCCGCGTAACCCGAACGAGGTTCTCGTCTACGATCTGCGTTTCGACCCGAAACCGCTTCTCACGAGCAGTGTCGAGCAGCTTCGCTCACGAGTATTCAGTCGCGATCCGGATGAACGAATTCGGGTGACCGGCCTCGCGGTGAACAAGGCGCCCGCCGTGTCTCCGTTCTCGGCCCTCGAGACCGACGGTGTCGCAGCCCGCCTCGGACTCGACCTGGAGCGATGCCGAAAACACGCGGCCATGCTCGCTGCGGATCATGAGCTTACGCAGAAAATCGTGCGTGTGTACGACACGCCGCCGCAGGCGGATTCCCGCGATCCGGAGCTTCGTCTGTATTCGGGGGGCTTCTTTCCCGACAGCGACCGGGAGCAGTTCGCGCGCATCCACTCGACACCTCGCGAGCGCGTTCCGAGCCTGCGTCTTGACTGCGAAGACCCGCGGGTACCGGAGATGTTTCGCCGTTTTCTCTGGCGCAACTTCAACGATCTTCTGCCGGCCGCAGAACAGAAGCGATGGAGGGCGTTCTGTGCCTCCCGTCTGCTCGTGTCGCAGGGTGAGAACTCGATCGATTTCGCGTTCTTCAGTCGTAAGATCGATGAACACCTGCAGCGCGCCGATCTCGACGGCCGCGCCAAGGTAGTGCTCAGGACGCTTGCCGACTACCGCGATTATCTGAAGCGCGAGATCCTGGATTATTAGATGCGCGTATCGTTACTGCGAGAAATGATCCGGGAAGTCCGGCGCCGCATCGGTGATAATCGGCACATCGCGGTGTGTGATCTCGGCAATATAGGGATACTCAACCTGCATCGCCTGCCACGTGTCGCCGGTAATGATCTTCAGATCGCTGATACCCCGTGCGCGTATACGGCTGTCCACCGTCGCCGGGTCGAGGTCCTGTATGTCGGGACCGTTTGATGCAAGGGTAATCGACCAGAAGGTCGCGTACATCTGTATGAAGGTGTAGGTGGTTCTGACGACCGGAAAGACGGCGCCGAGGGTGCGTCGCACGCACTGAAAGGCAACCGGCCGTGTTACCGGGCTCTCGGAGTGCATGGTGAAAATACCGGTATTCGGGTCAAGCCGGTTGCGCACGTGTGTATAGAACTCACGCGTGTACAGCATTTTCGATGGACCAAAGGGATCGGTCATATCCATGATCACCACATCGTAGACGGTGTCGGTGCGTTCAACAAAGCCTCGGCCGTCCTCAAAGCGGGCGTGGACTTTCGGGTTCTCGAACGCGCCACCGTTGACCGATTGCAGGTATTTCCTCGAGAACGAGACGACTTCTTCATCAAGCTCGACGAAGTCAATGTGCTTCACGCTTTCGTAGCGAAGCACTTCCCTGAGTATGCCTCCGTCACCGCCGCCTATGACCAGCACGGTCTTTGGATTCGGATGCGCGAGCATGGGCATGTGCACCATGGGTTCGTGGTACTGCCAGTCGACCCGTTCGCCGACCTGTGTGATGTTATCAAGCAGCAGTACGTTGCCCATCTCGTCGGTGTCAACAAGCTCAATGTCCTGATACTTCGTGCTTCCTTTGTGAAGCGTCCGGTTAATGGTGTAGAAAAATCCGTGGCTGTTGTTCAGCCATTCCTGCAGAATGCGCTTGTCTTTCTGTGACATGTACGGTTCCTTTCGTGCCGGTCCCTAGAGATTGTGGCACTCGAATATTTCGGTAATTTCCTGCTGCAGCATGGCCCGCACGCGGGTGCGGTCGCGGCCCTGTAGCTTTTCGGTTTCGGGGCCGAAGAGATACTGGTCCATATCGAGGCGTTTCTTGCGCATTTTGGTGTGGAAGATGTTGTCCGATATGATGTTGATGTCGTAGGCGAGATACTGGTCGAGAACGTCGTCAGCGATGTAGTCCTGTATCGAGGAGATATCGTGATCCATGAAGTGCTTTCGCCCGCGGGAGTCACGGGTGAACCCGCGCACACGGTAGTCAAGCAGCACGACATCGCTGTCAAAGCTTGCGATCAGATGGTGCAGGGCCCGCAGCGGGCTGATCATGCCGCAGGTCGACACGTCGATATCGACGCGGAAGGTTGCAATGCCGGTTTCCGTGTCGAACTCGGGATAGGTGTGAGCCGTGATATGGCTCTTGTCGAGATGCCCGACGATGGTCTGCGGTTCGCTTGAGCTGGTCCCTGCCGACGGAGGTGCATCTTCGACCGGCCCCTCGGAAATGAGTGCTGTTACACTCGCTCCTCGTGGCTGGTAGTCCTGCGTCGAGATGTGCAGCAGCTGCGCGTCGATGATGGTAATGACGTCCCGGATTATCTTGTTCAGCTTGTCCGCGTTGTATTCTTCATCAACATATTCAAGATAGTCGATCTGACTTTCTTTTGACCGGGCGTAGCAGATATCGTAAATATTAAAACTCAAACTCTTCGTAAGGTTGTTGAAACCTTCGAGTTTGATCTTTTTCCCTTTGACGGTTCGTAGCAATTTAGGCAAAACTCCATGGATTGATCGGCAGGCTCTTTTTCCATGATACAGAATGCCGGTACACTTGTCAAAATGGGAGTTCCCGGTGCAGACCATACAACTTGTCGTGCCTCTCTTTGCCCTAATGACCCTCGGGTACGTGCTGAAAAAGGTGCGGTTCTTCAGCTCGGGCTTTGTCGGTGATCTGAATCGTTTCATTTTTTACATTGCGCTCCCGGTAACTCTCTTTCTGCAGACCTCCGACATGTCCGACGCGTTCGCAGGCGCCGGTGTTGCCGCGATCATGCAGCCGGTTACTATCGTCTCAGTTGCGATCGTCGCCACCTTTATCGCGTTCCGGGCCGCACCGGCACGCCGGGGACCGTTCACACAGGCTTCGTACCGCGCGAATATGGCGTATCTCGGGCTTCCTATTGTAGCGACCGTGCTCGGTGATGCAGCGCTTGGGATTGTTGCCGTTACGATTGCCGCGGGTGTCGTGACAAACTCGGTGGTCAGCGTTCTCGTGCTCAGAATGAACGATCCCGACTCCGGCGGGCAGTCACCCTGGCGCCGGCTCCTGGACGTGGCCCGAAACCCCTTGATCATCGCGATTGTACTCGGACTCGGGTTTTCACTGACGGGGCTGTCTCTTCCGGGGCTTGCGAACGAAACGCTCGCCCTGCTACAGCGGGTCAGTCTGCCTCTGGTTCTGATCGTGGTCGGCTACTCGTTCAGCTTCGCGAAGGTCTCAAGCCGCTTTGGTATTGCCGTCGGGGCTGCCTTTCTGAAGCTCGCATTCATGCCCTTCTTCGCCTGGGCTCTGTTGACCTGGGGTTTTGGCGTGGATGGCATGGTACGTTCGGCGATCGTTCTCATGACGGCGATGCCGACCGCAGTCGCCTCACAGAGTTTTGCTGCCGCGTTTAACGCCGACGAGCAGCTTGCAGCCGCAGCGGTGAGTTTCTCAACGCTTGCGTCCCTCGTAACCATTCCGTTGTGGATTCACTTTCTGCTGTAGGTGATCTGCCGGCTCACCGGGTCGAGGTAGGTACGCAGGAAACCCCGCAGTTCATTCCAGGCCTCGTCGACGACGGCACCATCGCCTATCGTATCGGGCTGTATGAACGCGTGCCCCACACCCGGGTAAACGGAGATGCGGTGGTTGACCATGGCTTCCTGCAGCGCGGTCTCGAATCCGTCAACGCGCTCGAGTGAGATCTGCGGATCGGTTTCACCGAAAACACCGAGCACCGGTCCGTGGCCGAACAGGGGGCGGACATCTTCAGGGTCGCTTCTTAATCCTCCGTAGAGGGTAACGGTGGCTACAAAATCGGAGGGCAGGGTGGTGACCAGATCCATGGCCACGTCACCGCCGAAGCAGAAGCCGAGCGCCGCCGTTCGCGCGGGGTTCGTACCTTCAATGCTGCCGAGCGCCTGTCGTACGGCCACCATGTCGTCTCGCACACGGTCCATGTCGACGGCGAGACGCAGAGCGAGCGCACCGGGTACCGTGCGCGCAACTCTGCCCTGGTATGCGTCGGGGACGACCACAATGTAGCCGTCAAAACTCAGGAGCATGGCAAGCTCGGCGATCTCACCGTTCAGTCCCCACCATTCGTGGAACATCATGACCACCGGGAGATCATCGGCGTCGTCCAAAAAGGCTTGCGGGGGCCGGGCTACAAAGGCCTGCAGCTCCTGCCCGTCCTCAAGCTCGAAGACGTAGTTCGCGACCTGCGATGCCTGAGCGCCGAAAAATACATCGAGGGCCAGTACACCGGTGACTCCGAGCAGCAGTCCTGCGAGCAGCACGAGCGGTACGATGAAAACGAGCTTCATGCGACGGTTCATGCGCACAGGGTGCCATGGATACCCTGTTCGCGGGAATACAGAGCCCGTTGCCTCGGAGCGTTCTGCCGCCTATGATTGCATTATGGAATACCGATTTCTTGGAAACACCGGTGTCAGAGTCTCAGAGCTCTGCTACGGCACCATGTCCTTCGGCGGCGACGCAGATGACGCGACGTCAGCTGCGCTCTACCGGAGCTGCCGCGACGCGGGCATCAACTTTTTTGACTGTGCAGACGTGTACGCCGGCGGAGCATCCGAGCGCATACTCGGCAAGCTTATGTCCGGGGAACGCGATGAACTTGTTATTACAAGCAAGGTCTATTTCCCGACCTCAGAAGGACCGAACTCACGGGGGTCTTCGCGATATCACATCGTCCGCGCGGTGGAGGAAAGCCTCAAGCGGCTGAACACCGACCGCATCGACCTGTATTTTCTCCACCGCTTTGACGACGTCACCCCGCTTGAGGAGAGTCTGCGTGCGCTGGACGACCTGGTACACAGCGGAAAGGTGCTTTATCTCGGTGTGAGCAACTTCGCCGCGTGGCAGGTTGCCAAAGCCAACGGCATCGCTGCGCTTCACGGTATCGCACCGATCGCCTGCCTGCAGCCCATGTACAATCTCGTAAAGCGCCAGGCGGAGGTCGAGCTTCTGCCTATGGCGGCGTCCGAAAAGCTCGGAGTGATTTCATACAGCCCTCTCGGCGGAGGGCTGCTTTCCGGGAAGTACTCGACCACCAGCAGGCCCGATGGCGGACGTCTCGTCGAGAACGAGATGTATCAGACTCGTTACGGTGGCAAAGGGGTCTTCGAGGCGGCAGAGGAGTTCACCGCTCTGGCACAGGAACTCGGTGTGCACCCGGCGTCTCTTGCGCTCAGGTGGGTCTCCACACATCCCGCCATAACCGCACCGATTGCCGGTGCGCGGAACACCGATCAGCTGAAAGCAGCGCTCGCTTCTGTTGATATTTCGATGGATGATGAGCTTCGAGCCCGTATATCCGCCATTACACCGGCACCGGCTCCGGCAACCGACCGGAGCGAGGAAGCAGAAGGGGTGAGCTACGGGGTCAGATAGGCGCCCTGGCCCGATCTTACCTGAGCATTTCCTGTCCACCGGTTACGGGGATTGCCTGTCCGGTCTCGTAGACCTGATCAACGACGTAGTAGACCGCCCGCGCAACGTCGGCACCGGTACACCCTCGTCCCAGGGGAACCTGCTTCTCATAGTGACGCTTCACGTCGTCTATGGACTGAGCCCCCGGTACCTTGCCAGCGTTCAGGTACTGTACGAACAGGCCGCGGTCCGGATCCGACCACAAGGGACCGTCAAAGAAGTTCCCCGGGCAGATCGCGTTGACCTTGATTCCGTATTCGACCAGCTCCAGCGCAAAGCTCTGAACGAGGCCTATGCCGCCGAACTTGCTTCCGGCGTACGCACCGTTTTTGTTTGAACCTTTGAGTCCTGACTTGGAGTTTATCTGCAGAATGTCTGTCGTGTAATGGGCAGGCAGGGAAGCGGTGTGCTTCGCGTCCCCGGCGGCCGCAGCCGCTGCCACGCGTGCCCGGTAGCCCGCGTCCTGCAGTCTCATGACCGAAGACGCGTGCTTCGTGCAGACAAAGAAAGCCGAGTAGTTCACATCAGTCACAAGCGAGAAATCCTTCACGCTCAGACTCAGGACGCTACCGGCTCTGAGCACTCCGGCGTTGCTAATGAAAAGATCAAACCCGCCAAAACGCGCGGCCAGCTTGTCTGTCATGGCTGCTACGGAGTCGTCGTCGGCGACGTTTGCCGCGCACGCGACCGCCGAACCCTCGCCAAAACGCGCGTTCAGGTCAGCGGCACTTGCCTCCGCCCCGTCGAGGTTCAGGTCGACAAGCGCGACGGTAGCGCCACCGCCGGCGAGTTCCTCAGCGAGTGCCAGGCCGAAACCCTGCGCACCGCCTGTTACCACTGCAATGCGGCCATGCATGGTAGAACCGCGCTCTGCTGCGACCGGCTGTTCACCACTCTGGTGTTGATCGCCCGAAGTGCGTCCTGAATGTTTGACTCTGAAAGCACCGGCACCTTCGACGGTGACGATATCGGGAAGACCGCCGTGCTCCTGCACAAAGCTGTTCCATGCTCTGGCCGATGGTCCGACAAAGTCGTCGGCGAGATCCAGCGGAAGCTCGGCATCACCGACCGCAGGCGCGCCGAGCGCCAGGATCCGGTCTGAGGTGTCCGGAGCATCAAGCGCTTCCACCCTCAGGGCGCGCCTCCCGTCGTAGGTAAAGCCGCGCAGCATCGCCGCGACAGCAGTTCGTGTTCTGTCTGTTGTATTCATGATATGTCTCTTCCCTGTATAGAAATACGTGTGCCGTCGATGTGTATGTTCCATGGATCGCCGGGGTCGATTGCTCTGCCGATCTCGGCATAGCGTGTAATGCGCGACTCAAGCGCTTCGTCGGCGAAGGGTGATTTCGGGCTGAACAGACCGTAGGCATCATCGATGTGCGAGAGTTTCTCGTGCGCAATGAGAGCCCAGGTTGCTTCAATAAGGTGTCTGAATTCCGGCTGCAATACTTCCGGGCAATTGAAGCTCTGACGTGAGCTGTTTATGTCCACGCCGGAAATCTCCATAAGACCGAGTTTCCGCGCCAGCTTCGATACGCGACCGAGCTGTTCAAGCGTGTTTCGGGGCGGCATATAGGTAACCGCCTGGAACCCTATATCGGCCATGAACTCGAACAGCTCATCAAGGTACGCGTCCTCAAAGGTCTGGGCCTTCTTGTCCCCGGTCGGTGACGCAGCAACATCGCCGAGATACGCGTAGGCGGGTATCGCCGGTGTCCGGTTCACAATCGCCAGAAAGTGTTCCACGGGAATGCTCTCGGTTTCATCCGGTGCTACGAAGAAACTCGGCACCAGTTCGGCTTTGAGAGCGCCGAGCAGATCGTAGGCGTAATGCGGGTTCCCGGGATCACCGATGCGCTCTGCGATGCTTCCGGTGAGCTCAATGCCAAAGCGATCGTTGAGGAGTCTTATCATAACGTCGCCTTTTCCAAACTGCTCGATGAGGGCGAGGGACAGCGCGTAGAGTATGTGCCGTTCAGTCACCGTCCCGCCGGCGTGTACCTGTGACAGTGGCTCAACGTCCTTCTCGTAGGAGAGTTCCGGAAGGCCGGTGTACTGCAGCCGGCGGTTCAGGCCCTGAACCTGCTGCCGATTTCTCGTTCTGCGGGCTTCACGGACAGGAGCGAGCAGGGTCTCGAACTCGGGGATGAAGCGGCGCGGCACTCCGTGAGCAAGTACGTACGCACTCCCCTCCATATCCGGATTATTGAGTCTACGGGTCTCGAAGGGTGTACCCCGGAAGCTGATGCGCAGCTCAAAGCCGACCGTTGTCGCAATGCGGAATACGCGCCCCGCTTCCAGCATCTCTTCGGCGGCCGAAATTGAGTCGTGATCAACGCTTCCCACAGCGCGCAGACCGGAGAGTCTCGCGGCGATCGCGACCTGCGTCGGGTTATACGGGCTGAAAGAGTAGATCGTGTGGACGTGGTTGTTCACTTCGTTCCCGAGCAATGCGTCGTCGAGGAGCTCGGGCTGCGCCTGCACGAGGTCCCGAGCCGCCTGAAGCCGCGTCTCCTCGTCGGTGTGACCGAGCATGGGCATGATATGTGTCAATTTTTGTGTCATACGG
>RECN01000164.1 GCA_007694005.1 Spirochaetaceae bacterium
GTACATACCAGACGAAGGCAACTGTCCCCGTGACGCCCTCGCAGCCGTTCTGCGTAGCAGACTACCGTATCCGCCTCGTCCCGGAACCCGATTACCCGGCCACAGACTGCCGCAAAACGTTCGATACGACGTATCACGCCGCGCGTATCTACGAGAACCGGATTCTCGTCATCGTCTATGCGCTCCAGTGCGCGCGCGAGCCGGTCGGCGAGACGGAGGAGCTCGGCCTGCACCTTCCGAAGCGGATCGAGAATGTCCTGCCGCACGTGTTCCTGCGGCAGATCAACAAGACGAAACGACTCGGAGACCCCGAACAGCTGACCGGCTGATTCGTCGAGTTGTGTGACGGCCTGCTCCACATGTGTCATGCATGCGACAACCTCCGTTCGCACGGTCTCGTCTGCGCTCTCCTCCGACAGCCGGATCAGCAGGCCAGCCTGCCGGGAACCCTGTGACTTGTACAGCTGTCGCAGCACTTTCAACAGGGCAAAGCGATGAAACTCTTCGGAAAAGTACGACGTGGCAATGCGCTCTACGGTGTGCGCCTCGTCAATGACCAGGCGTGTGAACGGAGGCAGAACAGCCGTCGCCTCGTACCCTATGCCGAGAACACGCAGATTGAGGTCGCTGAACAACAGATGATGATTTACGACCAGAATTCTTGCTTCAGCCGACTGCCGACGAGCCCGAATCAGAAAACAGTCACGGTTGCGGCACCGAAGCGGTGCACAGCTGTCGCCATCGGCATTGACCTGGCTCCAGACCTCAGCATCCACCTGAACCGGAAAATCACTTTTAACGCCGGTTGGTGTCTGTTCCGCCCAGAGGCGAACATCCGCTAACTCATTACTCACGCTGTCAAAGAGTTCGGTCTGCTCGCGAAAGGCCTCATGCAGCCGCGTTTCGCAGAGATAGTTTCCACGTCCCTTCACGATCACGACGGGAACCGATGTACCCAGCATTTTCTGTACTGCCGGAATGTCTTTTTCAACCAGCTGATGTTGCAGGGTAATGGTGGCGGTAGAAATGACCACTCGCTCATCATTCCCGGCGGCCCACTGTATAGCAGGGATGAGGTACGCAAAGCTCTTTCCGACACCTGTGCCGGCCTCGCAAATTACGTGCGTATCGGCATTGAAACCTTCGGAGACAATCTCAAGCATCGATACCTGCTCACTGCGCGACTCAAACGACTCAATAGTGCGGTCAGCTCGCCCTCCGGGACGCAGAATGTCGGCCAGTTCATCGACATCCAGAGGCTGGCGCTGCGCGACGGGCATCGCCTCAACAAGCGCATAGACGCGTTGGACATCATTGTCGACGATGTAGCTGCCTATGCCGCGGGTGGAAAGCCCGGCGGCGATCGCAAGATCAGCATCGCTCGGCTGCAGGACACCCGAGGGATGATTATGTATGACGACCTGCCCGCGTCCCATCGCTTCAAAGGGAGCCGGAACGGCCGAAAGGTTTCCCCTTGCGAGCACCTCGACCTGGCTGACCGTTCCCGAGTCATCGACCACACCGGCAAACAGAACCTCGCTTCCATCGGCGTCCGATATCTCCTGCTGAATCTGATCAATAACATCGGAAGTAAGACGCTCCAGCGCATGCATTCTGTTAAACCCTCTCGAACTAGATGGTGCGGATAGGATATGCTGTCGGGCATCATGGCAACAACACAACGAATCCCGGTCGCTATACTTGGAGCCACCGGAACGGTCGGACAGAAGTTTATCCGTCTTCTTGAAGGACATCCACTCTTTCGGGTACATGAACTGGTAGCATCGCCCCGAAATCGCGGTAAACGGTACATAGACGCCGTACAGTGGCACGAGACAGTGTCCATGCCCGACAGCGTCTCGGGAATGGTTCTGAAAGCTACCGATGATCCACTGGAATCCGGGGTTCTGTTCTCAGGGCTTGATTCTTCAGTCGCAGACGAAGCGGAGACAGCGTACGCCTCACAGGGAAAGCTGGTTATCAGCAATGCCAAGAATCACCGCATGGATACTGATGTTCCTCTGGTGATTCCTGAAGTAAACTCGGATCACCTTGAACTTCTGCGCGTGCAGAAGCATTCCGGAGGCATCATAACCAACTCGAACTGCTCTACCATGTTTCTGGCTATGGTCCTCGCCCCGCTACACCGGCACTTTGGTGTAACCGACGTTCACGTGACGACCCTGCAGGCAATCAGCGGTGCAGGGTATCCGGGTGTAGCGAGCATGGACATTCTCGGGAATGTCGTACCCTACATAGCTGACGAAGAAGACAAGCTCGAGACCGAGGCGGCAAAGATACTGGGTTCGCTCGATGGTCAGCAAATCGTGCCGGCGGGTTTCAGGGTGTCAGCGCAGTGTACGCGGGTCCCTGTGGCAGACGGACATACCGAAATGGTCAGTCTTCGCTTCGAAAACAGGCCCGATATTTCCGAGCTCAAAAGAGTGCTTCAGGAGTTTACCGGGCCGCCCCAGGAACACGGCCTGCCCAGCGCGCCTGCGCATCCGATCCATGTCCTCGAACAGCCGGATCGACCACAACCCCGTTCGGATGTATACCGCGAAAACGGTATGGTGACCTGGGTTGGCCGTATCCGACCCTGTCCGGTCTTTGACTATCGCATGGTCGTGCTCGGACACAATACCGTTCGCGGCGCCGCAGGTGCGGCCATCCTGAATGCGGAAATGGCTCACGCTCTCGGCTATATTTCCCGGGATCTGACTCGATGATCGTTCTGAAATTCGGTGGAACATCGGTCGCATCGATGCTGAAAATCGATCAGGCTGTCTCGATTGCAGAGGCGTCCCTGAGGGAATGCCCGGTTCTTGTAAGCTCGGCCATGGGGGATACGACAGACCTGCTCGTCGACATAACCGCTTCAGCCGCATCTGGAAACAGGGAGGCTACCAGACGCAGCCTTGACTCGATACGGGAGTCGCACCTCGAAACCGCGGGGCTGATCGAGTCGGCTGAAATCAGGAGCGGCTGTGAGGCTGACATAGGCGCATACGTACACGAACTCGAGTCGCTGGCAACCGGAGTTTCACTTATTCAGGAGTGCTCGCCGCGTACACAGGACGCAATACTCGCGTTCGGAGAGCTGCTTTCGACCAGAATCATCGCCGCAAGAGCAATGGACCGCGGAATCAACACCAGGCTGGTGGACAGCCGGGATTTCATTCTGACAGACGACAGTTTTACCAGAGCGGCGGTGGACATAGAACGCAGTTATGCAGCCATTCAGGACCATCTGGGCACGTCGTCGGAGACACTGATAATCGCGCAGGGATTCATTGGCAGAACACGTAGCGGCGTAACGAGCACGCTCGGACGCGGAGGCAGCGATTATTCGGCGGCGCTGATCGGAGCGGCCTTACAGGCGGAACGGGTGGAAATCTGGACCGACGTAGACGGAATCATGACGACTGACCCACGCCTCGTTCCCAGTGCGCGCACGGTAACGCACATGAGCTACGACGAAGCGGCCGAACTTGCCTTTTTTGGCGCACGGGTCGTGCATCCCTCGACAATACAGCCGGCAATAGACAGGAATATTCCCGTCTATGTTCGTAATACGTCGCATCCCGACCGTACCGGAACACAGATACAGCGTGGTGTTACCGCCACAGGCGTACGCGCTCTGGCAACGAAGTCTGACGTTTCGGTCATAACGGTTCGCAGCTCCAGAATGCTGAACGCCTACGGTTTTCTCGCTCAGATCTTTGCGGTATTCGACCGCCACCGGATCAGCGTGGACCTTGTCACGACTAGCGAGGTCAGCGTCAGCATGAGCATCGACGATGATCGCAACCTCTTCGAACTGCAGAGGGATCTCGGGTCGCTCGGCACCGTCGAGATCGAACGGAAACAGGCAATTGTCAGCCTCGTCGGACAGGATATCTGGAAAGACTCGCGTACTGTCGCGCGGGTGTTTGGTGTCCTCGCCGGCATACCGATACGCATGGTCAGCCTGGGCAACTCCGACGTAAATCTGTCCATGGTCGTAGGATCGGAGCAGGTCTCCGATACCGTGACCCGACTTCACACCGAGTTCTTCGATCGGGATGGAAGTTTTCCGACAGACGAAGTACAATCTGTCCGGTAGATAATTTCCTCGGGAGATACTTGAGTGGACAAAATTTTCGACAGACTGACCGATCTGCTTCGATCGATGGGGGGCTCATCCTCCGCAGATCCGTTCAGTTATACCTCCGACGAGGATCTGCGCGATGCCTTTGAGGAACTCGAAGACTACATGCAGACCGGCAGCACCTCGGGTACAGGAACCAGGTTTCGAGGTTCTTCAGCCTCAGACAGACACGCACGAACTCCCAACGCCATGCCCGAATCGCTGCGGAAAGATTTTGCGAATCTCGATATCCCCTTTGGCGCAAGTATTGAACAGGCCCGCGCGGCACACCGAAAGCTCATGGTGAGTTATCATCCTGACAGGCACGCCGCTGATCCGGATAAGCAGCGAATCGCAACCGAGATTACCCAGCGAGTCAACAACTCATTCCAGCGGATCAGACAGTTTTATGAGCGCGGCGAGATTCCTTCGTAGAGTACTATGGGGCACAGGTTAAAATCGTATTTATGACAGGTCTTTATTTCGTCGCGCTTCCAGCCATTGCGGCCTTGATACTGAATCTCATTCTCATCCCCGTAATTCTGAAGCTCTCGCATACCTACGGCTGGTACGACGGGAACGATCATCGAAAGATCCATACGGAAGATACTCCCCGTATCGGAGGACTCGGTATCATCGTCTCATTTCTGGTCGCATCACTGGCCGGGCTCACGCTGTTTCGAGTTCCAGGTCCCATGCAGACCTCCGGCTCGCTTACCAGTATCGTGCGCGAGCTTGGACCGGTCTACGCGGGGCTGCTGATTATTTTCTGCATCGGGATCATAGACGACTTCAAGAACCTCCGGGCCATCGTGAAACTCATCGGTCAGATTACGGCGGGAACAGTTGTCTCGTTCAGTGCCTTCCGTATTACAGGCCTCGCGGTCCCCGGAATCGGATCGATCAGCTTTGGCATACTTGGGTATCCACTTACGGTTCTGTGGATTGTCGGTCTCGTCAATGCAATGAATTTCATCGACGGGATGGATGGACTCGCCGGAAGCACGTCGCTGGTAGCAGCTGTATTTCTTTCGGTCATCGCATTCAGCCTTGGCAACCAGCAGGTCGGGATGCTCGCACTGGCCCTCTCGGGAAGCCTTCTCGGGTTCCTGGTATTTAACGCGCCGCCGGCGAAAATTTTTATGGGCGACTCCGGAAGTACCAGCATAGGCTTCCTGCTGGCAGTACTCCCGCTCTTCGGGAGCGATGGCATCGACGGAGGGATGGGTCTTGTTCCCACCGTCACACTTCTTCTGATTCCCGTGATCGATACCGCGGCCGCGATTCTGCGGAGACTCCGAAAAGGAGTGCCGATTTACAGCCCCGATCGCGAACACCTCCACCACAAACTACTGGATCTCGGCTTGGGCACATGGAAGATTCTTCTCGTCGTCTGCGGAGGAGGAATGCTCGCGGGTCTCGCGGCTCTGATCTGGGTTCAGGGGCCGCCGCTTCCCGGGATCGCAGCGGTGGTGACCGTATGGATCGCAGGAACACTCAGTTTCCTGTACCTCCACAAGATCCGACACGCAAAACCATCAGTCTAATCCTCGAGATTATACTCTTTTATTTTTCGGTGAAGCGTCTTTCTGCCTATTCCGAGTATTTCCGCGGTTCGGCTCTTGTTGCCGTTCTGACTGTGAAGGGTACCCCGAATAACCTCGCGTTCAGCCTGCGCAAGCGTCGAACCGATCTCGACGTGTATGGTGCTGTTTCGGTCGGACTGACCGATCCCCGGCGGAAGATCATCAACCGTGAGAATCTGCCCCTTACTCATGACTACAGCGCTCTCAAGACAGTTTCGGAGTTCGCGGACGTTTCCCGGCCACGGGTGTGAATAGAGCGCTGCCCGTGCCCGGGGATCGATCCCCTCAACGGGTTTACCGTTCTCCTCGGCAAACTCCCGCACGAACGCTGCCGCCATAAGCGGGATGTCTTCTTTACGATCACGTAACGGAGGAACGTGGATGTTGACTACGTTGAGGCGATAGTAGAGATCTTCGCGGAAGTTCCCGTTCTGTATCTCCTGTTTCAGATCACGATTCGTCGCAGAGATAACTCGTGTATCGACCTCCATCGTTTCTTCCCCGCCTACCCGCTCAAAACGCTTGTCCTGCAACACACGGAGAATCTTGATCTGAACGCTCTGCTCTATTTCGCCAATTTCATCAAGGAATATCGAACCGGTGTTGGAAAGCTCGAATCGCCCCCGTTTTCGGCTGACTGCTCCGGTAAACGCACCTTTTTCGTGACCGAACAGTTCGCTTTCCAGCAGCGATTCACTCAGGGCGGCGCAGTGAACTTTAATAAACGGGCGATCCTTTCGACCACTGAGGTTGTGGATCGCATCGGCGATGAGTTCTTTACCGACTCCGCTCTCTCCTGTTATGAGTACCGATGCCCGGGTCGGTGCGACCTGTCGCACCGTGTCCAGTATGCGCCTCATTTCAACGCTGTTACCGAGTATGTTCGAGAAGTCCCTGCGCTTGTCCAGTTCCTGCTGCATCTGACGGTGCTGCAGCACAAGTTCCCTGGTGCTCAGTGCCCGCTTCACAAGCAGACCGAGTCTGTCGAGGTTCACCGGCTTCGTGAGAAAATCAAAGGCCCCGGCACGCATTGCCTGGACGGCGGTTTCGATGGTGCCGTGACCCGTCAGAATAATGACGGGTACCGTGGGATAGGAGTCTACGAGCCGCTTCAGAAGTTCCTCACCGGACATCCTCGGCATCTTGAGGTCGGCAATGACAAGGTCTACCTCCTCGTCCTCCATCTTCGAGTATGCATCCACCCCGTCGCCGGCAAGGATAACGTCATAGCCATCCATCTGCAGGGCTTTACCCAGACCTTCGCGGATGTTCTTCTCGTCATCGACAACCAGAACATTGAACTTCATGTCGTGTCCCCATTCCATCCGATCAGATGCTGCTCGCGTTGTGGTACCGGTAGACTGACGGTAAACGTCGAACCTTTGCCCTCTTCAGAGGCAACCGCAATGTCTCCCATGTGCTCCCGGATAATCTTATACACAAGTGTCAGTCCGATCCCGGACCCGTCGTCCCGTGTTGTATAGTACGGCTCGAATATCTTGTGAATGACGTCGGAGCTCATACCTATCCCTGTATCGCGGACGCGAAGCAGGACCTCATCGCCTCGATTCTCGGTGGAAATCCGCAGCTCGCCACCGTCGGGCATGGCGTGTATCGCATTTTTGATGAGATTAATAAGCACCTGCTTGAAGTACTTCTCGTCGAGACACATGGACGGGACCGTATCATCAAGGTCCAAAGCAAGCTCGATATCAGCTGCATTGAGTTCGTAGCCGACAAAATCCACCATTTCCTGAATCAGCTCGTTGAGATCAGAGTCCTGAAGCTGTATGTCCATGGGGCGCACAGCGAAAAGGAAGTCCACCACAATGCTGTTCAGGCGGTCGACTTCTTCGGCTATTACTTCGAGGTACTCGCGCAGCGTCTCAGCCTCAGAACTCTCGGAGGCGTCAAGCACCTTGTTTACCAGCTGCAGATGTATCCCGATCGAACCGAGCGGATTCTTGATCTCATGCGCCACCCCTGCAGCGAGCGTCGTCAGACTCGCCAGGCTTTCAGCCCGGCGAAGCCGTGCTTCCCGGGCCCGCTTCTCCGAGACGTCTTCTACGTGGAGGAGCGTTCCTTCGATCTTTCCGTTCTGTACGAGAGGCAAAACGCTGACTGAAAGCACACGTACGCTTCCGGAACTGTCCAGCGTGAACTCCCTGTCTCGAAGCGAGTCCTGATCCTGTACGGTCTTCTCTATGAATGCGGCGATCTGATCGTCTCTGATTACGTTCCAGATCCGCGAGCTGTCAGTCTCAGCCGGCTTGAGAGGCAGAAGCCTCTCACCGGCTTTGTTGTTCATGATCAGCACGCCGTCGGTGTCGACGACAAACACACCGTCGTTCATGGAATCAAGAACAACTTCCAGACGTTCGTTTTCGCGCGCAAGGTCGCCGAGGATGCTCCTGATCTGATCAAGATCGAGCTTGGACAGCTTGTGAAGGGCTCGCTCTACAAACTTACGCACAGTTATACCCTGGGATCCATTCCACCTGACTACACCTCACGCTCCGGACCCGGCCCGTTGACTGTATGCATGACCAGCGTCACGCATATCAATATACAGACTTTCAAGCAGTAGTGACGTAGATATGTTGAGCGCATCTGCACGAACATAGTGCGTATGTATGGTATCCCTCCAGCGCTGCAGGTGCTCAAGTGAGATGGAAAAGCGATGTCGACGCTCCTCTTCCCGCAGGATTACACTGCATAATCCAAGCAGCTCCTGCAGGAAGTGCCGATATCCTTCCCGCTCCGGTACACCGTCCAGAGCAGTCCGTACTCGCTCATGAGCGAGCTCTTCGGACCGGTGTGCATCCGGATCAAGAACATGGGTAATGAAGTACTCGGCGTGCGCGCGCAGACTCCCTGTGCCTGGATACTCGTGCTCGAGGAACCACTCCCGGATACCTCCAGAACTGTGTTCCGGTCCCTTGAATATCCGGTGAATCACCGCATCGGCGTCGGACTGTTTTCGTTCCTGCAGTTCGTATGCCCGCGCTCGCGAACGTATCGTCGGAATTACGGCGCCCCGTCGTGCCGTGGTAAGTATGAAGTATGCATCCGAAGGCGGTTCTTCCAGCACTTTAAGAAGCGCATTCCGTGCGGCGTCACCGAGGCGATCCACGTTCTCGATAATAATCACCCGTGCTTCCTCGGTCGTACTGTGCACCCAGTTCTGAAGATTCCGCACGACCGCAACAGGAACGAGCTCACCCGGTAGTGCCGAGATCGTTTTCAGCGCGGACTTCACAGCTCTGTCGGTCGCGGTGGCGCGTGCATCATCATCGAGAACTGTTGCTCCGTTGCGCAGCAGCCCGGTAAAAGGCTCAAGAGCGTCTTCGGTCTCTGAAAGATTCTCAAGCGCTTTCTGTATCTTTTTCTCCTCGTCATCCCACTGTATGGTATCGATGCGTCGCAGCAGTTTTCGCACCGCACGGACAAACAGATACGCTGAGGCGATCGAGTCGGACCGTTTTACCGTATCAGCAGTCGTGACAATCTCCTGCGCGAAGTATCTGCTGCCCACAAGCTGGACCGAGGGATGCAGAAGCTCCCGGTGCAGCCGGCATGAACGACACTGGCAGTTCCATCGGGCATCATCGCGGCAGGTCAGTGCGCGGGCGAGCTCAAGCGCAATGGTCAGCTTACCGGAGTATTCGGGACCGTGAAGCAGAATGGTGTTCGGGACGGTTTTCTCCCGCAACTGCCGCGTAAGGGCTTCAACAGTACCAGTCTGACCAATGATGTTCTCGAACATTCAGCCCCCCAGAAGTCGTGATGCATATGGCAGAAACGGTAAGAGTGCCTCGGCAAATACGCTGTTCCGTACTATGGTATCAGGATTAACGAAGGGCTGTATCTGCAGAACGAGTAAAAGCACAAACACGAGAAGCAGCCCTTCGGCGACCCCGAGAAAAAATCCGAGGGCGTGATCGAGATTCGCCAGGTTGATCCGCTCCACGAGACGGTTGAGCGCCGACTCAAAGATCTTCACAAACAGATACACAAGAACGAAAAGCGCGAGAAATGCGATGACCTGACTCCACGCCTGTGCATCAAGATACTCGTTCACGAGTACAGCAGTCTGCCCCGAAAACAGTACGGCAACGCCCAGCCCGAGCAGGAGTGCGGCCATGCTCATGAACTCACGGATAAAGCCCCTGAATCCGCTTCGCAACGCCATAATCAGGATCAATACGGCAAAGACTATGTCAATCCCGGCCAGATTCATGAAGTGCCCTCTTCTTTCGATGATGCGTCGATCGATAATCTGTCTACCCCATGGATTGTCAGAATCAGATCCGCAATGGTGTACGCCGCGGTATCCGCGTGAACGCGTTCACAGGCGGCAGACATGCTTCGTCGTCTGCCCGCATCGTGAACGATTTTGCGTACTGCGTCCAGAAACACATCTGCCTCAAGGCCATCTTCCTGCATGACCAGAACGGTACCCATGCGCTCAAAGACATCGGCATTTCTGATCTGATCGCCGCGGCTCGCACCACGCGAAAGCGGAATACAGATGCCCGGAGTACGGGTCGCTGCAAGTTCCCACAGGGTACCCGCCCCGGCCCGACACACGGCGAGATCGGCCGCACAGAGTATGGCAGGATAATCCTCGTAGAAAAAATGATCCGCGACGTAGCCAGGCGACTGCCGCCACGTGAGCGACTGAGCCCCTCGCTGGTGAACAATATGAACGTCTTCCAGGAGTGCATCCAGCACATCGTCTACAAGCTGGTTAATGCGTTCGCTCCCGAGACTCCCCCCAAAGACGAAAACCA
>RECN01000162.1 GCA_007694005.1 Spirochaetaceae bacterium
TGTTTCGGTAAGATTTCTGGAGTGTATACCCGGCCGAATTATCTGGTCAAGATTGATGAGCGCGGTTCGGGTATCACACGGCGCGGGGCACCGTGATATAGTGGACGAACGAGGTAATATGCGTTTACGTGAGCGGGAACGAGACATCATAAAAAGGGCAGTCACAAAGCATTTCGGTGAGGACGCACGAGTATGGCTGTTTGGTTCACGTGCCGACGACACTCGCCGAGGAGGCGATATTGATCTTCTCGTGGAGACGGAGCGCACTGGACGCGAAGCGCTACGGGCGAAAATCGCGACGATCACCGAAATACAGGTAGCCATGGGAGACCAGAAAATCGATGTAATCACATGTGCGCCTCGTTCTGGCTCTGATACGTACGAGTCCTCTCTGATTGTCACCAACGCCCGCCGCGAGGGGATACCTCTATGAGCGAAGAACTGACAGCGACCATCGAATCTGCAATGAAGGAAGGGTACGCACACCTTGATCGGCTGCACGAAAGTCATAGTCGTCTCCGGGAACTCCACCCGTTCACGGAGACGAGCCTGAAATCTATAGACAAAGAAGCGGTGCTGTACCTCGATCAATTCATCTACCGATTCACAAAGCTGCAGGACTCCATGGCACGCCGCCTTCTTCCTTCACTGTATTCACTCCTTGAGGCAGACACAGAACCGAAACCATTTCTTGATGTTCTCGGGCGACTCGAACAGCTCAACGTTATTTCGAGTGTCGAAACGTGGCAGCGATTTCGAAACCTTCGGAACAACCTCGCCCACGATTATCCCGAAAGCCTGCAACAGACTGCACTCACCATTAACGAACTCATTGAAACCTGGCAGGATCTTGAGTCCATGTTTACTGGTGCGTGTGACGCGTACCGGAATCGCGCTTAATCGTACCCTACAGATCCGGATTCTGTGCGAGTTGGAGTGGCATATACGTATATACTATCGTATAATTGTATATACGGAGGCCTTATATGGCGATCAGCATACGGAATCGCAGGGTGGAGTCGCTTGCGCGTGAGCTTGCCGAGCTGCAACATGTATCGATGACGCAGGCGATTATCGAAGCGCTTGAAGAACGGAAGGTTCAGCTGGAGCGCCGTCGGATCGAGGTCGTTGGTACCGAAAAGGCCCGTCATCTCAAAATACAGGAGATCGCCCGACGCTGTGCGTCCCTGCCCGAGCGGGATCACCGTAGTGTAGATGAAATCCTGGGGTACGGTGAGGATGGTCTCCCGTCGTGATTGTTGACACATCGGCGTTGTTGGCAGTGCTCTTCGCGGAACCCGACGCGGACGAGTTTGCACATAAACTCGCTACCGACGAGGATAAGTTCATGACACCGTTCAATGCCCTGGAAGCAGATATCGTGGTTGGCGCGAGAAAGGGGCGGGATGGACAACGCGAACTCGAACTGCTGCTGCACTATAGCGGCGTCGAAGTTCTCCCTTTTACCAACGACATGCGAGTAATCGCTGCCGAAGCATGGACCCGGTATGGAAAAGGCCGTCATGCTGCCGGGTTGAACATCGGCGACTGCTGCGCCTACGCCCTGGCCGTCGTCCTGAATGATTCGCTTCTGTTCAAGGGCGACGATTTTTCTCTCACGGACATTTCACGACACGGGCAGCAGTGCTGAGCTGTCTTTCAATACCATACGCTGATCGTACCCGTCCCGTTGCCGTATACGCGTATGTGGTACACCGTGGTTTGCGGAGCTGGAAACGAGAACTCACCGGTACCGGGAAAATTTGCGACAATGTCTCGAATATTCCCCAGCGCATAAATCTCAACGCCCGGTGTTCCCCCGGTCACCGTGATCCGGTACGGCCACCCCCGTTGTGCGCTGAACTCGAACCAGGCGTCTCCGCCTGAAAGGTCGAAGCTGCGTTCACCTTCGGTCTCGTTTGAGTACAGGATCAGGCGCGTCGCCTCAAGCGCGTAGCCTTCGGCGTATTCGGAGGAGTCACTCACACTTCCGTCTGCGAACTCGGCGACGATTCGGTAGCGGTAGGCGACGCCGGGCACCACCCACTCGTCGGTAAAGCTGGTGTCCGTTGTTGTGTCATTAGCAGAGCCGATCGGATCGTCTTTCCACTCACTATCCCCTGAGTCCCACTTCTCCCGATACACTTGGTACTGCTCGACGCCTATCGTTTTACCGTCGCTGGTTTCGCGTGCCGGTGGTGCTTTCCACTCTATCTCAATCCGGTCGCGGAACTCGCCGGTACTCGCTTCCACATCCGTTGGCGGGGCGTAACTCTCTCCGGTGAGCAGGTTTTCGCAGCCTGTAAACAACACCAGGGCGGAAGCCAGAACTGTGGCGATACGGATCACGCGGATCATAGACCACCTCCGGGGAGTGCGCCGACGTTCAACACGACCGCGACGGAAATCAGGCCGTTGCGCCACAGATACGCGCCTGCGGCGACATCATCACCTATCTCCTGCCTGAACACCACGCCGTAGGACAGCTGCGCCGATACCAGCGAACTCGCGGGGAACGTGATGCCCGCGCGAAGCGATGGGGATACCTCGGCGGTGCCCGAGCCGATGCTCGACTCGCGGGCTGCGTCTGCAAACTCCGGGTAGTTGTCCTCTGCATCTGAAAGGTCGATGATGGAAATGCTGAAGCCAGCAGCCCCGAAGAGGCCGACCTGGCCGACTGGTACCGCGAGCCCGGCCGCGACCCCGAGAATATGACGCTCGCGAAAAAACAGCCACTCTGAAGCCGATGCATCTCCCGAAGGTACGTCCGACCACGAGGCGGCTTGTTTCCAGCTGCGGTCGCCGTCAAAGTCGAAGTAGTAGTAGTCGCGCCCGGCGTACATGTACTCACCGGACAGAAAGAGCCCTGCCGGGAAGCGATACCCGCCCTGTAGCCCTACGGCGAAACTGCCGAACACATCGTCCGGCACGGGCCGCCCTGCAACCGTCGCGCCGACGTAAGCCCCGCTCACGGTCTGCGCGGAAAGCTGCGGCACACCGCAAACCATCAGACTCAACGTAATCAGAATTCCGGCCAGCCAAGGTCTCCGTTCCATGTCGATGTAGTCCCCTGTATCAATACTATAGCTCACCGAATGGGAATGCGCTACAAGAGAAGGCTTGCGGCAGGTCGCAATCGACGAGGACTGGTCGGCTCTGCGATTCCGGCCCCCGCGCAAGTTTCACACGTCCTCATGTGATAGTTTTACTTGTAGAAGCAATATTTCGAAAGGAGGGTATTATATGAGACCTCAGAAAGTCGTTTGTGTCGTTTTGACTCTCGCACTGGGATCGATGGTGCACGCACAGGTCGAGCAGGCCGGGGAACTCGTTTTCGCAGATGATCCGTTCGCCGTCTTCGTCCTTCGCGAAAGCGAACAGCTCCCGTTTGAACCGGGCGCGCCGGTATACTCCGCCGATGCAGTCGTGACCGAGGATAGTTCGGCCGAAGTCGATCTGTTTTCGGTCGGGGCGACCCTCAACGTTGCCCCCAATACGCACATGCGGGTTGCGTCGATTGCCGGGCATGCCTCGAGGGCTTCTGCCGACAACGGGCGCTCGAGTATGGAGCTCGTAAGCGGTAAGTTGCGCGCAATCATTCACGATGATAGCAGGGACCCGTTTAACGTCGCGTCGCGTGTTGGTGTCGCCGGTGTTCGTGGTACCGACTTTGTCATCGAAATTGCGGGCGATAGTGTACGGCTGGCTGTCCGAACGGGCGAAGTTGAATACACGCATCGCTTCACCGACGCGCGCGCCGTTCTACGGGCGGGCGAAGGTATTGACGTGGATGATCTCTTTGCCGAACACATCGAAGTCGGAACCTGGTCACAGGAGCGTCTCGACGACTTCTTTGAGTCCGTCGGCGGGTACGAGTGAGCATAAACTCCGCCTGAGTACCGGACGCGCCGACTCGCAACACTCTGCATTCTTATGCTACCCTTGCGGGCTAACGGATAAATAACGAAACAGTAACGGCTCGCTCATGTATCCGTCCCACAGGGCCGTTGTTAGAGGAGCCCGCGTCACGTGGAACGAATACTGAGTATTTTCGTCGTCCCGGCGGATCAGATCATCAACTTTTTTATCTCTATGGGCCTTGCGGTGGTGCTCGGGATGCTCATTGCCCTCGTGTATCGCTACACGCACCGGGGCATGAATTACGAGAGCGGCTTCCTTTCCACGATTGTGCTGTTGAGTCCCATTGTCGCGCTGGTCATGTTTTTCATTCAGGGAGATCTGGTGCTGTCGCTCGGCCTGGTCGGTTCGCTCGCGATCATACGCTTTCGCACGCCTATCAAGGATACGCGCGATATGGTCTTTCTGTTCTGGTCCATCGCGATCGGTCTGGGCGTGGGTACGCTCAACTGGACGGTCGCCGTGTTCGCCACCCTGTTCCTGAGTGTGCTCATGAGCGGTATGTATCTGTTCAAGTACGGCAGATCATTGCACGTCGAGTACATCCTTGTCGTAGCAGGTTCAGATCAACAGGCTGATGATGATATCGAACGGGTCGTGGCCCGGAAACGCGCAAACGTGCAGCTGCGCAATCACGAAGTCGACGGATCAGACTGGGAACTCACCTACGAGATCCGTGTCGCCCGGGCCCGCGAGCCCGAGGTGCGTGGTCTGGTTTCCGAGTTGCAGAAGATTCACGGCGTTACGAAAGTGTCGCTCCTGACCCCGCAGCTCGCGCTGCCCATGTAAACGCCCCGGAGGGTACTGCGCACGGTGTCTGCACTCGCACGACTGGAACGGAAATATCTTCTCGGGCTCACGGAATACCACAGGCTCAGGACCGCGCTCCCGCTGTATCTTGAGCAGGACCGGTTTACGAAACGGGAAGGAAGCGGCCGCTACCTCGTGCGAAGCATCTATTACGATACCAGGGACTACCGCGCATACTACGAGAAAGAAGACGGTGCCTTCGGGCGCATCAAGCTGCGCATTCGCTCGTATACAGACGCTCCCGATCGCGACTCTCTGATATCAGTCGAGATCAAGACCAAGTCGGGAAACGCCATGGTCAAGTACTCGAGCCACGTCTGCTTCGCGGACTATGAGGTGTTTGCCCGAAGCGGGCACTGGCCGGACACGAACGATCCCGTGGTGCAGGAGTTCGCGCGCCTGGTGCGCGTGCGCTCGCTCGTCCCGGTGGTACTCGTGCAGTACCGGCGCGAAGGCTATCGTTCGCGGGACCGCCTTCCCGTTCGCGTCACGGTCGACCACGGAGTGGTGAGCGCGCGCGCGTCAAGTCTGTTTCCCGATCACGCGATTCTGACTCCGCACCGGCCGAAGCACGTCATCTTCGAGGTCAAGACCTCGGTTGAGGAGCCTGCGTGGCTTACGCAGCTCGTGCAGACGCACGAACTCAAGGCGACGGCAAACAGCAAGTACGTACAGGGAATCGAGGTCATACGCCCGAACATGGTTACCCCGCGCGAGATCGCTCCATGAAATCGCGCCTGCACGTGCTCGCTGCGTCTGTATCGGGAGCTTTCGTCACGCTTGTCGTTGTGTACGCGTGGGCCGCGGCTGTTGCAAGCCCGACGCACTTTCCCGACGAACGGCTTGAGGCAGCTGTTCGCAACGCGCTTGAAGGCGTCGGCCGGACCTTTACACCGACGGAGCTCGAACGGATTACCGAACTCGATGCCGAAGCCTTCGGCATTACCTCTCTTGAAGGCATAGAGCAGCTTGCAAACCTCGCGGTGCTGAACCTGCGGGGAAACCGGGTTGCCGACGTCTCACCTCTTACCGCGCTGTCGCGGCTGCAGCATTTGAGTCTTCGCGACAACGACATCACCGACCTCGAAGCGGTAAACCTCGGCGTGCTCGCTGCATTACCCGAGCTGCGCTCGCTTGATCTGCGTCACAACCGCGGACCGTCGCACCCGGAAAGCCCTGACGACCACGACCGCATTTCCGATATTTCTGTGCTCGCAGAGTTCGTGCGGCTTGAGGTGCTTGATCTTGCAGACAATCACGTAGCAGACATAACAGCGCTTTCCGGACTCACACGGCTTCGGCACCTCGATCTACGCTACAACCAGCTCGGTCTTGCGGATCTCGCTCCTGTCGCTCCTCTGACACAGCTTGAGTACCTGAATCTGCGGGAGACCGGTACGACGGATCTGACCGGGATACAGGAGCTACGTAACCTCGGCTATCTGAACCTGCACTCGAACAGTGATGTCGCCTCGATTGAGCCCATAGCCGGGCTACCGCGGCTGCACACGCTGATTCTGCGAGGGGTCCCGGTCGGGCGCGAGATCGATGTCATCGAAACGCTTCCTGCACTGAGGCGGCTGAATCTCCGGGAAACCGGCGTTACCGACCTTACCCCGCTCGCGCGGCTTATGGAACGCGGCGCGCTTCAGGACGACCCCGAACGTGGTGTGTTCGCCGAGATCGATATTCGGGAGAATCCGGTGCACCTCAGAGGCGACCCCGATGGCTATCAGGTCCTCGAGCCGTACTGGGAAAACATCGCCCGACGCGACCCGCAGCTCCTCCCACCGCCCTTGAGCCGGGACGTCGTGATCAGCGAAGTCATGAGTTCAAACGGATCGACCATCGACGACGGCGCAGGCAACTATCCCGACTGGATCGAGCTGCACAACAGAGGCGACAACAGCGTTGATCTGTCCGGTTACTACCTGTCCGACCATGCGGACCGGAGTACCCGCTGGCGGTTTCCCGACGGGGCAGGGATAGCCGCACGGGGCTACCTGCTCGTGTGGGCTTCCGGACGCGACTTTGGCACCACCGACGGCACCGGTCCCGACGGTCGCTTTCACGCCTCCTTCCGTCTCAGCTCCGACGGAGAGGCCGTGATTCTCACCGCACCGGATGGCCGAACCCGCGTCGACGCTGTGTCGATTCCTCCGCTCCCCCGCGATGTCTCCTACGGACTGTCAGACACCAACGGACAACTACATGTCACATTTTCTCAACCTACTCCGGAGGCGGCAAACGATGACGCGTTCGAGTATCGCAGGCTCGTGTTTTCGCACGCGCAGGGCTTTCACTCTGCCGGGTTCGACCTGGAGATAGCAGCCCGAACGGAGTTCGATGACCGCGAAACCTCGATTTACTACACGCTTGACGGATCGGTCCCCGATCCGGCTGCGGTAGACGAGCCGCGATCGTACCAGGTCATGAACTACGAGGTAGATGAACTGGAAGCCTGGGAGGAGCGCACCTACCGCTACGACGTTCCGATTCGCGTTCGGACCGACACCGAGGCTGCGTATACCATAGCTGATTCGCTCGCCGGATTACCACGGATTGTCGACATAGATACGACCTCACCCAACGCCGAGTTCTGGGACTGGCACCCACCGCGGTCTGATACGGTTCGCGCAACAGTGGTACGCGCCGCAGCCTTCGCGCGCGACCCGAACGCCGGAGGTGAGTATCGCCGGGTCAGTCAAGTCGAAAGCGCAACCTACATCGTCACGCCGCAGGGTCAGGATCGCTTCAGTCTGCCGACAATCAGTATCATCACGCCGCCATCAGGGCTCTTTGACTATGACGATGGCATCTACGTCGCCGGACGTATCTACGATGATAATCTTCCCTACGAACGAACGTGGATGGCGCAGGAGGCAAACTACTCCCAGCGCTGGGAACGTCCCGCGCATCTGACGTTCTTTGAGCCTGAAGCCCGCGAACCGGTATTTTCTATCGACGCGGGAGTCCGGATACACGGATCGTTCTCACGCTCGCAACCGCTGAAAACTCTACGTCTGTACGCGCGAAAAGATTACGATGTGACCAACTACTTCGAGCACGCGTTCTTTACCGGTGCGACGCGGCGTGACGGATCAGGCGAACCGGTTGAGCGGTATAAGCGACTCCTGTTGCGTTCCGGGCAGAGCCTCTTTCGCAGCCATTTGCAGGATGCGGTGATTCAGCATCATTTGATTGATCATCTGAACGTCGACATGTTGCGCTACCGGCCGGTGGTGCACTTCGTGAACGGTGAGTACTGGGGTATCAAGAATCTACGCGAGCGCTTCGACCGCTTCTATCTCGAAAGCAACTATGGTTTCGATCCGGATGAGGTCATTGTAGTCGAGGGGCCGTTCGGCTTCGACTGGCAGCTTGATGAGGGATTGCCCGGAGAGAATCGTCCGTACTTCGAGCTGGTTCGATTTATCGAAGACTCCGACATGAGCGAAGCAGCAAACTACGAGCAGATCCACAGCCAGATGGATGTGCTCAGCTTCATCGACTACAACATTATCCGCATATACTCAGGTGACCGTGACGGTGTGAACAAGCACGTCGCCGTCTGGAGACAGCGGGGGGACTACGACCCGGACGCTGAACCAGGATACGACCGACGCTGGCGCTGGCACACCTGGGATCTTGATAACGCGTTTATGGATCAGCACAACACCATGGAGTTCTACGCGAACGACGGGTTCGACGTCGAGGAAGAAATGCTCGAAGACGCCGGTAGTGTGTCCGACGCCGACTACGACTACGACTACGACTACGACGGCGCAGAGCCGCGGCGCAGTCGGGATCCGGCCTACACGGCGATGATCGTCAGCCTTTTCGCGAGCGACGAGTTCCGCTCACTCTTTCTCAACCGGTTTGCCGGTCTTCTCAACACCGTGTTCCAGCCCGACGAGATGAACGCGAGTATTGACCGCGCAGAAGCCCTGCTCGAACCCGAAATAGCTGAGCACATCGAACGGTGGGGGCATCCGTTTTCGGTTGACGCGTGGCGGGCGCATGTCCTGTCGCACCGGGACTTCGTGGCCGAAAGGGTCGATGTACAGCGCGAGCACATCCTCGAGTATTTTCAGCGTCGCGGATACGATCTGCCCGGGACCTATGTGCTTCAGACCGGCAGCAGGCAGCCGGAGGGCGGGTACGTGCGCGTCGCTCTGGTCGATGTCGACAGCAGCACCCCCGGGGTTACCGATCGGTCGAGCTGGCAGGGCGTCTGGTTTGCCGGCAGCCCGCTCGAACTCGAAGCGGTCCCCGAACCCGGATACCGCTTCGCCGCCTGGCACGGCGACCTTGACGCGGCGGTCGGCGCCGCCGCCGCGGGCGACGCGGTCGCACGCGAACGACGGCTTACGATCGAACCGACTGGCGACGTGGAAGTGTTCGCGTCCTTTGAACGGGTGGGGAACTAGGACTGGAAACTCCGTACGAAAACCGGAATAACGTACTCCCGACGGGTGCCATGCACATTGACCGGCTTAGGCAACCCACTTATTGTTAGTCTCGTCTAGAAGTACGGAGGCATACGGTATGACACAATGTCGGTTGCGCGACGTTCCGGTCGGGGGCATGGCGAGGGTTATCGGAATCGATGAGTCACATCGATCGTATCGGTCCCGCATACTGTCGATGGGTCTGACGCGGGGAACGCCGATATTCGTGCAGAGAATCGCGCCATTCGGCGACCCGATACATATTACCGTCCGCGATTATGAGCTCTCCCTGCGCCGCGACGAAGCGGACGCGCTCGTACTCGAACCGATAGAAGGCGCCCCCGAGGCGTTTGGATTCTGCGCGCGCTGTAGAGGACGCGGAAGGTGGAAAGACGGCCTCGGTAACGGACCTCGCGGTGGCAGGCGCCACCACAAGCGGGATCGCCACGGTCGCGACACCGGAGCTTCGACGCAATGAGCAGGCCCGCACACAACGACACGCACACGGTCGCGATTGTCGGCAATCCGAACAGCGGCAAGACGACGGTGTTCAACGCGCTCACGGGTGGTCGACAGCGCATCGGAAACTATGCAGGAGTCACCGTCGAGCTTTCCGAGGGCAGATTCACGCCGAAAGCACTTGAACAGCTCCTCGTCGCACCGTTCGCACCCGGTGCGAGCAGTGATGGTGGTGCGGCGAAGACCGCAGAGCTACGCGATGCGCACGCGATACGGGTGGTGGATCTTCCGGGTATCTACTCGCTTTCCGCGGGCTCTGCGGATGAGGCAGTAGCCCGTGACTTCATTCTCTCGGGCGAACCGGATCTGGTCGTGGACGTGGTCGATGCGGCAAACATGCAACGGAATCTCTACTTGACGGTACAGCTGATCGAAATGGGTGTGCCGGTGATCGTCGTGCTGAACATGATGGACGCAGCCGAGAAGCTGGGGATATCTATTGATGTAGAAGGCCTGAGCGAACATCTGCACTGCCCGGTCATACCGATCGTCGGAACACGCAGCGCCGATATTCAGCGTGTAGAGCAGGCGATTGCGGAGCACGCTGGCCACCTCGAATCGTCTGACGTTACGGTCAGATACCCCGACACGATAGAGACGGCAATCACCGGACTCGAACCGCACGTGTCCGCCCTGACTTCAATTACCCGAGCTTCCGGACGATGGGTGGCGCTTTCCGTGCTCGATGGTGATGAATGGGTTCTCGAGCGCGTCGCCGAGACGTCGAGTCTGACCCGCAACGGTCTT
>RECN01000119.1 GCA_007694005.1 Spirochaetaceae bacterium
GCTCCAACGGGCGGTCGCATCGAATATAGGGATAGCCTGGCCAGATGTGGTTCACGGGCATCGCCGAGACACGCGCCGTATAGACGGGCACCGCCTTTCCGTCGACGGTCACGCGGTAGTCTACCGACATAATTTCCCCGACGGGGGCAGGGCAGGTCGCGATCTTGGTCGTGTCGTCGTCAGCCGCGAAGGCCTCGCGTTCTGTGGCCAGCGGGTCATATTGGGTTGTTCCCGGTTTCATCGTAAGGCTTTCGTTTTAACATCGAGCGAATCGCAAAGAGCCTGGACCTGGTTGTGAAAGCTCAGGCATCCGGCCTCAGTCGAAAGATCCGCCCTCACGAGTGCCGCTCGACCGCCGGCCCGCTCGACGTCCGCAGCGGTTTTCTTTGCCTGCGCTTCCGACCGATTGTAGTGCACGATCACGAAGTTGCCTGCTGCCTGGTCGGCTGCGATCGCGGCACCGAGTCCGGTGCTCGCTCCTGTGACAAGTACTGTTTTGCTCACCATCTTCTCCTCCGTTGGCGTCGTGATTCCATTCATCCTTGTGCCGCCTGCTGTGCGGCTTCCTTGACCACACGCTCCCGCTCACGGAAGTACGCCACCGACGTCTCTACGATCCTGTCCAGGAGCTCATCATCCGGACCTCCGTGCATCGCGGGATAAGGATCTCCGCCGGGGCCGAGGGGTTCGGGGGTTACGAACCTTCCGTCCTCTCCGTACCCAACCGCGTAGAGCGCGGCGATTACTCCGTGCCCGTCTTGGCGCTCTTCAGACTCGCAAGCGCCCCGCCACCGTCAAGCACGAGTTCCACGTGAGCGTTGGTCAACTTGCAGTCGCTGTTCGGCATGTGGTTCCACCTTCCTTCTGGTCTTTCTGTTACCATACAGATCTTTCAGCCCCGCGGCGCGCCGAACCGGCGCGCCGCCCAAAGCCTTCACATCATCGTGTTGTCGCTGTGCCTCGAACCCGGGACGGGCGGTTCACCCTTTCCCGGCGGCCTACAATCCGCGCTCCTGCTCGTATATCTCCGTCGCCTGCACCTGGTAGTCCCGCCCGCCACTCGCCAGCCACCGCTCCACGAACCGGCGGTAGACTCTCTCCAGATCGTCTTCGGTGACGATCAAAGTAGCGAGCGCCTCCATTTCGATGTCCCGCAAGGTGGTTCCGAGCTCCTGCTCGATCTTGGTCGGGCGGTATATGTAAGCATCGTCAATCGCGAGATCATACCCTTGGTTGACCGCACGTCGCGTTTGGTCGTTCAAGATCAGGATTTCGAAGTTGTCCGCAGCGCGTCGCCAGGGATTGTAGTAGACCCATCCTCCGTCGCCACGGAGCGTTGCCGCGTCGTTATACGGCGGTATATGCTCATGTGTGTAGTTCGCTCGATCAACCCAGCGGAAATGCTTCCCTTCGATCCCGAAGAACAGCAGCACCTGGCCCTCAAACCCGTGGAAGTAGTCGGCGAGCTTCATCGCCTCGACAGGGTGCTTCGCGCTCGCCGCAAGCACGGTGTGGACGTTGGAGTGCATACGGAGAGTACCACCGACGCCGTCCGGTCCCTTGATCACGGTGTATTCAAACACTGGCTTCGGATCTTCACGGTACCGTCCGATCCAGTTCTGAGTGGTTCCGTTGGGGAAGAAGTCGATTGCACCCATCGCGCCGTTCCAGAGCTTCTCAAACAACGGCAACTGCGGTATCGTCGCAAAGTCGGGCTCCATGACGCCCTCGCGATAGAGGCGCCTTAGGTACCGGACCGCATCGAGGTAGTTCTCGTGCATCATATGAGAGGTCACAACTCCGTCCTTCAGAATCGGCCTCATATAGGGAACGCCGAAGGCGGCAAAGATTCCGACGAAGAAGTTGCTGTCAGCCCCCGCTCCCACGCGAACACCCAAACCAATCGTGTCGTCCCGACCGCTCCTGTTCGGATCCTTGAAAGTAAACGCGTGGAGCACGTCAGAGAACTCCTCGAGCGTCTGGGGTACCGACATCCCGAGATTGTCAAGCCAGTCCTTCCGAACCGCGATTCGCGCCGCGTACACGGCTGGGGATGGGATTCCCCATACCTCTTCGCGTGTGTTCAGTCCCGTATGCAGCGCATCTCCAGCTGCTTCGGCGACATTGCTCCCGTACTCTGCGATCAGCCCGCTCATTTCCTTCAGAAGCCCACTCGCGACCAGTTGATCTCCCAGCCCTATGTTAACCGTGAAGAAATCAGGAAGCGTACGTGCTGCGATCATTGCGCTTAGCCTCGCGCTATGGTCTTCTCCCTCCGTCACGACTGTCGGCCGCCAGTCAACTCCTGTTCGTCGCGCGACTTCCTGCATTACCGAGTTGTTCGCTGCGGGATGGGTCTGCTGACCCACCAACTGAGTCACTACGGGTAGGGCCTCTGCGGCCGCCTCCCGAGTGCCTGCCGACCACAGAAGGGTCGCAGGCACGCAGACCGCGACCAACAGCGACATGCCAAGTCTCTTGATACTCATTTCCTGTACCTCCTACGCTCTTGCTATGTGACACGCCAATCGGCGTCATCACCCCTTTACCGATCCAACCAGTAACCCTTTGACGTAGTACCGCTGCAGCCACGGGTAGATGAACAGAACCGGGATCACGGCCGCTCCTATCGTGGCCGTCTTGACCGACTCTTCCGTCAGCCCTGCGGTCGCGTCGAACTCGGCGAGCTGCCCCACGCCGCTGACCATGATCATGCTTCGCAGATAGACCTGAAGGACCTGCTTTCCCGCATCGCTGATGTAGAGTACCGCATGTATGTAGGCGTTCCAGTGGTAGATCCCGTAGAACATCGCAAGAGCCGCGATCACCGGCGTGGATACCGGCACGATGATCGCAATGAGCGTCCTCAGCGGACCGGCGCCGTCGATACGTGCGGATTCCTCCAGACTGTCGGGCACCGAGTAGAAGAAGTTCCTCATGACGAACATGTTGAAAGGGTTGATCAACACCGGAAGAATCAGCGCCCAGCGGTTGTCGAGAAGGCCGACACGGTTGACGACCAAGTAGGTCGGGATGATGCCCCCCTGAAACAGCATCGTCGCGTAGATCAGGAGCGCAACCGCGCGCCTCCCGCGCAACCGGCGCATGGACAGGGGCCACGCCGCGAGAGTCGTCATCATCAGGTTCAGCAGCGTCCCGACTCCGGTAACGAAGATGGTATTGCCGTAGGCGACGAAGACCCGGCCGCTCGCGAACAGAAGCCGGTAGCCAAGCAGAGACGGCTGCCGTGGATAGAGGAAGACACCCCCACCGAGAGCAGCCTGCGAGTCGCTGAGTGAGTGCATGATGACGTGCCAGAAGGGATAGATCGTCACGATCGCCACGAACGACAGCAGAGCGTAGATGAGAATGCGCGACGGAGTCATCCGGGTAAGGTACTTCGTCACAGGAGACCTCTCCTCATACGATTCCGCTCCCAGGTTCAACTTTCTGCGCAATCCAGTTCGTGACTACGACCAGGACCAGCCCGATCAGCGACTGAAACAAACCCGCGGCGGTCGCCAGGGAGTAGTTGCGCTGGATGAGCCCGACCTTGTACACGTACGTGTCGAGTATCTCACTCACCTCGTACACGAGCGGGTTGTACATGGCGAAGATCTGCTCGAACCCCGCATCCATGAGCGCGCCTACCCGGAAGATGAGCAGGATGATGATGACCGGCCGAATCGACGGAAGTGTGATCCGCCACGCCTGAGCCCATCGGCCCGCTCCGTCAATTACTGCTGCGTCATACAGTTCATAGTCGATTGACGCGATTGCGGCGAGGTAGATGATTGTTGCGAATCCCCCGGCTCTCCACACATACGAAACGATGATCACCTTCCTGAAGTGATCGGTGCTCACCAGAAGGTTCGGAATCCTCCCCTCGTAACCGACGCCCCGAAGGATCGCCGCGACCACACCGCTGCTCGGTGAGAGCAATGTGTAGACAAGCCCCCCGATGATCACCCAGGAGATGAACGACGGCAGCAACACGGTGGTCTGCACGAACTTCTTGAACCGGATGTGCACCAACTCGTTGATGAGCAGCGAGAGTATGATAGGAACAGGAAAGCCAAAGACAAAGCCCCCAAAGCTGATAATGACGTTGTTGCGAAATGCAACCCAGAAGCCGGGGAGACTGACGAGCCTACGAAACACGGCCAGCCCGACCCATGGAGCCTCACCAGTGAAGATACTGTAGTTTCGAAACGCGTACGTCACACCGTACATCGGCCAGTACCTGAACATTGCGAAGTAGACGAGGGGCGGGAACAGCATCAGGTACAAGAGTGGTTCCTTTCGAAGTGAAGTCACCAGCAACTCTCGCTGAGTCGCCGAAGAGCGAGCGTCTGTGCGGCGGGCCATAACCATGTGGTATATTCTCACGGATGCGGCGGGTTTGCCCGGATCATTCGATCAAATACTTGCACTATTCTTCCAAATCGGGGCTCCAGAAGAGAGGTCGAGACGAACTCAGCCTTTGCTCACCGCGACGGATCCCGCGCTTTTTCTCCAGGTTTGGACGCCAACCGGTTGATGCGCGACCTGCAGTGGGCACCGTCGTTCAGCACGGAACTTGAGTCGGTCGGGCGCTAGACTGCGACTGAAAACAGACAACACCGACATGACCAGCGAGTTGGTAGCTGAAGACGGGATGAAGAGGTACTACGAACGAAATCCGATGCACCGGAGCGGCAAGGTGCCTGAGCTCGCGAAGCTCGTGGCCTGGCTTGCCAGTGAAGAGAGCACCTACGTCAACGCGCAGAACATAGCCGCAGACGGAGGGATAACGCCGGTGTGAGCACTCAGAAACCGGGAGCGGCTCGAACAGCCGTTCACTGATGAGCCTGCCACCAATCGTTCGGGTTTGCCTGGACAATCGTCGCGCACTCCTGTACTATGCGACCAGAGGCTGTTCCGAACGCCTCCAGCCCGGCAGACGATGCGTCGACTTCAGCGGTCCGAGTACCTGTATCGATATCAACTCCCGCTCTTCACTCACGTGATCCACGTGAGCTCACCGCTACCAATGCACCATCATGACTACCCGGAGCTCGCGATCGTCGTTGAGGGGACGGCCCGGCACCATATCGAGGATAGTGTCTACGATGTTGCTGCCGGCGACGTGTACTTGCTCCCGGCCGATACCCCGCACTGCTTTGTTGAGTCGCGCGATTTAGTTGTCTCGAACGTCATGTTCGACCTGGAGAAACTCGGCTTCCCGTTCCGCGAGGCCCGCACCTGTGCCGGGTTCCGGGCTCTGTTTGATCTCGAGCCGAAGCTGCGGAAGGTGCACGGTCTCACAGCCCGCCTCAAACTCCTCTCTCCGCAGCTCGATTACCTCATGCGGATGCAGGCGGACCTCGAAGCAGAGTTGGTACGGCATGAGGCGGGCGACAGTTTCATGGCGCTCACTGTCCTCAGTCACATGCTCGGGTACCTCGGCCGCTGCTATCTCGACATGCCCAACGCGCGCACCCGTGCGATCTCTGGAATCGGCTCCGTTATGCGCTACGTAGAGCTTCATTACCCTGAGAGACTCACCGTGGAGGACCTTGCGCGCGCGTCGAACATGTCGACCAGCACGCTGCACCGCCACTTCCGAGCCGCGCTCGGTGCGTCGCCCATCGAGTATCTGATCCGGACCCGTGTCCAGCACGCCCGGGATCTCCTGCAGGAGACGACGCTCAGCGTTACGGAGATTGGCTTCGAGTGCGGCTTTGAGAGTCCCGACTACTTCTCCCGCTGCTTCCGCAACGCCACCGGCCTGTCCCCTCGCGCGTACCGTAAGGCGATGCCCTGAGCCGGACCGACCTGGTCAAACCCAGCGGGAAGCGGCGGCTCGAAGCGCAGGATGACCGCGTCGCCGCGCTCTTCCACTATGAGACGCGTGGCGATCGTCTGGTCCCGGCGTCCTTGGCCGGCCAGATGCCATCATGGTCGATCACCGACTGGCCGGCTGCGTCCTGCACCGGCGCATCGGTCCCGGCGGGAGGCAGGACGCTTCGTTGCGAGCGAATCAGATCGAACCGGTTGCGATCCGGGCGCTCGATCCAGAGGTTTCCCGCTGACCGAAAGGCGTCCTCTCTCCAGTCTTCGATGCTCGCGATCCGGAAGGTCGGCTCGCTCGCTCATTGTGAGACGTTACATCTGTGCTGCAGGATCAGCGATTCGTTAGTCCACTCGCGACTGAACAGGCGCATAGCTCATTGAGGCGCCGGCGCCTTGTCAACGAGCGCATGGACGCCCGCGAGCCACGCTGCAAGAATAGTACGGGTAGCTGCGAAGATAATCCAAGCAAACCTGCACAATCCGTGGCAAACTTCCGGTGTGACCCGACCAGTTGCGATGAACAGGGCTGATAGCACGAGGCGATCTACAACAAGAACAAAAGGCGTTGGTCTGAGGCGGTGGTCCGAACTGTACCTGTTGCTCGTGCCGGGCCTCATCTGGATTGCCGTGTTCACCTTGGCTCCAATTGTGGGTAATGTCATCGCTTTCCAGTAGTTTGACGTTTTCGCTGGCGGCGGATTGGTTGACGTGATAATCCGAAGCCCGTGGGTCGGAGGGAGACACTTCAATGAGCGGACTAACCGAGACGATTCGGAAACTTGGTACCTTGACTATTAATCGTTGGAGGATGAAATGAGAGATTCGAAGACTGCAACTGAGAAGCAGAAAGCGTCAGCCCAGGCTGAAGTAAGTGAAGAAACGATTACCATACCATCATACGAGGTGAAAAGGCCCGAGATAATGCCTCGTTTCTACGAAGGAAAATGTCATCAGGGTGTTCAACGCCGCATATACCCCTATCCGATGGATGACAATCTGACAACCAGCAAACGCGATCGAGACTACTATTTAATCCGGGCTCAGAACGAGTATATCGATATTGGAGTCATTCCAGAATTAGGTGGTCGAATCTATTATGCGGAAGATAAGACAAACAACTACAACTGGATTTACCGTAACAATGTGATCAAACCGTCTCTGGTGGGTATGGTAGGGAAGTGGATGTCGGGGAGCTTTGCCTGGTCCTGGCCGCACCACCATGGTCCCAGCACTCTTGAACCCATGGACTCGAAAATCGTAGAGAATGAAGACGGGAGTAAGACAATCTGTATCGGTGTTACCGACAAGAGGCATCGCATGCGGGCGTTGGTCAGTTACACCATCTACCCTGGTTCCTCAATAATGGAGTTGTACATCCATCCAATGAACAGAACTCCTGTATCCAACTCCTTCCTGTTTTGGATAAACCCTGCAACACATGTCGATGAGACTTATCAGGTCATATATCCCCCTTCGGTCCAGTACATCACATATCATCACAAGCGTGATGTTACCGCATGGCCAGTAGCCGATTGCAGGTTCAACGATTTTGAGTACGAGGGAATGGATCTGAGCATGTGGAAGAACACACTTGTTCCTTCTTCCATATTCGCCATGAACCTTCGTGACGATTACTACGGCGGCTATGATCATGGCAAGGGAGCCGGAACTGTTTGGGTGGGTAATCACCATGTCAGCTCAGCTAAGTACTGGACTGACGGCAACAACGCTGCTGGTGAAAGGATCTGGAAGCACCATACCGACGAAGACGGCCGAAACAACGAGTTGATGGTTGGTTTCTATAGTGATAATCAGCCCGACTATAGTTGGATTCAGCCCTATGAGGCTAAGTCTGGTACCATGGTCTGGTTTCCTATTCGGGAGCTCGACGGCCTCAAGTTTGCCAACCGTAGCGGGGCCTTAAACCTCGAAGTCACCAATGACCGGATCATAAAAGTACGGATGAATACTACCACACGTCATGAAGGTGCTACGGCAGTGTTAAGGGCCAAGAGCCAGGTTCTCTTGAAGGAGACGATTTCGATCAGTCCCGCCCAGGCGTACAAGGCCGATGTTCCTTTGCCTTCAGGAATCACAGAGCTTGACCTCGATGTAGCGTTGTACGATGGAAGTGACAATCCTCTTCTGTACTACAAGCCTGCCGAGCATCAGACCCGGCACCCAAGGCCCAAACCCATGGAAGCGCTGGATGCCCCGGAGAAGATGGAGTCTGTTGAAGAGCTCTATTTGGCCGGATTGCGATTGAATCAGTTCTATAACGGCGGCCTTGATCCGATGCCGTACTATGAAGAGGCGCTGAGACGTGATCCCGGTGATTTCCGAGTCAACACACAGTTGGGGATTCTCTACACGAAGGCTTTCAACTGGGAAAAGGCTGAAGAACACTTCCAAACCGCCGTCGATAGAATCACATCGAATTACACCAAACCAAAAGATGGTGAAGGGCTCTACTATCTTGGGCTGGTTCAACGGGCACAGGGAAAAGTCACCGAGGCGTATGACAACTTCTATCGGGCATCCTGGTGTTATGCCTGGGTTGCGGCTTCGTTCTACCAGCTGGCAGAGATGGATTGTGTTCATGGCGACTACAGGAAGGCCCTCGATCACTTGGAGAAGTCGCTACTCGCAAACGCGGAGAATCTGAACGCTCTCAACCTGAGGGCAATGATACTTCGAAAGATGGGTCATCCGCAGGCTGCCAAGGACCAGATTCTACATAACCTGAAGATAAACCCCCTCGATCATCAGGCTCTCAATGAAATGCATCTGGTAGCCACGGCCATGAAAGATGAGAAGCATGCCTCCTCGAGTTATGAGGAGTTCACTACCAGGCTAAGGGACTGGGTAGAGTCTTATCTTGAGCTCGCAATTGAGTACGGGAACTGCGGGTTCTATCAGGAAGCAGTTGATGTGCTGCGCGTTATGGAAGTGCGAGGCAAGAAGCACCCTATGGTCTACTATTGTCTTGGGTACTTCTGGTCCAGGCAAGGTGATCCGGAACGATCACTGGCATACTATCAGAAAGCAAGCACCATGCCTCACGACTATTGTTTCCCCTATCGAGCGGAGGAAGTAGATATCCTGAAACACGCGATGCAGTCGAATCCTGAAGACCCCTTCGCTCCGTATTACCTTGGTAATCTTCTGTACGAACACCAACCTGAAGCAGCCATTCGTGCCTGGGAACTCTCAAGAGAGATAGATGACACATTCTACATCGTTCATAGAAACTTGGGTTTAGCCTACAAGGAAGCGCGTCAGGATTATAAGAAGGCTGAACAAAGCGTCAGGAGAGCAATGGAGTGCAACGGAGATGATTCCAGACTCATATTTGAGATGGATAATCTTAATGAGATGAACAAGGTATCTTCCAGTGAGAAGTGTGAGTTCTTGAAGAATCACATCGATTCAGTGAAGAAGCGTGACGAGACATTGATACGTCTTGCAACACGGCTTGTTGAAGACAGTAAGTATGACGAAGCATTGGAGTTATTAACGGCAAATACTATTATCGGAGAATTCGAAGGCGTGACCGAGATGCAGAATGCATTCCTCAACGCCTATACGCTAAGGAGCCTTGAGTACTTGGCGAATGGGGATTATGAGAAGGCTCGAAACGGCCTTGATTCGGCGCTGGCGTATCCTATCCGGCTTATAGGACGTGCTCGCCATGCTCAGTTCCTGTATCTTGAGAGTGTAGTTTGTAGAAGAGCAGGAGATGGGAAACAGGCAGAGGACTTGCTCAAGCAAACACTTGAGACAAACATCGAAGAAGGAGGTCCCTATCGTGAATACTTGTATTACAAGGGGCTTGCACTCAAGGAACTGGGGAGAAAAGAAGAAGCAGCCAAGCTATTTCAGAATATGCTGAAGGATGCACAGGCAAAGAAGGAAGACCGCAGCATATTCTTCACCATTTTCGAGGCTGCTCAGACACCTCAAGAGAAGAATGTTATGAACCACTACTTGGCCGGGCTGGCCTATGAAGGATTGGAAGACAAGAAAAAGGCAACCTCAGAGTTCTCTACAGTTCTGGAACTGAATCCCGGACATGTCTGGAGCAGGCAGCATCTAGGGTCTCTGTGACGAGTGATGCATGGTAGTGCCCGCTGATGCGCTCTTTCCGGATGTGCGAGGGATGTCTGTGTTGAGAATTTGCCGGCGGCTTTCCCGACCCCGCCAGGGTGGGTCAATTTCAGACCGGCGAACTGGGTCAATAATCGAGCGGTGCTAACAACCGCGGCGAACCTGACGATCACGAAAACCAAAGAGATGTTCGACGAACTGTGGAAGGCCGACAAATACTTGCTCAGTGAGTACCGCTGATACCAATGAGCGGGCGCACGTCGCGCGGGAGCGCGTGTTTCTCCAGCACTGTCAGGTAATCGACCGGGTCGGCGCCGTTGAGAATGCATGTGTGGATGAGGTTCATGGAGAGGTCGCCGACGGCTGCTGCACCGTGATACACAGAAGCGGTCACCGACAGGTCGCTGACGTTCTGTGCCGGTCAGGACGATTCATGGTGATGTTGGCCCACGCTGCCTACCGCGCAAGGCACTGCTTGCGATCCGCGACAGCGGCCAGAAG